>JBDRGZ010000042.1:0-2142 GCA_043817345.1 Patescibacteria group bacterium
TAACAAATCCAGAGTTTAAGGATTTATCAGAAAAATGGAAATTTCCAGATTTACTGGAATAAAAAACAGATCCTTCACTCATAACGACTATAACAGTCGTTCAGGATGACACACTTTTTAATATGACTCAACTATATCAAATATATAAATGTGAAGTATGTGGTAATGTTGTTGAAGTTTTACATACAGGAGCAGGTGAGCTAGTTTGTTGTAATCAGCCAATGAAATTGTTAGAAGAAAATACAGAAGACACAGCAACTGAAAAACATGTACCTATAATTGAAGAATTACCAGCCAATGTTTGTGAAGGTAAAGATGGAGTAATAATTAAGGTTGGAGAAGTTGATCACCCAATGAATGACGATCATTACATTGAATGGATCGAAATTATCCCAGAAGACGGGAAGCGTGGCAAAAGATTTTTAAAACCAGGTGATAGCCCACAAGTAGAGTTCTATACTCGTAAAAAAATTGTTGGTGCCAGAGCATACTGTAATTTACACGGATTATGGAAAAATAATTAGATTGTAAGATATATATAAAAATCGGGTTTAAACCCGATTTTTTGTTTCTTTAACTTTAATGTTAGAATACACTTATGAGACAAACACAAGCTTTAGATATATTAAAAACAGGTAAAAATGTCTTTTTGACTGGGTCAGCTGGTAGTGGAAAGACATATGTTTTGAATTCATATATTAATTATCTTAAAAAACATAGAATTGGTGTAGGAGTAACAGCAGCAACTGGAATTGCTGCCACACATTTGGGAGGTACTACCATCCATTCATGGTCAGGAATTGGTATTAATGATAGTTTGAATAATAATGATATTAAATCATTATTAAAAAAACCATATTTAAAAAAGCATTTTTACAATAATGATGTGTTAATTATTGACGAAGTATCAATGCTACATGCACATCAATTAGATTTAGTTAATACTTTATGCCAAGCCTTTAGACAAAGTATCCAACCTTTTGGTGGCCTGCAAGTTATTTTATCTGGTGATTTTTTCCAACTGCCACCGATTGGAAGAAACGGTGGAGAAGCACAATGGGTAACAGAATCTGAGATTTGGCAGAACATGGATCTAAATGTTTGTTATTTAACTGAACAGTTTCGTCAAGAAGATATTGTTTTTTTAAATATTTTAAATGAGATCAGGGATGGACAAGTTAGTGATAATAGCAAAAAATTACTTTTTGAACGTTTACATAAAACTCTTGATCATAAACTAGAACCAACCAAGCTATATACCCACAATGTTGATGTGGAGGCTATTAATTTACAGGAATTAGGCAAGATAAGGGAACAACCATACAGTTATTTAATGCAATCAAGGGGTAATAAGAAGGTTTCAGAAATATTAAAGAAAAGTTGTCTTGCTCCAGAAAACCTGATTATTAAAAAAGGCGCTAAGGTAATGTTTGTTAAAAATAATTTTGAAGAAGGTGTTGTTAATGGAACAATTGGCAGGGTAGTTGATTTTGATGAAAATACTTTTCCTATTGTTCTAACTAGTAGGGGTAAAAAAGTTACTGCTTATCCTACGGAATGGATGATAGAAGAAGAGGGAAGAACCATTTCTCAAATTAAACAATTACCTTTACGTTTAGCTTGGGCTATTACTGTTCATAAAAGTCAAGGATTAAGTCTAGATTTAGCTGAAGTTGATTTATCCAAGTCTTTTACCCCTGGTATGGGTTATGTTGCTTTATCTCGAGTTCGCTCATTAGATGGATTAGCTTTAAAAGGTTTAAATGAATTAGCTTTAGAGGTTGACCAAAACATCCTTGAATTTGATAAAGAGTTTAGGTCTATGTCAGAAGAAACCATTAAAGCTTTAGAAAGTTTTTCCAAAGAAGAAAAAACAAGAGCTCATAAGATATTTGTTAAAGATAATTTTGAAAAACCAATTAAAATTAAAAAGAAAAGAGTTTCTAATAAAGAAAAGACAATGAAGATGGTTAAAAAAAGAATGTCAATTGCGGAAATATATGAAAAACAATGTTTTGCTAAAAATACAATTATTAAACATATAGAAGAGTTGTTAAATGAAAAAAAAGATATTGATATTGAATATTTATTGCCAAGCGAGAAGGATTGTCAGAAGATTAAATTAGCTTTTGATAAATGTGG
>JBDRGZ010000043.1:0-6773 GCA_043817345.1 Patescibacteria group bacterium
TCTTAGAAATATATTCATGTAATTCTAAATTAGATACTAAAGCACCAGCCCTACAACAAGCTAAAGAAACTGCGAGTGTAGCATTAGCCCCTAAATTCCCTTTATTATCTGTTCCATCTAATTCAATCATTCTTTTATCAATCTCTTGTTGTTGTAAAATATCCATTCCTTTCAATCCTTTATTTATCTTTGTCCTAATATTTTCACAAACTTTTAATACACCTTTACCAGCATATCTTTTTTTGTCTTCATCTCTTAATTCAACTGCCTCATGTTCACCAGTAGATGCTCCACTTGGTACAGAAGCTTTAGCAGAAATTCCGCAATCCAAAACTACTTCTGCTTCAACAGTAGGATTACCACGAGAATCTAAAATTTCTCTGGCATTTATTCTAGATATCTTAAATATATTTTTAGGCATAAAAATAGTCTCTCTGTCATCCCGAACTTGTTTCGGGATTTAGTGTTCTATTTAGCTTGTCTGTTTTATCCTGAAACAAATTCAGGATGACAAGAAAAATTACTTTTTAATTATCTTTTTTAATCCAGGCAGCTTCTTTCCTGCTAAAAATTCTAACATTGCTCCTCCACCAACAGAAACAAAAACATTCTTTTTAATCTTCTGACCCTTAAGAACTTCTCCTGTTTCTCCCCCACCAATTACAATATTTGCTTTAGTATTACTTAAAATACCCTCAACAACTTTAAAAGTGCCATTAGCAAATTTTTTCTTTTCAAAATTCCCCATTGGACCGTTCCAGATAATGGTTTTTGCTGATTTGATTATACCATTAAATAGCATGATTGTTCTAGGACCAATATCTAATATTTTATCTTTTCCAGATACGTAATCTACTGGTAAAATCACCTTATTTTTAAACTTCTTTAATATCTTTACAGCTTCTTTTAAATATTTCTTATCTATCAATGATTTACCAACATCTTCTCCCCTAGCTTTTAAAAAGTTATTTGCCACAGCTCCACCAACTAAAATATATTCTGCTTTATCTAAAAAGGAATTAATAACTGGTAATTTAGTTTCAATCTTAGCTCCACCAACAACAAGCACTAATGGTTTCTTAGGTTTTAAACTTAAATTAGAAATTTCTTTTTCTAAATGCAATCCTGCATAGCTCGGTAAAAAACTTTGAATTGCATCAACTGATGCATGTTTACGATGAGAAGTTGAAAAACATTCATTAACATATATGTCTGCTAATTTAGATAATTTTTTAGCAAACTTCTTATTATTCTTTTCTTCTTCTGACCAAAACCTAATATTTTCTAAAACAACAATCTGAGATTCAGATTTTTTATCTAAAGAACCAATCAAATCAATATCTTTAAAGGTTTTACTTAAATATTTAACTATTGGTTTTAAACTTAATTTTTTATCTACTTTACCTTTTGGTCTATCCAAATGACCAATTAAAATAATTTGTTTAGCTTTTTTAACTAACAAATATTTAACTGTTGGAATTAAGGTTTTTAATCTAGCATCATCCACAATCCTATTATTCTTTAAAGGGACATCAAAATCTGCTCGTACCATCACGGTTTTATTTTTAAAACTTTTAATCGATTTTATTGATTTGATCTTCATTTCTTTCCTTCGTTAATACCTAACTCTTCTTTTAGCCTGTTTGTTGTTCTACTCAATTTAATTGTAATTATGACAACAATAACTGTAACAACTATTGCATAAAGAAACATAACTGCTAAGTTAGAGGCTTTGCCAAAAATGGATTCGAATAATTTTTTTATAGCATCATTCCAAGCTAATGCAGCTACTAAACCTAGGCCAGCAGCTATTAAGGTTGTCATTTTTTCTAAAATTTCTAATTTTAAATTTTTGTTCACCATATATTTATTTCTTTAATATCTTCAAAAATCCAAATACAATTATTCCACCGATTATGGCTGTAATAAACTGAGGGTAGGACATCATGGTTGCAACCTTTACTGCTAATTCTTGTTTGATTAATAAACCCACTACAACACTGGATGTCAAGAATAAAAAAAGAGACTTTACTCCCGAAGCAACCACTAACCCTGTGGCATAATTTACATTAAAATTTTTAATCAATGATTTCTTATATATAAAATCTACTACTAAAATCAACAAACTATTAGAGATAATAATAAAAGGAATCATTGGCGCTAACATTGCTGGCAGTAATCCAGTAGATAAAGCTATTGTTGATGGCAACATACCAATAAGTAAAGCTCCCCTAGCCCCAACCATATATACACTTAAAATTAAAGCTGCATTAACTAAAGGACCTGTAATCCATTGGGAATGAAATCCAATAAAAGGTGCAAAGGTTGCTATAGCTAACAGTAATGTAAACTTAGTTAGATAGACAACATTTGGTTTTATTAAAATTGCTGTTTTAGTCATAATTTTTTGGTTGTCATCCTGAGCGAAGCGAAGGATCTGTTTTTTAAACAACAGATTCTTCGGGCTTTGCCCTCAGAATGACATTATAAAATAGAATATCCTTCTTTGTCTGTTGTTTCAAACCCAGAATGTAAAATATCTTCAATTAATTTCTTATCTCCTTTAAAGTACTTCTTATATATCTCTAACACACTTGGATTTTCATGTGCAGTATGTATTGGAAGATTCTTGCCAATCTCATATAGTGCAGCAACACGCTTAACACGTATTTTTGAATTTGTTGGTACTGGCTGACCACCACCACCTATACACCCGCCTGGGCATGCCATGACTTCTACATAATCATATTCAACTTTTCCCGCTCGTAAATTATCTAAAACTTTTCTAGCATTACCAAGCCCATTAACAACAGCTATTTTTACCTTTCTACCAGCAAGCTTAACCGTAGCTTCTTTTATTCCTTGCATCCCCCTAGCTTCTTTAAATTCAATCCTTGATTGAGAAATTTTTGTCCCAAGTACTCGGGATTTCTTTAACTTGTAATTCTCACCATTTACAACAGATTTTAAAGATCCTGTTTCGTCCAAAACACGAAACATATAGTCTGCACTGCGCAAAGCAGATTCCATCACTCCTCCAGTAGCCCCATATATTGCAGCAGCTCCTGAATAAACACCCAAAGGTTTATCTAAATCTTGTGGTTTTAAACTAGGTAAATCTATTTTATGTTTATGTAATAGATAAGCATATTCACGAGTTGTAATAACATGATCTACAGATGGAACTTTGGTTCCTTTTAATTCTTCCCTATTTTTACAAACTTGTTCAATATTTTTTAAATCTAATCTATCTAAACACAACCCCAAGTCTATATCATGCCTACTCAATCCAGCCTCATGTTTCTTTGCAGTACAAGGCATAATTGATACAACAACAATATCTCTAGGATCTTTTTTAAGAAAATCTGCAAAATATGTTTTAATAATTGGCCCAGAACACATAACTGGGGATTTGGTCGTTGTTAAATGAGAAAGAAATTCTGGATAATAAAATTCAACAAATTTAACCCATCCCGGGCAACAAGAAGTAAACATTGGTTTTGGTTTATCTGAAGTCAGCCAATGTATAAGTTCTTGAGCTTCTTCATATGTAGTAATATCTGCTCCAAGGTTAACATCAAAAGCATAATCAAAACCTAATTTCTTCATTGAAGCTGCTAACTGACCTGTTACAATCTTACCCGGTTTTTGATTAAACTCTTCTCCAATTGATACACGAATAGATGGAGCAATTTGAGAAACCAATACCTTATCTTTACGATTAGCTAATAGCTTATCAACTTCTTGCCAATGAGATACACCTGAAATTGCTCCAACCGGGCAATGTACAACGCATTGACCACAATATGTACAATCAAATTTATCTGGATTATTTTTTAATAAATCTAAATCTTTTTCATTTAATTCGTCTTTAGGCTTTCCTTTTGGTTTTACTGTTGTTTCTACTCCGCGTTGAGCAACTTCAAAAAAATCACAAGTCTGATTTTTCTTACAAACTTCTACACAATTACGACAATCTATACATTTTGATGCATCAAATTGTATTGAATCTCCAAACTGCCAAATTGGATAATGCATTTTTCTTTCCTCAAATCTAGAAATTTTTAAATCATATTCCTTAGCATATTTTAATATTATACAATTATCTTGGTATATACATGTTTCACACTTTTCTACATGCTCGGCAAAAATTAATTCTAAATTAGCGCGTCTAGTTCTAATAACATTTTCGTCTTCAGTTAAAACTTCCATACCCCCTTCAACTTTAGTTGAACAAGATGTAACTAACCCCATCCCTTTAACCTCAACCAAACAAACTCTGCAATTCCCTTTTATAGATAAATCTGGATGTTTACATAAATGTGGAATTTCTATCTTTTCTCTTAACGCCACATCCAAAACTGTTTCACCAGGTTTAGCAAAATATTGTTTATCATTAATTTTAAATTTTAATTTTTTCATAATTTATTTTATATCACATTTCTCACCAAACTCAACTTTTAAATTTCTGCCTTTTACATTTTTAAAATATGATAACATTGCATTAGCTGAAATTCTACCTAGAGGACAAAAACTTGTATTCTGTAATGTATATATTAAATCTTCAAATACTTCTTTGTTTAAACTAGAATTATCTTGAAAATATTCTTCCATTATGTTTCTTAACCTAAATGTACCTTCCCTGCAAGGAACGCATTGTCCACAAGATTCATTTTTAAAAAAGTCCAACCATTTTAATACAATATCTTTTTCTGATTTATTTTTATTATAAATAATTATACTTGCTAATCCAGAAAATTTTCTATTTAATTGTTTATGATTATAACAATTACCTCCAGCACCACCACCAACTTGATAAAAATATTTATCACTCGGATTATGTCCAAATTCTAACAATGCTTTTCTAATTGTAATATTTGTTGGCAATTCAAGAACTTGTTTATTTTGCAACACAAAAAGTTTATCCGCCGAAGCATAAGAGTGGTTAGTGGCGGAGGTGGACAAACTACAACAATAAAAACGAGTATTCTTGTACTCGTCAGAATTAATTAAAGAAACAGCATAAAATGTTTCGCAATTATTAACTAAAGTTGGTTGATTTAAAAAACCTTCAGTAGTTGGATATGGTGGTTTTAATTTTGGTTCCACCCTCTTACCTTCCATTGAATTAATTACTGCTGTTTCTTCCCCGCCTATATAGTCATGGAGGGGTTTTTCATATATTTCAATATCTACTTCTTGGGATCTAATAGTTGCTATTAAGTGATCAAAAAAATGATCATAATATTCTGGGTTTATATATATGAATCCTTTTTTAGCTCCTACTGTTTTCATGGCTAACTTAATTCCTTCAACAACTCTTTCCTGCCACATCTCCAAAATATATTTATCCTTAAAAACACCTGGTTCTGATTCAGATATATTGCAAATTACAAACTTACTATCTTTGGTTTTAGCTTTTCTAACTAACTCCCACTTATCAGCTGTAGCAAAGCTATTACAACCTCTACCTATTAAGTTTGCTTTTTTAATTTTATTAATTATTCTAGGTGTAAACATGTGAATAAATATATATTTCCCACTTATTATATCACAAATTTAAAGTAAACAAAAAAGCCGTGTTCTGGCTCTTAATTTCTACTCTTTCTTAATTATACTTTTCTTCTCAATTTTTCATATTTCTCAACAGTCATATTAATATCAGACAAAATATCTTTAATTAAACTTACACCCAAAGTTTCATTGCCATGCACGTGCACTGTAGTAACTAAATTGCTTTCATTGTTTTTCAAAAAATGATGACTTCCTTTTATTCTAACTATTTTAAAACCACAACAATTCAAAAGTTTAATCATTTTCTTACCTGAGATTATTACTAATTTAGGCATATTTAACTTTTGCGGGAATCAAAACTTCAAATTGCTGAAAACCAACAAACTCATACGAACTAGAAAGTTTTATTTTCTCTTTCCTTTCAACTTCCAAGCAAAGCTGTATAACCTCGTTCAACCTTTTATATAATTCTGGTAGAGTTTTTGCTTGTGTATGACAACCTTTCAATGTAGGAACTTTAGCAAAAAAATATCCACTCTCGTCTTTTTCAATAATTACTGGAAAATTTGATTTTATCTTTTTGTTAGCCATAAATTTAATATTTAACTATGGTTTGATTATAAACAAATTTTATCATATTGTCAATTTGTTTGTTGTATTTATTTAATCGGTATCTCAAACATAAAAGTACTACCCTTGTTTTCTCCCTTGCTTTCCACCCAGATCTTACCTTCATGTAATTCAATGATTTTCTTAGCAATAAATAACCCTAAACCAGTACCTGAAGTGTTTATTTGAGCAATTTTCTTACCACGAACAAATTTATTAAATAACTCCTTAGCCTCTTCTGGACTTATACCAACACCTGAATCTTTAACTTCTACCCTAGCCTTTTCTTTATTTAAAATCACAGAAGTCTTGACTTTACCTTTTTCTGTATATTTAATTGCATTATCTATTAAATTTAAAACCACATCTGCTACCTTATCTCTATCAGCTAAAACTGCAACCTTGTCTTTTGGTTTAACAACTTCCAATGTCAATCTCTTCTTATCTGCTTCAAGTTTTAATTCTCTTGATATTTCATCAACCAATTCAGATAAATCAAATTCAGATTTCTGTAATTTCAATCTACCAGATTCTATACGCGAAACATTTAAAAATATATTAACTAATCTAACCAACCTATTACTGTTATTAAACACATCTAACATCACTTCTTCTTGCTCTTTCTTTAATTTACCAAAATCACCTTCTAA
>JBDRGZ010000044.1:0-3393 GCA_043817345.1 Patescibacteria group bacterium
CTTGAGAACAACCAGTTACTCCTGGATATTGAAAATTAGAATCATGATATATTTCTAAGGCTAAACTAACTTGTTTTAAGTCAGCAACTCTTTTAATATCTCGAGCTTTTACTCTAGCAGTATTCATACTTACTAAAACAATAGTAGCTAAAATACCAATTATGGCAATAACCACTAAAAGCTCTATTAAGGTAAATCCTTTTCTCATATTTTTTTATTAATTACTTTTTTAACAGCTTTAATTATTGAATCAACGCCCATACCAAATTTTTCAATTAATTCATCTGGGTCACCAGACTCTCCCCACCTGTCTTGAACACCAATCATTTCAATTGGAACTGGTTTGTTTTTAGACAAATATTCTGCAACAGCAGAACCTAAACCACCAATTACTTGATGCTCTTCAACAGTTACAATAGCACCAGTCTCTTTGGCAGCCTTTAAAATTGTTTTTTCATCTAATGGTTTGATTGTATGAGAATTAATAACTCTAACTGAAATATCTTTTAATTTTTCAGCAGCTAATAATGCTTTATATACCAAAGGACCACAAGCAATAATGGTTGCATCGCTTCCATTTTTTAAAACATTGGCTTGTCCAATTTTAAAAGGAGTTTTTTCAGTAGTAAAAACAGGAGTTGCCTCACGAGCAAAGCGTAAATATACTGGACCATTATACTTAGCTGCTGCAATGGTGGCTTTTTTTGTTTCTATTGAATCACAAGGAGCTAAAACAACCATTCCAGGCAAACAACGCATAATAGCCATATCTTCTAACGCTTGATGACTCATACCATCTGGGCCAACAGAAATACCAGCATGTGCTCCAGTTATTTTAACATTTGCATTATTTTGACAAACATTAACACGAATCTGACTCCAATTAAGCCCAGGACAAAATACAGCATAAGTAGAAACAAATGGAATCTTGCCTGTTAATGCTAATCCAACTGCTAATCCCATCATATTTTGCTCAGCAATACCAGTTTGAATAAATCTATCTGGATAAGCATCTCTAAACATTCCAGACTTAGTAGAATCACTAATATCAGCACATAAAACAACAATATCTTTATTGTTTTTGCCCAATTCAACTAAACCCTCTCCATATCCATTACGGGTTGGTACCATTTTTAATTTTTTTTCTAATTTATTCATCTTGTCTTTTGTACTTATTGATTAATAAATTTAAAACTAGAAATCATCTGTTGAATAGTTTTAGGATATCTATCAAATAAAGCCTCTTCTATTGTTGATACTGTTATTTCAT
Organism: Patescibacteria group bacterium; assembly: GCA_043817345.1. GTDB lineage: Bacteria > Patescibacteriota > Patescibacteriia > UBA2196 > UBA2196 > CAYSXS01. Next base: position 1,271 of record JBDRGZ010000044.1, read on the forward strand.
ACAACAATCCTTCTCTAAAAAAAGCAACATAATGTCTTGCTGGAAAGAGCAAGGAGTGTGAAATCCAAATAACAAATTCATAGGCCCTTATTTCGTTATTAAGTAAAATATATTCTTCTTTATATTCCCAATCAAAACCCTGTTCTTTTGCAGTATCTAAATTTGATTTAACTTGAGCAACATCTTTTTCTATCCATTCTTCCAATGAATTATAAGTAGATTCAACTTTTATATTTAAATTAACACAATCATCTTTCATAGCACACATATAATCTAGTGCGCCTAATTTAAATAAACTATCTTTTTTTTCTACTCTTTCTTTAATCTCATCTAAAGAAAATGTCTGAATATTCACATCACTGGAACTAGCATCCATAATAAGACTACCTGGTTCCAAGAAATATTTACCATCATCATAAATAGTCCAATTAATAGGATAGTCTATTTGATAACCATATTCAACGTTTTTATAAGTACCCCAATCTTCTGGAATTACTTCTTTTTTTCTAGTCTCCTCTCTTTCCGTCTCCACTTCTTCTCTAACCTCAACCCACTTTGGAGTAATCCATTGATTAGTTCCTGCCAAAAAAACCATCCCCAAAATTAAACCAATAATTGCTCCCACAATTAAAAAAGACCATCTCTGAAAAAACTTAACTGGTAATTGATAATTAAATTTCTCTTTTTGTTTCCAAAGAACAATAAATATAATAACAAGAACTAAAATTTGGATAACAACAAAAAAAGAAAATGAAAATAATCCCATTACAAATGCCATGCCAAACAACATTAAAAACGGCTTAAGATACCAACTCTTTTTACTAATCAATGCGACAAAACAAACAAAAGATAATATTGAAGAAATTATAGAAAAAATCGTCATCATCCTAAATGCCCAGCTAACAAAACCAAACAAAGAAAGAAACGGAATGATTGTTAGATGAAAAATAGCTGCCAATAAAAATAATATTGAAATAAGAGTAGTCGGTGGTTTCTTTGCTTTGCTCGTAATCGTCCTAAATCCACCATCAATAATATCTTTGCTCCACCCAACATCTAATAACGCCTTTCTAATTTCTTCATCAGAAAAACCTTTTTCTCTGTTTTCTTTAATATAGTCTTTTATACTATTCATCTTCAGATTTAATTTTACCACCTAACGTTCTTAATTGACGAAGAGCATCGCGAGCTTCTTGTTCTTTTGGTGTTCTTCCGTGCCAAGAATATTCCCATTCCATAAAATTAACACCCTTGCCAGGAATAGTGTGAGCAAGAATCATTACTGGTTTTTCATAAATTGCTTTTGCTTGTTCAATAGCATCAACAATTGCTTTAATGCTATGACCATTAACGTCAATTACATGCCAATTAAATGCTTCATATTTAGCTCTTAATGGTTCTAATGGCATTACATCTTCTGTATATCCATCTATTTGAATATTGTTACGGTCCATTATAAAAGTTAAATTATCTAGTTTGTGTTTAGCAGCAAACATATTTGCTTCCCAAACCTGTCCCTCATCTTGACCACCATCTCCAACCAAACAATATACTTGATTTCTTTTCCCATCCATTTTAAATGAATAAGCCATACCAACAGCAACAGATGTATTGTGTCCAATTGGACCACCACTAGCTTCTATACCAGCTAAAGAATCTTTATGTGGGTGTCCTTGTAAGGAAGAACCAAGTTTTCTTAATGTAGATAATTTATTTAAAGAAAAATACCCTGCTCTAGCTAAAACAGCGTATTGAACAGGGCAAATATGTGCGTTTGATAAAACAATTCTATCTCTTTCAGACCAATTGGGTTTTTTTGGATTATGTTTTACAACACCAGAAAAATACAAAGCAGTAAAAACATCAGCCATTCCTAATGAACCAGCTGAATGACCAGAACCAGCTTTTTCCAACATTTTAATAATATCCTGTCTAATAACACAGGCTATTTTTTCCATTTGTTTTATTGTTTTCATTTTAAACTTTTTATTGCTTTTTCAATATTTGAATTATTAAAAATATATGAACCAGAGCAAATTAAATTAGCTCCTGCTTTTTTAATCCTTTTTATATTTATATTATTAACACCACCATCTATTTCTATATTACCATTTTTCCAAATC
>JBDRGZ010000045.1:0-3393 GCA_043817345.1 Patescibacteria group bacterium
CTTGAGAACAACCAGTTACTCCTGGATATTGAAAATTAGAATCATGATATATTTCTAAGGCTAAACTAACTTGTTTTAAGTCAGCAACTCTTTTAATATCTCGAGCTTTTACTCTAGCAGTATTCATACTTACTAAAACAACAGTAGCTAAAATACCAATTATGGCAATAACCACTAAAAGCTCTATTAAGGTAAATCCTCTCTTCATATTTTTTTATTAATTACTTTTTTAACAGCTTTGATTATTGAATCAACACCCATGCCAAATTTTTCAATTAATTCATCTGGGTCACCAGATTCTCCCCATCTATCTTGAACACCAATCATTTCAATTGGAACTGGTTTGTTTTTAGATAAATATTCTGCAACAGCAGAGCCCAAACCACCAATTACTTGATGCTCTTCAACAGTTACAATAGCGCCTGTCTCTTTAGCAGCCCTTAAAATTGTTTTTTCATCTAATGGTTTGATTGTATGATTATTAATAACTCTAACTGAAATATCTTTTAATTTTTCAGCAGCTAATAATGCTTTATATACCAAAGGACCACAAGCAATAATAGTTACATCGCTTCCATTTTTTAAAACATTAGCTTGTCCAATTTTAAAAGGAGTTTTTTCTGTAGTAAAAACAGGAGTTGCTTCACGAGCAAAACGTAAATATACTGGACCATTATACTTAGCTGCTGCAATAGTAGCTTTTTTTGTTTCAATAGCATCACAAGGAGCTAAAACAACCATTCCAGGCAAACAACGCATAATAGCCATATCTTCTAATGCTTGATGACTCATACCATCTGGGCCAACAGAAATACCAGCATGAGCTCCAGTTATTTTAACATTAGCATTATTCTGACAAACATTAACTCGAATCTGACTCCAATTAAGCCCAGGACAAAATACAGCATAAGTAGAAACAAATGGAATCTTGCCTGTTAATGCTAATCCAACTGCCAACCCCATCATATTTTGCTCAGCAATACCAGTTTGAATAAATCTATCTGGATAAGCATCTCTAAACATTCCTGACTTAGTAGAATCACTAATATCAGCACATAAAACAACAATATCTTTATTGTTTTTTCCCAATTCAACTAAACCCTCTCCATATCCATTACGAGTTGGTACCATTTTTAAATTTTTTTCTAATTTACTCATACTTTCTTTTGTGCTTATTGATTAATAAATTTAAAACTAGAAATCATCTGTTGAATGGTTTTAGGATATTTATCAAATAAAACCTCTTCTATTGTTGATACTGTTATTTCATACAACAATCCTTCTCTAAAAAAAGCCACATAATGTCTTGCTGGAAAGAGCAAAGAGTATGGAATCCAAATAATAAACTCATAGGCCCTTATTTCATTATTAAGTAAAATATATTCTTCTTTATATTCCCAATCAAAACCCTGTTCTTTTGCAGTTTCTAAATTTGATTTAACTTGGGCAACATCTTTTTCTATCCATTCTTCCAATGAATTATAAGTAGATTCAACTTTTATATTTAAATTAACACAATCATCTTTCATGGCACACATATAATCTAATGCGCCTAATTTAAATAAATCATCTTTTTTTTCTACTCTTTTTTTAATCTCATCTAAAGAAAACGTCTGAATATTTACATCGCTAGAGCTAGCATCCATAATAAGACCGCCTGACTCTAAAAAATATCTACCATCATCATAAATAGTCCAATTAATTGGATAGTCTATTTGATAACCATATTCAGCGTTTCTATAAGTACCCCAATCTTCTGGAATTACTTCTTTTTTCCTAGTCTCCTCTCTTTCCATCTCCACTTCTTCTCTAACCTCAACCCACTTTGGAGTAATCCATTGATTAGTTTCTGCCAAAAAAACCATCCCCAAAATCAAACCAATAATTGCTCCCACAATCAAAAAAGACCATCTCTGAAAAAACTTAGCTGGTAATTGATAATCAAATTTCTCTTTTTGTTTCCAAAGAACAACAAATATGATAACAAGAATTAAAATTTGGATAACAACAAAAAAAGAAAATGAAAATAATCCCATTACAAATACCATGCCAAATAACATTAAAAACGGCTTAAGATACCAACTCTTTCTACCAATCAACGCGATAAAACAAATAAAGGATAATATTGAAGAAATTATAGAAAAAATCGTCATCATCCTAAATGCCCAGCTAACAAAACCAAATAAAGAAAGAAACGGAACGATTGCTAGATGAAAAATAGCTGCCAATAAAAATAATATTGAAATAAGAGTAGTTGGCGGTTTCTTCACTTTGCTCGTAATCGCCCTAAATCCACCATCAATAATGTCTTCGCCCCACCCAACATCTAATAACGCCTTTCTAATTTCTTCATCAGAAAAACCTTTTTCTTTTTGTTCTTTAATATAGTCTTTTAATTTACTCATCTTCAGATTTAATTTTACCTCCTAATGTTCTTAATTGACGAAGAGCTTCACGAGCTTCTTGTTCTTTTGGTGTTTTTCCATGCCAAGAATATTCCCACTCCATAAAATCAACTCCCTTACCAGGAATAGTATGAGCAAGAATCATTACTGGCTTTTCATAAATTGCTTTTGCTTGCTCAACAGCATCAACAATTGCTTTAATACTATGACCATTAACATCAATTACGTGCCAATTAAATGCTTCATATTTAGCTCTTAATGGTTCTAATGGCATTACGTCTTCTGTATATCCATCTATTTGAATATTATTACGGTCCATTATAAAGGTCAAATTATCTAGTTTATGTTTTGCAGCAAACATATTTGCTTCCCAAACTTGTCCTTCATCTTGACCGCCATCTCCAACCAAACAATATACTTGATTTCTTTTCCCATCCATTTTAAATGAATAAGCCATGCCAACAGCAACAGATGTATTATGTCCAATTGGCCCACCAGTGGCTTCTATGCCAGCTAAAGAATCTTTGTGTGGGTGCCCTTGTAAAGAAGAACCAAGTTTTCTTAATGTAGATAATTTATTTAAAGAAAAATACCCTGCTCTAGCTAAAACAGCATATTGAACAGGGCAAATATGTGCGTTTGATAAAACAATTCTATCTCTTTCAGACCAATTAGGTTTTTTAGGATTATGTTTTACAACACCAGAAAAATACAAAGCAGTAAAAACATCAGCCATTCCTAATGAACCAGCTGAATGACCAGAACCAGCTTTTTCTAACATTTTAATAATATCCTGTCTAATAACACAGGCCATTTTTTCCATTTGTTTTATTGTTTTCATTTTAAGCTTTTTATTGCTTTTTCAATATTTGAATTATTAAAAATATATGAACCAGAGCAAATTAAATTAGCTCCTGCTTTTTTAATCCTTTTTATATTTATATTATTAACACCACCATCTATTTCTATATTACCATTTTTCCAAATC
>JBDRGZ010000046.1:0-20784 GCA_043817345.1 Patescibacteria group bacterium
TATTCCTGTAGAAATATCTGTTTACGAAGATCGAACTTTTGATTTTAAATTAAAAACATCACCAGCAGCTGAGTTATTAAAAAAAGCAGCTAATATCAAGAAAGGATCTGGAAAACCAAATTCAGAAAAGATTGGCAAAGTGACCAAGGCACAAGTTAAAGAAATTGCTGAAATTAAAATGCCAGATTTAAATGCAGTAAACATTGAAGGTGCAATGAAAATTATTGAAGGCACAGCCAGACAAATGGGTTTAACAATCACCTAGTCCTCCTTCGTCCCGAGTGCTCGGGACTATGGCGGACAGGTTCTTGTGTCTTAAAAAATATTAAAATTGTATCCGCCGTAGTCCAGTAGTGACTGGTAGGGGCGGAGGCGGAGAAATTAATATGAAAAATCCAATCATTCGTACAATCTACCTATACCTATTTGCTTTAGTCGGTCTAGCAATGTTAATTATTGGGACATCAATGATTATTAACCTTGGCTTAAAAGCTTTGATTTTTACGCAAGCTGATCAGCAAGATAGATATGCAAATCGCCCAGCTCAAGTATATTTACAAGATCCTGACATGAAAACTGTTGAACAGTTAAAGGTTTGTGGTGATACATGTGAACTAACTCCTGAACAAAGAGAAAGAATTGATGATTGGTTAGTAGATTATCAAGAATGGCAAGATTCTGAAAAGAATTTAGATTCCGACAGATATATCTTACGCAATCGCCAAAGACAGGCATCAACAGCAATTTCATTAATTTTAGTTGGTTTACCTTTATGGTTGTTTCATTGGTTTACTATTAAAAGAGATTTAAGAAGAAAAGAAGATTAAGAATATAATTAATTTGTGGGAGCCCCGAGTGCTCGGGGCGATTACCACGAAAGGAAAATATATATGAAAAAACAAGCTAATTTTGATAAGGATAAAATATATTCCTTAGACCAAGCTTTAAAACTAGTAAAAGAAAATGCTAGTGCAAAATTTGATGAATCTTTAGAAGTACATATTCGTACTGGAATTGATCCAAAAAAAGGTGAACAACAAGTTCGTTCAACTTGTTCTTTACCACATGGTACTGGTAAAACTAAAAAAGTAGCAGTTTTTACTGAAAACGAAAAAGAAGCAAAAGAAGCTGGAGCAGATGTTGTTGGTGGAAAGGATTTAATAGTAGAGATTAAGAATAAAGGAACCATAGATTTTGATATTGCTGTTGCCACACCAGAAATGATGAGAGAATTGGCACAGATTGCTAAAGTTCTTGGACCTAAAGGTTTAATGCCTAGCCCTAAAAATGAAACTGTAACTAAAGATGTTGCTAAAACAGTTAAAGAGTTAAAAGGTGGTAAGGTTGCTTTTAAGAATGATGAAACTTCAAACATCCATCAAGTAATTGGTAAGATTTCTTGGGATGAAGTTAAGTTAAAAGAAAATTATCAGATATTTTTAGATAATGTTGTTAAAGCAAAGCCTGCTACAATTAAAGGAACATTTGTTAGAGCAATCTCTATTTGTTCTACTATGGGTCCTGGAATTAAGGTTGTTTGTTAATGTTGTCATCCTGAATGACTTTTAGTGTTGTTAAGAGTGAAGGATCTGTCATAAAAATAATTTATATAAAAAGTTCATCAATTTTTAGGTGAATTTTTTGTTTGTTTTTGGCTAAAACTAGCCAAATTGCATTTTTTACACAATTTAGGGCTTGACAAGTTTTTTTATATATGTTAACTTGTAAGCATAGAAGAGAATGAAACCCAAAAATTTACTGGATTATACTCTCTAATTGGTAAGAGTATCGATGCGGTTAACCTATATTTAAACCGCATTCCAGTAAACTTTCTCTTTTTACCCCAACACTTTTTACTGTGTTGGGGTTTTTTATTTTGTGCTATAATTACTTTGAACAGGGAAACATTATTTTCCTGTCGTCCTGAACTTGTTTCAGGATAAAATTATATTATCCTAATAGATTATAAAATAAATTCAGTTAGAGAAAAGAAAATAGTTGAACTAAAGATTTATTAAACTAATAAGAATGTTAAATCCCGAAATAAATTCGGGATGACAAAAAGGCACAGGATGACAGAAAGAAAAAATTTGAGATTAGAATAGAATAATTTTGTGATTTAAAGTGATTATATTTAGAAAAAATCTGCTTTTTTTGGGCAGATTTTTTGGTTTATGATATAATTAGAGTATGCATAAAAGTATTAAAATATTAATATATATTTTAATCGCCCTTACTGTCTCTGTGGGTGGATATTTTGGTGTTAGTCATATTTTACACGCTGAAGAAAATAATGACTTAATATATATTTATAATTCTGATCTGAATGAAATGAAGAAAATTGATTTATGGGGTTTAGAAGGTGGGTATGATTTATCAATAATAGATTTGGGTGGTGATGGGAAAAGCGAGATCCTCATTGGCGCAGGTAAACAAAGTAAATCACTTTTAAAGATTTTACGTGGTGATGGTTCTCTAATTAATGAATTTTTAGTATATAATGAGAAATTTACTGATGGAATTAATATTGCTGGTTGTGACTTTAATGGAGATGGAAAAGGTGAAATTTTAGTTGGTGCTAATAAAGGTGGGGGAGCTCATGTAAGAATATTTGATGGATATGGAAAAACTAAGATTAATAATGGTTTTTTTGCATTTGATGAGAAAATTAAGAATGGAGTACAGATAGGTTGTGCAGATATTGATGGAGACAATATAGATGAAATTTTGGCTGTGGGTGGAGAAGAGATTAAACAACTTAAAATATTTAATATTAAGGCAGAATTAATTAAACAAATTGATCTGCCTTTTGTTTCAGATAATATTGACATATCATCAGTCGATTTAGGAGGAGATGGGGTAGAGGAAATATTAATTTCTGGTGGTTTTTTAGACAAACCACTTGTTCAGATCTATAGAGGAGATTTAAGTTTGATTAATGAATTTTATGCTTATGCTGAAAAGTTTTCTGGTGGAGTTGAAGTTTTTGGTATTGATATAGATAATGATGGAAAACAAGAAATAGTTACAGTACCAGGTTTAGGTGGAGGGCCACATTTAAGAGTTTTTGATGGTTATGGTAAAGAAAAGAAGGCGAAGTTTGTTTTTAGAGATGAATTTATTGGTGGATTGTCTCTGGGTGTAGGTGACATAGACGGAGATAATTTTAAGGAGTTTTTGGTTGCTCCTAAAAATTTACCTGTGGGGAATAAGGAGATATATAAATATATAGATATTGATGTATCAGATCAAACTTTTAAATGTTATCAAAATGGATTTTTGGTTTGTGATTTAATAACTTCAACAGGAAAACCATCAACTCCAACTAGATATGGAGAATTTACAGCCTTTTCTAAGTATCCCATGGCCTATGGTGGAGCAGATGGAATGCGTTGGGGTATGCCATGGTTTATTGGTTTTTATACTGCTGGGGGGCTTGAAAACGGTATTCATGAGTTACCGTTCCTGAATGGTGCCAGAGAAGGCACAGGAAGTCTCGGAAGAGCTGTTTCGCATGGTTGTGTGCGTTTACAGATTGGTGATGCTAAAATTGTTTATGATTGGGTAGAAATTGATAAAACTAAAGTTATTGTTCATCTATAAATTTATGAAAATGAAAATTAAAAAAATTTATTCAGATGCAATTATTCCTAGCTATCAAAGAGAGGGTGATGCTGCCATGGATTTATATTCATACAATAATTTATGGGCTTTTTTTATTTTTCAATCTATGATAAACTAAAAATATGAAATATAAACCAACAATCGGCTTAGAAATTCATGTAGAGTTAAAAACCAAAACTAAGATGTTTTGTAATTGTTTAAATGAAACATGGAAAATTGGTCTTGACCCCGAGCACTCGGGATTAGAACCTAATAAAAATACATGTCCAGTATGTTTAGCACATCCTGGCACTTTACCAGTGATTAATATGGATGCTGTTAAAATGGTTATAAAAGCTGGGCTGGCTTTAGGTTGTAAAATTAGAGAAAAATCTAAATTTGATCGTAAACAATATTTTTATCCAGATTTACCTAAAGATTATCAAATTTCACAATATGATAAACCTTTATGTGAAAATGGGCGTATTATAATCAATGATAAGGAAATTGGAATTACACGCATTCATCTAGAAGAAGATACTGGCAAATTAACACATGTGGATGATGGTAGTCTTGTTGACTATAACAGAGCAGGAGTTCCTTTAATGGAAATGGTTTCAGAACCAGACATTGAATCTGGATCTGAAGCTAAAGAATTTTGCCAGGAATTACAAAGAATATTTCGTGAACTTGATATTGCTGATGCAGAAATGCAAAAAGGACAAATGAGGTGTGAAGTAAATATTAGTGTTAGTGATAGTGATAAATTAGGAACTAAAGTAGAAATTAAAAATCTCAACTCTTTTAAGGCGGTTGAGAGGTCTATAGATTATGAGATAATTAGACAGTCTAAAGAATTAGATGCAGGAAAAGAAATTATTCAGGAAACACGTGGTTGGGATGAAGCTAAGGGAGAGACATTTGCACAGAGGATTAAAGAGGGTTTTGCAGATTATAGGTATTTCCCAGAACCAGATTTACCGCCAATGAATTTTACAAAAGATTCAGAGATTAATATAGAAGAAATTAAACGTGAATTACCAGAATTGCCACAAGGTAAGAGAAATAGGTTTGTATATGAATACGGGTTTAGATTAGCAGACGCTAAGGTTATAACATCAAATCCTGATTTAGCAGATTATACAGAGAATGTAGTTTCTGAATTAAAGCGTTGGTTAAATGATATACCAGAGATCGAAGGGGAAGGAAATAAGATTTGGAATGAACAGCAACCAAAACTTACAAAATTAGTATCAGGATGGTTAGTTAATAAACTGGGTGGTTTATTAACTGGTCGTAAATTAAGCTATGTAGATAATACAATTTCAGCTGAAAACTTTGCTGAGTTTATTACCATGTTATTTATTAATAAAGTTTCTACAAAAAATGCAAACGTTCTTTTAGAACGTATGTTAGAAACTGGGGGAGACCCATCGAATATTTTAGAAGATGAAGATTTATCTTCAGGTGATTTAGATTTAGAAAAATTAGTTGACGAAGTGATAAATAAAAATCAAAATGAAGTGGAACAATTTAAGGCAGGTAAGACAATTTTATTAAAGTTTTTTATTGGACAGATAATGAAAGAATCTAAGGGTAAGGCAGATCCTGTTGAAACAGAAAACTTATTGATTCAGAAACTTTCTAATTAATTTATTGGCTTGAGTTTTATTTTTAACCCAATTAATGTTTCTATCTCGTTTAAACCAGGTCATTTGTCTTTTAGCAAATTGATGAGTGTGAGTTTTAATAAGTTGAATAGTCCCGCTTAGCGGGATTGTTTTTTTGTTTAAATAATCTATTATTTCTGTATAACCAATAGTTTCTAGGGGTGCTGATTTTCTACCATATTTTTTTATTATTTTTTCAGTTTCTTTAATTAATCCTGTTTTTATCATTTCATCTACTCTCTTGTTTATTTTTTTATTTATTTCTTCTCTAGGAAAAGTTAGGCCAATCTGTAAAACATTAAAGAGTGGTTTACTTTGCTTACGACGATAAGTTGAAAACTTTTGTCCATTTAAACAAACTTCGAGAGCTCTTTCTAGCCTTCGAGGGTTATCTGTGTCTATAAATTTTAAAGATTCTCTATCAAGCTCCATTAATAGCTTTATTTGTTCATTTTTGTCTAGTTTATTTATTTTCTCTCTTATTTTCTTGTCTGGCTTAACTGGTGGTATTTGATAGTTGTCTATAATTGATGAGATGTATAATCCGGTTCCACCAACAAGAAAGGGGATTTTATTTCTTTTTGTTATATCTTTGATTGTCTTTAAAGCTTTTCTTTTGTATTTTACTAGATTATAGTTAGTATTTGGATTAACAACATTAATTAGGTGGTATTTAATCTTTTTATATTCTTTCATGTCCTTACCAGTACCTATGTCCATCCCTTTATATATCTGTCTAGAATCTGCAGAAACTATCTCACCATTAAATTTAGATGCCAAATCAACTGCTAGTTTTGTTTTTCCTGTAGCAGTTGGTCCTAAAATGACTATTAATTTTGGCGACTTTACAAACATGTGGAGTATGATTATTATGCTTGGGTTTTAAAGAGACTTGGTTATTCAAGCACAGAGACCTTGGGGTTTGTTTTTTTACAGCAAAGGGTGTATTTTATTTCATCTTTTTGACTTTTCCGGCGTATTTATTAGAAGTTTTTGTCCGTAGAATTTGTCCAGCCAAAGTACCACCCTTTTTTTCTTTTATTTTTTTCTTACGTAAGAGTTCCTCACGCTTTTCTTGTTTTGTTTTCATATTTATTTGCTTTAGTGATTTTTCCTTCTAAATTCCAGGTATTTGCTTTTGTGATTTCAATATCAACAAATTTTCCAATTAAATTTTTATTATTATTTACTTTAATTTTAACATTTTTAAAGTTTCTTGTCTTTCCTAAATAATATTTATCTTTTTTGTTTTCTATTAATACCTCTATGGTTTTGTCAACCATTTTTTTGTTTTTTTCTAAAGCAGTAATTTTTAAAATATCTGTTAATATCTTTTCTCTTTGTTTCTTTTCCTCTTTAGAGATATTGTCTTCTAATGTTTCTGCTTTGGTATTTGGGCGTGGAGAATATTGGGCAATATATGCCATGTCATATTTAACTTTTTTCATCATTTTAACTGTGTTTTTAAAGTCTTTTTTTGTTTCTCCTGGAAAGCCCACAATAATATCTGTAGATAGATTAATGTCGGGATTTATTTTTTTAACCTTGTCTATTAATTTTAAATAATCTTGGCTGGTATATTTTCTATTCATTACCTTTAAAATTTTGTTTGATCCTGACTGAATAGGTAAGTGAAGGTAGGGAATTAAGTGTTTAGAATTTTTGAAAGATTTAATTAGTTCATCTGACATATCTTTTGGATGAGATGTTACAAAAGATAACCAATAATCTCCTGGAATTTTATTTATTTGTTTTAATAGTTTTGGAAAGTTGTTTTTATTTTTAAATTGACGCCTGCCCGCCGTAGTCAAGTTAGAATTGTTAGTGGCGAAGGCGGGTTGGCAATAGGAATTTACATTCTGTCCGAGTAGGGTAATGAATTTATATCCTTGAACAACTAATTTGTTCACCTCGTTTAGGATGTCTTTTGCAGGTCTAGACTTTTCTCTACCACGTGTATATGGTACTGCACAGTATGAACAAAAATTGTTACAGCCTGTCATGATTGGCACATAAGCTTCAAATTGTGAATCAAGTTTTGGTTTAGCACAAAAATATTCTTTATCTTTTTTGTTTTTCAGTATTGGCCACTGCATTAAGTTTTTTATATCCAAAAGATAGTCAGCCTTTTTTTGTAATTTCTTTTTTTCATCTGGTAATATACAACCAGTTAAAACAATCTTAATTTTTTTATTATCTTTTTTAATTTGATTTATCTTTCCCCAGATCCTATCTATGGCTGATTGTCTTACAGAACATAAATTTAAAAAAGCATAGTCTGCTTTATTTAAACTACTTTTCTTAAATCCAGAACTTTCAAGTACTGATGCAATCCTTTCTGAATCGGATTTATTCATCTGACACCCATAGGTTATTATATTATATGTCTGTTTCATAAAACTAATACTAACAGAAAAATGATATATATTCAATAATGAAAAAACACCCGGTATTTAGCCGCGCGTTTTGTTTTTGTTTTTTTGCCCCGTGAAATAATTTTTCCAAAGGAAAAATTGCTTTGCATTTCACGGGGTGAATTTTGAAATGTTCTTTGTGCAGGCCTTTGTTTTTTCAAGGACTTACAGCTATATTATTTTTCTGCATTTTTTGCTTTTTATTATTTATATATTTGCCTTTTACATACTTAATGAGTTTTATCTCTATTATTAAATATCTGGGCAAGCAGTTGATGCAATATTTCTAGACACACTATACAATTAGTTTCTACTGCAATTTCCATCTTTTGACTAAATTTTCTAAAAATCTTTTCAGCTTAGCTATTGCTAAACCTCAAAGATTGTTTAAAAAATTATAGTTCAAAATCTGAAAATTTTGTAACAAAACTAATTATATAGTGTATCTAGTGAGAAATTAAAAAAACAGCTGAAGCTATAAACAAGAGCAGGGCTGCCCATATATATGTTTTAACTAATTTTTCTGCTTTTTTTGTAATAAAAAAAGCAGTATCGTGTTCTACTTTGTGCATACATTTTTGTTTTTATTTTTATCTTAATCTGACTTAAGTATAGCACGTTTAAAGAAAAAAATCAAGCCCCATTTTAGGGGCTTAATTTTTATTTTGTTATAACTCTTGGGATTTATCTTTTACCAGTTTATTGACTGTGTCAAAGAATTCTTTTTTGTCCATTTCAACTACATCTTGTTGATTTCTTTTTCTAACGTGTAGTTTTTCTGAATTAATTTCTTTATCACCAATTACTAGCATATACGGAATTTTTTGATTAACGGCTTTGCGAATTTTATTGCCAACTGTTTCATCTTCGCTCCATACTTCTATACGTAAATTTTGTTCTTTGAATTCATTTGCTAATTTTTTGCAATGTTCTTTGTGTTGTTCACCAACAGAAACTATTACAATTTGAGTAGGCGAGAGCCAGAGTGGAAAAGCGCCAGCATAATGTTCGATTAAAAGCGCCAATGTTCGTTCGTAGCACCCAATTGAAGAACGGTGAATTATTATGGGTCTTTTTTCAGAACCATCTTTGTCAACATATTTCATGTCAAATCTTTCTGGTAAAGCAAAATCAATTTGAACAGTAATAATTGTATCTTCCTTGCCGTGTACATTTTTCATTTGGATATCTAATTTTGGTCCATAAAAAGCAGCATCACCATCAACTTCTTCGTAGTCTAACTTATGTTTATTTAATATCTGTTTTAATATTTTTTGAGATTCTTCCCAGGCTTTAGGATCATTTATGTATTTATCTTTTTTATCGTTTGGATCCCATTTCGAAAAACGATACCAAAAATCTGTAAGACCTAAGGTTTTCATAATATGGTTTATTAAATCTAAGACATCATCAAATTCTTTTTCTAATTGGTCTATACGACAAATTAAATGCCCTTCAGATAAAGTAAATTGACGTAATCTAATTAGACCATGCATTTCACCAGAGGATTCATTTCTAAAAAGGGTTGATGTTTCGTTGTATCGAATTGGTAAGTCTCTATAACTGCGTGTCTGTGAATTAAAAATTTGAAATTGAAATGGGCAGGTCATTGGTCGTAAAGCCATTTCTTCTCCAGAACCATCGACTAGAAACATCCCGTCTTTATAATGATCCCAATGACCAGAGATTTTATATAAATCACTTTTCGCCATGAAAGGGGTTATTGTTAGTTGATATCCTCTTTTTTCTTCCTCGTCTTCAACCCAACGTTGCAATAACTGTTTTATTTTTGTTCCTTTTGGTGTCAGTAACGGCAAGCCCTGTCCAACAATTTCTGATGTAATAAAAAGATCAAGTTCTTTGCCAAGTTTATTGTGGTCGCGTGCAATAGCTTCTTCTAACCTTTTTAAATATTCTTCCAATTCATTTTTAGTAGGAAAGGCTGTGCCATATATTCTAGTTAACATTTTATTTTTTTCATCACCGCGCCAGTATGCACCTGCAAGTTTTGTTAATTTAAAAGCACCAATTTTCCCAGTTGATTCAACGTGTGAGCCAGCACAAACATCAATGAAGTTATTTCCTGTTTTATATATTGATACCTTTTCCCCGCGTTCTTCAATTTCTTTTATCCATTCTAGCTTATATGCATTGTCTTTAAATATTGTTTTGGCTTCATCAACAGACATTTCCTCGTGGGTAATTGGAATATCTGCGTTTATTATTTTTTGCATTTCTTTCTCTATTTTAGGGAAATCGTTTTCTGAAATTTTATCTTCAAGATCAAAATCAAAGTAAAAACCCTCATCAGTCGCAGGACCCATTGCCATTTTAATTTTTGGATAAAATTTTTGCATTGCTTGCATTAATACATGCTCTGCACTGTGGCGCAAAGCCCACAGCTCATCTTTTTCGTTGTTTTGTGACATATGTTTGTATATGTTAATTATTATTTAAAAACCTCCCGTACCAAAAGTAATTATATATTAATTACACTTGGGACGGGAGGCTGTTTTTATTTAAATAAAGTTAGCTCTCGTGGTTCCACCCAAATTTTCTGAATAAATTCAGAACACTTGAATAAATTTGTTTAAGATTTAGGATAATTTTATATTATCGTCGTTGACACTGGTTTGGTAGACCAGTCAATCATCTTAATTAAGGTGCTGTGTATAAGTATAGTTTAGTATAGTGCTATTGTCAAGGTTATTTTATCCTTATATCAATATGGTCTTGCATGCTTGGTACAGATCGTACCCAGAATGGCCAGAATTGAACTTCAACTTCTTTTACATTATCATATTGCACAAAGAATGTTTTTAATCCATCTTCATCAAGTCCATAAAGTTTTTTCTTATCAAAGTTAGCTATATCTAATGTTCCTAAGACATATGCAGGTAAAAATGTCTGCATAGTTATGAATGTTGAAGCTATATCTTCTAAACTGTATGCAAATTTATCTAAATCATAATTAATTATTTCATTAGTATCGTCCAAATCTTTCTTGTATTGTTCTTTGGCCCAAGATAAAAGTTTTTCCTTGTTAATTGTAATAGTTTTAACCTTTACTTTTAACGTAATAGTGAATTTTTCTATTTCGTCTCCTTCTTTGTTTGAAGTATCTTCTGAAATTATTTCTTTTTCAGTTAGGACGATTTTTTCATCGTTAGACTCAAGATTAAGTTTTTGGGCAACCTGTTTATCAAGTGATTCAATATTTTTCTTTTGGGCTTTAATTATTTCATCTGAAGTTAATGTACCAATCCTTCTTAGACCACCGGTCATTGGTTCTTTTGTTATACCATATATTTTTTGTTGTAAAGACGCACTTAAACCTGGAATACTGAAGTGGGCCGGACCAATGTCGTATTTAGAACCTATTTCATCTGCCTGGATTTCTACTGCGGTTTCTCCTCCAGCTGGAATTGATACTTGGTTAGTAAGTCTAAACAACAAACCGTCTGGACTTAAGAATCTTGTAGTGGCAATCAGAACCTGACTTTGGTTATTTTTGTTAATTATTGTAACAGTTCCTCTTGCTTTTCCTTCTTCGGTTTTAAAATTTTCTACATCATAACTTTGTACTATATCTAACTCTTGCTCTTCTACGGTTGCTGTTAGTAGGGCTGGACTTGAGGTTGCCGTTCCAATGGGGATTTTAACAGAAAATTCTTTAGCAGTTAACATTTCATTTGGAACCAAAGTAATAGTTGCTTTGGAAAGTGAAAAATATACAACCATTAGTGCTAATAGAGCTGTTAGGAAAATGAAAGTGATTGCTATTTTTTTATATGGTCTTTCTGGTAAAATTATTTGAGTTTCCTTTTTTAATGTTTTTTGAGACATATATTTATACTAATATTTAATTATTTTGTGATTACACTGTTTTTTCCTGTAATTTGTTCTAGCTTGTTCTTGATGTCTTCATTATATCTGATTTTGTAATTTGTTTCAATCTTGCGTAATGAACCATTTTGTTTTATAGCAATAAATACTTTTTGTCCTCCTTCTGAAGTTAAAAGCACCTTTTTTATTTGATTATGGATTTCTGAATTAAAGAATCTTGGTAAGTTAATCCAGACTTGAGTTATTTGTACTGGCTGAACTGGCTTAGGAGTATTATTCCAGTTATTATTGTTGTTATGTCCATTATTACCATAGTTATTACTTTTTTTGTAATAATCATTAGTTATTAGTTTTTTGTTTGCTTGAACAAGGATTTCTTTGAAATCTTCGTCTTTGAAAACAAAAGCCGTGTCTGCTAGGATGTTTGCATCATCATTTCTGTAAGAAATTTTTCCAACAGTTATGACAACATTTCCTTCTTGCCAAATTTCTTTTGTGGTTTGTAGTGTTCTTGGGAAGACAACAATTTCAATACTTGTGGTTAGGTCTTCTATGGTAACAAACATCATGGGCTCGTTCTTTTTTGTAAAGATTGATCGTATTGTTGTTACAACACCACCAACCAATGTTTTAGTTTCATCGGCTAATGTTTCTTTAATTTCTTTAATTGGTTTTATGTGTTGATTAATTTTTTGTGCATGTTCAGAGAACGGATGATCAGAGACGTATAGTCCGAGGAGTTCTTTTTCCCAAGCTAATTTAGTACTAAGATTTATTGGAGAAGTTGGGCTAAGGTTTAAAGGAAGAATTTGATCTTCTTTGCCATCAGAATTCATTACACTAAAAAGAGAAGCTTGATTAGTCTCTTTTTCTTTACGGATTGTTTTAATGTAATTTAATATGTTGTCCATATTTTTAACAATTAAATTACGTTCACCAAAATTATCTAAAGCACCTGCTTTAGCTAAAGCATCTAATGATTTTTTATTTAAATTCCTGGATTTAACTCTGTTTAATAAATCAGCTAGTGACTTATATGGTCCATTTTCTTTTCTTTCATTAATAATACTGACGACAATATCATGACCAAGGTTTTTAATTGTTAAAAGTCCAAAACGTATTTCATTGTCATTTATGTATGTAAAATCTTTTCTTGATTCATTAATGTCTGGTGGTAAAACCTTTATTCCCATTTTTTGACATTCTTGAACAGCCGCCGATATTTTCTCTTCATCACCAGATTCTACACTCATTAAAGATGTCATATATTCAGCAGGGAAGTTAGCTTTTAAATATGCTGTTTTGTAGGCAACTAAACCATATGAAGCCCCGTGCGCTTTATTAAATCCATATGAGGCAAATGGTTTAATTAGTTCCCACAATTGTTCTGTTTTTTCTTTTGATAAACCGTTTTTTTGACAACCTTCTTTAAATTTACCTTCTTGAGCAATCATTTGTTCTGGAATTTTCTTCCCCATGGCTTTTCTAAATTTATCTGCTTCTTCCCACGTATATCCTGCTAAACGAATAGCTATTAACATGACATCATCTTGATAGGTGATAATCCCATAAGACATATCTAAAATATCTTTTAATCTATCGTCAAGATATGAAATTGTTTCTGGGTTATGTTTCCTGCGAATAAATTCAGGAATTGATTCCATTGGTCCAGGGCGGTATAGGGCAACCATAGCCATAATATCTGTAATTACTGTTGGTTTTAAATTAACCAAATGTTTTGTCATACCACCACCAGAAAGTTGGAAAAGTCCGATTGTTTGTCCTTTAGCAAGCAAATCAAAAGTTTTTTGATCATCAAAAGGAAGGTTGTTTAAATCTATTTTAATATTTTTAATATTTTTAATTAATTTAACAGCTTCCCCAATAATGGATAGGTTGGTAATACCAAGGAAATCAAATTTCAATAATCCAGCAACTTCAGATGCATGCATATCAAATTGAGTGATTTTTTTACGTCTAGACGGGTCTCTTTGTAAAGGCACATAATCAGTGATCTTTGTTGGGGATATTAAAGTCCCAGCTGCATGCACTGAAGAATGGCGTGCACAACCTTCAATTTTTTGGGCAAGATCTATAACTTGTTTAGCATTAGGGTCACTATCATATTCTTGCTTTAGATCAGGATTAATTTCTAAAGCTTTTTTGATTGTCATTGGAAATCCTTGGGAACCCATTGGAATCATTTTTGCTAGTTTATCTCCCATTTCATATGAAAAGTCTAATACTCTGGTAACGTCACGCACTGATCCGCGTGCCATCATTGTTCCAAAAGTACATATTTGAGCTACTTTATCGCTACCATATTTTTCTATAGCATAGTTAATAACCTCCTCTCTGAGGTTATCTGCAAAATCCATATCAATATCTGGTGGAGAAGGGCGGAATGGATTTAAAAATCTTTCAAACGGAAGTTTGAAATACATTGGGTCAATATCAATAATGCCTGTTAAGTAACTAACCAAAGAACCAGCAGCTGATCCACGGGTTGTAACAACAATATTTTGTGAACGAGCCCAGTTAATTAAATCAGCTACAACTAGAAAATATGAAGAATATCCTTTGTCTTTAATAATATTGAGTTCATAATTTATTCTCTCTTCATATTCTTTATTATTTGGAAATTTTTCTTCTAGTGATTTTTCTGTGTTTTCTCTTAAAACATCATCAGCTGTTTTTCCTTTAGGGATTTCTATAGCAGGGAAGACCCATTTTCCAAGATCTAAATTAACATTACACAGACTAGCTATTTTTTGTGTATTTTCAATTGCATCTGGTAAATCTTTAAATCTTTCTTCCATTAATTTAGGATGAGTAAAAGAACAATCAAATTTTTTCATGCTCAATCTTTTTGGATTATTTAATACTGTGCCAGTATTAATACATAAAAGGGCGTCTTGTGCATCAGTGTCTTCAAGGTTGATATAGTGGGAGTCTTTGGTCATTATTAATGGAGTTTTTGTTTTTTTTGATAAATCAATAAGTTTTCCGTGTAGCTCATCTTGTCCTCTGATATTTTCACCTAGATACACAGACTCTAAATAGAAATTATCTTTTCCAAATATATTTTTATATTCATCAGTTAATTTTTCAGCTAGTTTAATATCATCTTGTCTTAGTGCCTTAGATATCTCTCCTACCCAACAAGCAGATGTAGCAATTAAACCTTTAGAATATTTTTTTAGAACTTCTTTATCTAATCGTGGTTTGTAATAGAAACCATCAAGTTGAGCTATAGTTGCCAATTGAATTAAATTTTTATATCCCTCATTATTTTTAGCTAGTAAAACTAAATGTGATGGTTTGTCATCTAATTTAACTTTTTTATATATCAACCTCCTTGGAGCAATGTATGCCTCCATGCCAATGATTGGTTTTACACCCGCATCTTTAGCTTTTTGGTAAAATTCTATTACACCATAAAGAGCACCATGGTCTGTTAAGGCCATGGCTGGCATTTTGTATTCTAAACACGTGTTCACATAGTCTTTAATTTTTGGAAGACCATCAAGTAGGGAATAGTGAGAGTGGTTATGGAGGTGTATGAACATAAAGTCATGTTTATCTTACCAAAGACGAGATTGGGTTGCAAATAAAAAAGTGGTCATTTTTTGACCACTTTTTTATTATTTTTGGCATGTTATCACGTTTTTTTTCTTTTAGATTTAGATGTGGCAGTTTCTTGCTCTGTTTTTTTATTCTTAATATATCCAATAATTTTTCCAATACCTTGAGCTGCTAGGTCTACATATAAGGAAGCATGTTCTAATTTATTCTTTGCTGTTTGGGTTAGTTCATCAATTAACTTAAGTTTTTCTTTTATTGTTTTTATTATTTGATAAACTCTACGAATTATCATTACAATGTAGAAAAGCCACCAACAAATGAATATTGTTAGCCATAAAATACAAAAAGCAATGATAATATAGAGAAGATCAAGTGATGTTTCGAGCATATTTTTTTATCTCGCCTGCGCCCCATAGCGACCCTTTTATCGCTACGGCGGGCAAGTCTTTTATTTTTTAGATATTAAGCAATTAAGGTTTATCCGCCGAAGCATTAAGGTAGTTAATAGCGAAGGAGGAAAAACCGTACCTGTGCATAAATTATACCATAATGTTTTGTTGTGTACAAAATATATGGTATAATATCATCATGTATGAAGAACCAAAACAACACTGGTACGATAAAGTAATATATTTTCTTATTGCTCATCAGGTAATGATAAAGAGGATGTTTATATTTCTTTTTGTTTTTATTTGTATAATAATTTGGGTGCTAGGTATTATTGGTTGGATAAATTATACTACTTCTACAAAGAAACATAATTATGATATTTCTTTAATAAAGAATGATTTAGTAGACTATATAGCATACAAAGCAGTACATGCACCAAGAGATATTCAAATAGTATTAGCTACTGCAGTTGATAAAGATGGAAATATATATGATTTTGTTGCTAAAGTTAAAAATTTGAATGAAGAATGGGCAGCCGAAAGTATTACATACAAATTTAGCTACACAGGAGGAGTCACAGAAAGCCGTACTGATTATTTGATGCCAGGAAGTGAGAAATATCTATTTGTGTTCTCTGAAGAAACAAAATTTAATGTTTCTCAAGCTAATTTAATAATTGAAAATATTGATTGGTATAGAATTAATAATGATAGTAATTTAAGTATATTACCAAACCTTACTATAGAGGATGAATCTTTTGAGCGTCAGAATCAGAGTACAGCAGTTGGTTTTACTGTTAGTAATTTAACCCCATACAATTTTTGGGCAGTCGGATGGCAAGTGGTACTTTATCAGGGAGATAACCCAGTAGCTGTTAATTATTTAACTACAAATAACTTTTTATCTTTATCTGAAAGAGAGGTTCAGGTAACTTGGTTTAATGATTTGCCAACTCCTTCAAAGATTGATATTATTGCAGATATAAATGTACTGTCTGATGATATTTTCATGAAAAAAGATTTTGGGCCAGGACAGCCAAAAGGTTTAGATTTTAGGTAATATATTTATGGTGTTTAATTTGCCACAAATTAAAAATTTTGATTGGTCGCTCTTAATTGTAGCGACACTTTTAGTTTTAGTTGGCCTTAGCGTGATATATAGTGTTACTTTAAGTCAGGCGCAACCTGATTATACATTATTAAATAAACAAATTATTTTTTCACTTATTGGTTTGTTTTTGTTTTTTGTGTTTGCTTTTTTTGATTACCGTATTATTGGTTCTGTTGCTTGGATTATTTATTCCATATCTTTATTAATTTTAGTTTTAGTATTATTTTTTGGTACGGCCTTTCACGGTACTAGGGGTTGGTTTGGGGTTTTTGGTTTTACATTTCAGCCGGTTGAGTTTGCCAAATTGGGTGTAGTTATTTTTTTAGCTAAATTTTTATCAAATAGAGTTGCAAATAAGATAAATACAAAAAGTATTATTTCTTCTTTAATCTTAATATTTATTCCTGTAACATTAGTTCTTTTGCAACCAGATCTTGGTTCAAGTATTGTATTGCTGGTTTGTTGGTTTGTTATGCTTTGGTTTTCGGGTTTAGATAAAAAGAAAGTTGTTATGATGTTTTTTGTTTTGATATTTATGTTTATAGCCTCTTGGTTGGTTGTGTTAGAGGATTATCAAAAAGAAAGGGTTCTAAATTTTATTGATCCGGGACGCGATCCTTTAGGACAAGGATATAATGTGCGGCAGTCTATTATTGCAGTTGGTTCAGGTGGTTTAGTCGGTCGTGGTTTAGGGTTAGGACCACAAAGTCAATTACGTTTTTTGCCGGAAACAGAAGCTGACTTCATTTTTGCTTCTTTAGCCGAGGAATTAGGACTCGTAGGTTGTCTGTTTGTTTTGATTTTATATAGTTTGTTTTTATTTAGGTTTTATAGAGCAGTTAAAATTGCGCGTGATAATTTTTCACAACTTTTGGTATTAGGGGTTTTAACCCTATTTTGTGTGCAGATATTTATTAATATTGGTATGGTAATAGGACTTTTGCCTGTGACTGGCTTGCCTTTACCTTTTATTAGTTCTGGTGGTAGCTTTTTGATTATTAGCTTCATATTCTTAGGAATAATTGAAAGTGTTATCATTAAGAACAAAGGAGTAGTTTAATTTGCCTTGTCAGAAGAAATGTGTTATCATTTTTTTGTAATATATAAAGAATGTTAGTTTGTTTAGAAAAACAAAGACATATTTAGAAAGACATATATATGGAAGTAAAAACATTAAAAGTAGAATTAAAAGAAAAATTTAAAAAAAATAATGAAGAACTTCGTTCAGAAGGTTTCTTTCCTGCTATTGTTTATGGACATGGTTTTGAAAATAAAAATCTTGTTGTAAATTCTAGTGATTTTATGAGGTTATATAAAGAAGTAGGTGAGTCAGCTTTGTTTAACTTAGCTATTGAAGAAGATAAACCTTTTACTGTTATTATCTCTGAAGCTCAGAAAGATCCTTTATCTGGCAATGTTATTCATATCGATTTTCATAAAGTTCGTATGGACGAGAAGATCAAAGCCGAAATTGAACTTGAGTTCATTAATGAGTCATTTGCTGTAAAAGATTTAGGTGGTGTTTTAATTAAATCTTTAAATAAACTTGAAGTTTCTTGTTTACCAGCAGATTTGGTTCATACTATACAAGTTGATTTATCAAAAATGAAAGAACTTGATAGTGCAATCCGTATTTTTGAATTAGATATTCCAGAAAATATAGAGGTTTTACACGACTTAAATGTCCCAGTAGTTTTGGTTGAAACACCAAAGAAAGAAGAAGTTGTTGTAGAAGAGGCAACCGACAAGGGTGAGGAAGGTACAGAAAAGACAGAAGAAGGTGGGGTTAAAGAAGGAGAAAAAGAAGAGAGTAAAGAAGAAACAAAAGAATAATTTTTTAAAAAACAAAAATAATTTTAAAATATGTTTAAAACAAAAAAACATAGAGGATTTACCTCATCAAATCGGCAAGGCCGAATTTTGCCAAAGCAAAATTATTTGACAGGGTTTACTTTAGTGGAATTGTTAGTTGTTATTTCTATTATTGGATTACTAACAGTTGCATCTACGGTGCTTATTAGCACAGCCAGACAAAAATCACGAGACGCTAGGCGTCAGGCTGATTTAAGGCAAGTGTATAAAGCACTTAATATGTATTTAAACGAAGTAATTAGTGGTGGGCAATACCCAAATACTGGTGGAGCTTTTTATTGTTTAGATAATTCCTCGAGCGGAATAAGGCTTGCTTTAATAACTAATTCAGGCGTGTTAGTTGCTATCCCAGAAGATCCATTAACCGATAATAGAACAACTGTTGCTAGTGGATGTTACGCCTATCGCAGTAATGGACAGGATTTTAAATTAATGATTTTGCTTGAAACGGATGATTCCAGCATGGAAAACGATGGGGGAACAACTGATTTACGGTATGAGATTTTTACCCCAGGTGCACAAGTTTGGACTAATTAAAAAAACAAAAATAAATGGGACTTGCAGAAAACAATCGATTAGCAACCTTCAGGCTACAAAAAGTTTTAACTATATCTTTAGTTTTATTCGTAATGATTTTAGTTTTGGTTTCTTTTGATTATGTTAAGGCAAAGGTTCGTGATCAGAAAAGAAAAGCTGATATTCATCAGATTATGTCAGCCTTAAATCTGTATCATGATATGCATGGATATTTTCCAAAAGTTAAGGATCGTGATTGGTCAGATTGGGATTTAAGTAAGGAACCTTTAGGAGAAGAAGAATATTTTTTAGATGTTTTAAATAAAGAAGGATTTATTGACTACGTACCAAAAGATCCTATTAATGATGACTATTATCATTATAGGTATGTTAGATATCCAGCAGGTAAATATGAATGTAAAAAAAGTTTTTACATTTTACAGATAAGTAACTTTGAGAATTATGGAGAAGCACAAGGTACAGGTTCTTGTCCTGAAATGAATTTTGTAGATTTTGCTGAGAATGGATACACAATTCAAGGTTTTGAATAAACAAGCCTTATCCTCCTCTGCCACTAACAACTCTTATGCTACGGCGGACAGGATTTAGAATCAATTCCGAGTGGAACTTTTGGGTTGAACTAAAATTTTATTTGCCATAGCATTTTGATGGCTTTCGGCGAATGAGAATAAAATAATAATGACAGGTAAAAAAAAGAAAAATTTTTTTAGGAAAACAATTTCTTCAAAAACCAGTTTAGCTCTGGTGTTTTTTTTATTTTTAATTTTTATTGTCTTAATTATCGTCTCGTACATTGATTGTGATATACAGTTTGAAAGTCATGTAGTTCATAATGAAAAGATGTGTGAGTTTAAAAACATATTAACTGGTATATGTGTAGACTCTAAAGAAGATGAAAATATTTGGCCAGTTGCGTTAATGATAGATAACAACCCAGATGCCTGGCCACAGTTTGGTATTTCAAAAGCTGATTTAGTTTATTCAACTTTAGTTGAAGGTGGGGCAACAAGATTTATGGCTGTTTTTACTAGTAAACAGTTAAGTAAAATTGGTCCTGTACGTAGTGCACGACCATACTATTTAACTTGGGCTAAAGGTATAGACGCGTTGTATGGTCATTCAGGTGGATCAGCTGAAGCTATTCAGAAAATTAAAGAATATGGAGTTTTGAATTTAGAAGAAGCAACTAATTATGGACCAAAATATTTTTGGCGTGATGATGTGGGTGGATATTATGCTCCACATAATTTATTTACCTCAAGTTCTAGATTAGAAAAAGCCAGACAAGATTTTGAATTGTCTGGTGAGGAATTGGAATATATCAAATGGTTTTTTGGTTCAAAACCTACTTCTGGAGATGAGTCTGGTTTAAGTATTAATATTAATTATTCACCAGGTGTTTTGTTTGATGTTGAATATATTTATTCTACTTCTACTAATAGTTATTTAAGGTTTCAAAATGAGTCACCTCATATTGATGCTTTAGATAATTCACAGGTTTCAGTTAAAAATTTAATTGTTCAGTTTGTACCAAAAGAAGAACATTTAGATTCAGAAGATCGTTTAGGAATGGAAACAATAGGGTCTGGTGATGCTCGGATATTTATTCAAGGTAAAAATATACAAGGTAAATGGAAAAAAGATAGCGTTAGTTTAAGAACTAAATTTTATACTTTAAATGATAAAGAAATTGTATTTACTCCAGGAAATATTTGGGTTGAGGTTGTTCCTGAGAATAGGGAAGTTGAGGTTAAATA
>JBDRGZ010000047.1:0-4088 GCA_043817345.1 Patescibacteria group bacterium
TAAATTTAATAATTTTTTCTACTCTTTTGCCCCAAGCATACTCGCGAACATCTTGCTTGGCCTGATTAGATAAATTTGTCATTACTTCAGAATTATTTAAAATATAATCTATTTTCTCAGCTAAATCTTGTGAATTGTCTGATTTAAAAAATATTGCATTTTTTTGGTTTAATACTTCCTTAATACTAGGTAAATCAGAAGCTAAAATAGATATACCCGAAGCCATATATTCAAAAAGTTTCATGGGTGATGTCCAATCTGATTTTTTGTCCTTACCTGTGTTTGGTAAAACCAATATATCTGCTAATTTTAAATATTCCGGAATCAATTTTGGTTCTTTATATCCTAAAACTAAAATCTTATTTTGCTCAATTAAATCAGCATTCTTGTTTTTAAAATTTTTAATATCATAATCTGTGCCACCCAAAAAAACAATTAGTTGATCATCTTTTAAAAAATTGCTTGCTTCTGCTAAAGTTTGCACACCTTTCCAGTTATATAGATGGCCTGTATACATAATAATCTTTTTATCTTCTGGTAACCCAAACTTTTTTCTTAACTCATATTTTGAAGTTTCTATATTAAACTTCTCTAGATCTACTCCATCATGTGCTACTAATATTTTATTTCCTGCAATTCCCAATTTCTCAAGTTCAGATTTTAATTTATTATTAACTACTATAATTTTATGACAATTTTTCCAATATTTTAAATACCTTTTTATGTTGCGTGGGATTGAGTGTGCTTCCCAAATAACTTTGTTAGAAAATTTTTGCAAAATAGGTAATAGATACTCATCACGAGTATACATAATCAAACTTCTGTCTTTTATATTATTTTTAAAATATTTTTTTAGATTATGTATAAAAAATATAATCTGAAACTTTATATATACCCCATTTGGTAATTTCATTAAAAAATCAGGGTCCCAAGATTTAATTTTTTGAATTTTAAATTCTTTCTCAACAGAATAATATTCAAAAAGATCTACGCCTTTAAACGGCATATTTTTCCTGGTTGGTAAAATTAATTCTAAATCAATGTTTTGCAAAGAAAAAGCTTCGCACATTTTCATTATTTGTATACCATATGCTTTTTCTGTTGGAATTCTTGAATTTGTTATATAAAGTATCTTCATTGTTTTTCAATAAATTTCTTATACCACACTTGCCAAGTCATTATACCCCAAACAAGCAGCATATTATATTTTCTCTTATGAACATGGTCCTCAAAAATTTTATTCACCATTTTAAAATCAAAATATCGTTTTGTAGCTGGACAATAGTCAGGGGACAAAATGTGTTTAGTAAAATCATAAAGTCCTGTTCTAAGCCATTCTGAAACAGGTGAAGCAAACCCACGTTTTGGTTCATCAAAGACATGTGGTGCTATATATTTCTGCATAGCTGATTTAAAAATATGTTTTGTGTCTTTGCCTCTTATTTTAAATTTAGTTGGTATTTTGGCTGACAATTCTACTAATCGATGATCAAGTAAAGGCACCCTTTCTTCTAAACCAGAGGCCATAGTAATTTTATCTTCCATAACTAAACCTAAATCTAACAACCATGTTTGTCTGTCTACCATGCCAAAATATTTAGTAAAATCTTTTTTGAATACAGGATCAATATTAGCAAAGAATTTTTCTTGATAAAAATCACGTGTAACATTTTTGTGCCATATTTCAGGTTTCAAAATTTTCTTTATATCCTCATTTTTACGAAACATAAATTGTGAATAGCGATTCATGTTAGTTGCTGTAAATTTAGAATAAATATCCTTTTTTGTTACTTTTGAAGCTAAGGTTAGCAATAATTTGGATTGCAAAAAACTTGGTAAAGACTGCCATCTGTCAATTAATCGATTATAAAAATATCTTGGATATCCGCCAAAAAGTTCATCTCCACCACCACCAGACAATACAACAGCTACATCTTGTTTGGCTAAACGCGCTAAAAGATAAACTGCAATTTGGGAACCATTATTAATTGGATCATCAATATGATAAATTACATCCTCTAGATTATCTATAATATCTTTTTCATTAATAATTAGTGTGTGGTGATCTGTTTGATGAAATTGGCTTGTTTTTTGAGCTAATTCAAAATCAGCATTGAATTTATGTCCATGTATGGCCTCAAAACCAACTGTATAAGTTTTGATTTTGTGCGGCAAATATTTTTTAGCTACTCCAACAACTACATTTGAATCAATACCGCCAGACAAAAAAATTCCAACTGGCCTATCGGAAATAAGTTGGTGTTTAATTGAATCGTTTACAAGATAATCAATTTGGTTCTCAATCACTTCTCTGTTTTTTAAATTTTTAAAATCATTAACTTGCCAATACTTTTTTGTGTATGCCTTATTGTTTTTAAAAATAAGATAATGTGCTGATGGCAGTTTGTGTATATTATTAAAAGCTGTTAGTGGCTGAGGTACAAAACCTAGATTAAAATAGTGGTTTATCGAACCAATATTAACTTCTCGTTCAACTTCTTTATGAGCCAAGATAGCTTTTATCTCTGATGAAAAAATAAACTTATTATGAGCATGATAATAATAAAGAGGCTTAATCCCCATTCGATCACGAGCCAAAAAAAGTTCTTGTTTTCTTTTATCCCAAATAGCAAAAGCGAAAATACCATTTAATTTTTGTAAACATTCTGGACCTAATTCTTCGTAAAGATGTAGTAAAACTTCTGTATCTGTCTGAGTATAGAATTTATGCCTTGATGATAATTCTTTTTTTAATTCTTGATAATTATATATCTCCCCATTAAAAACAATTACCAAACTTTTATCTTCATTAAAGATTGGTTGCCGTCCTTTTTCAGATAAATCAATAATTGATAAACGTGTGTGTCCAAGCGAAATACCTTGCTCAACATAAAGACCATTATCATCAGGTCCTCTATGATGAACTTTTTTATTCATTGCTTCAATTAAATTAGTATCTTGAAAATTAAAACCACTAATTCCGCACATAATTTTACTTTCTAATCAAATTTAATACTTTCTTAAGCACAAATTGTAATCTCTTCTTTTTGTGTTTAAGTTTAAAAAAGATTTTAAGATAAAGAAAAACATAATGTAAAGTCAAATTACTTTTTTTCATTCTCATAGCTAACTCTTTGCGCCACTCAGTATTTAAAGTCTTTAAATCTTTAACCTTAGATTTATTAAATCTTTCAATCCCAGCAAAGAAATTAAGCTCTTTATAATCACGATAATCTATTTCATTTTTATAATATTTATCAAATAGTGTTGTACCTGGTAAAGGTGTGAATATTGAAAAAACATAAAAATTAGCCTTAATTTCACGGGCTAAATCCATGGTTTGTTCCATCTCTTCTTTACTTTCAGTAGGCAAACCCATCATTAAATTAGCTAATGTTCGTATTTTATACTTATGACACAACCTAAATGCTTGGCGTACTTGATCGAGGTTCGTCTTTTTATTCATAACCTCATCTAAAACTCTTTGTGAACCAGATTCAACACCTAAATCAAACTGTATACAACCAAGTTTTTTCATTGTTTTTATTAATTTCTCATCAACTAAATTAACTCTTGCCTGACAACCCCAAATCATTTTATGCTTTTTCATTATTTTTCCAACACCTAAAATATGTTCTTTGTTTAAAGTAAAAGTATCATCTGCTAACCAAATACCTTCAACCCCATAGGTTTGTTTTAATAATTGTACTTCTTGTTCAATATTTTCTAAGCTACGATATCTAACATGTTGTCCAAAAACTTTATTACAATCACAAAAAGTACAAGCATATGGACAACCCCTACTAGACATAATGAGTGCACCACGCAAAGGTAAACCACGAATTATTCCATCCCACATACCTACATAACCTTTCATATCAACTTTGTTGTAGGCTGGTAAAGGTAAGTTTGAAATATCTAAATATTCTCGAGGTGGATTTTGTATAATCTCATTATTTGAATTTCTATATACAATACCATTAATCTTTGACCAGTCCATGTCTTGATTATTCACATGTTCAGCTATTTCAAGTGCAGTTTGTTCACCCTCACCAACAACAGAAATATCAAATCCATGATCTAAAAAC
>JBDRGZ010000048.1:0-2818 GCA_043817345.1 Patescibacteria group bacterium
TATGAATTTTGCCATTAAAAAATACGTAAAAGAAAAATATCCATTTTTATTTCCACTTTTTATTATTTTTTCTCCACTACTAAGAACGCCTCTCAGAAAACACATAATAAAAATTGGAACATTTCTAATCTTTGATAAAGGTTTATTCAGAAAAAAAGAAAATAAATAATATATTCAAAACAAAAATGAATACAATTGTTTCAATAATAATCCCATGTTTTAAAAGACAGAAAGAATTAAACAATCTATTCTTATCATTAAGAAGATTAGAATTTTCAGAATCATACGAAATTATAGTAGTAGATGATGGGAGTAAAAAACCACTAGTAGTTCTAGATAATGTAAAATTAATACGACTTGAAAAGAATGTGGGGCCAGCTCAAGCAAGAAATATAGCGATAGAAAAAGCAGAAGGAGAATTTATTTGGTTTCTTGATAGTGATAGCGAAATAGATAATCCCTTTTTATTGAAAAACCTAGTTCAGCATTTAAGAGAAGATAAATTTTTAATAGGAGTTGGAGGAGAGATTATTGAGATAAACAAAAAGCCGTATGCTATGGTTCCTTATCATTTTCCTAATTGGTCTTTCCTAGTCTTTCATAAGCCAATGGATAGACCTTTTACAGAATATCCAAAGGTTATCGGATCAAATAATTTATTAATTTCAAAAAAAAATCTCATCTCGGTAGGTGGTTTTTCTACGGATTTTGATATGATGGAAGATAATGATTTATGCCTAAGATTAAGCAATCGCCCAAAGAGTTTCTTAACAAATAATGGTACTTGTATTATTCATCACCATACAGTTAATGGAAGAGAAGAGGGTCAGTTTTGGTTTTTTAGTAAAATATGGAATTATGTATTAACAGTTCACCTTACTAGAGTGAAATTAATTCATTCAAACTTTCCTTACCGATTATTAATACTTCCCCTACTTGATATTGTATTCGCTCCTATTGTTTTTTTCTTTCAGATATTCTTTATAAAAAAACGCTCTTATTCTTTATTCCAGCGAAAGACAAGGAGCCACTCAAGCTTTGTTACTTTTAATTTTTTGAACCTAGTGGCTATGATTATAGCTTGGATTTATGGATATAAAATGTTAATTAAAAAATGATCTCATATTCTCTACAAAGATTCTGGAAATATCTTCTTCCTATTATTAAACTTACCCCTAGGCCAGTATTAAAATTTATTATAGAAAAATTTGTTAAACTACAGAGACAAGAACTAATAGGAGAACTGCCAAGTAGAATAATATTGTTCGTTACTAAAAAATGTAATCTTAGATGTCGTCATTGTTTCTATAATCGTGATTCTGCTCTAGAAATGTCCTTGCAACAGATTCAGCAAATCGCTTTAACTAATTTCAAACAAATAATATTTACTGGCGGAGAACCATTTATGAGAGATGACTTTTCAGATATTGTTCTTTCTTTTAAAAATTGTGAAGTAATTAACATTGACACTAACGGAACTTTAACTAAAAAGATAGAAGTATTCTTAGACAAGATATTAAAAGAAACAAAGTTTAAATTAGTGATACAAGTATCGCTTGATGGTTCACCTTTAATCCATAACCACATTAGAAATATAGAAGGGTCCTTTAAAAAGACGTTGCAAACAATTTATATCCTTTCACAATATAAAAAGATGTATCCATCTCGTTTTAATAATATAATTGTCAGCACCTCAATCAACCGACTTAATTATAAACATTTAGGAGAACTTATCAAATATATAGAGCCTCTTGATGTTACTCACCTTTTCAACTTTACCCGTTCGGCTAAATTACACACTTTTAATATATCGAGAGAACGACTCAGTGGATTTGATGTATTAGAAGACATTGTATTGAATATAAATGAAATGGTACAAGTTTTTAAATATTTAGACACAAAATTATGGAAAAAAAATACTGATTTACTTCCAATTATGAATAGACAAATAATGAAAGAAGTAATCAAAATTTTAGAACAAAAATCATCTCCTCCTTGTTTAGCTGGACAAACAGAAGTTGTTATCTATCCAGAAGGAGATGTTGGGATATGCGAGATGTTAAAACCGGTCGGAAATTTAAAAGAAACTAATTATGATTTTGAAAGATTCTACAAACAACATAAAGAGTTCAAAATTAAAAAATCCTGTACTTGTATCCATGATTGTAATGTTATGTCCCAAATTAAGTTTTCTCCAAAATCATTAATTGAGATAGTTTCAAATTTATGAAAGCAAATAAAGTTCTTTTAGTCCAGCCTAATTATTCCCAACAAAAAAAATATACAAAATATAGCATTAGTCCTCCGTTGGGACTGGCATATATTGCCGCTGCCTTAGAAAAAAATGGAATAAATGTCGAGATACTTGATACTAATGCATTAAATTTAAATGTTCAAGATGTTATCCAAAGAGCAAAAGATATTCAAGCCGATATTGTTGGCGTAAGTATCTTAATGACTGGATACAGGTATGGTGTAGAGATCGCACGGAGACTTCCTAAAAATATTTTATCTGTTTGTGGAGGAGCCTATCCAAGCAGTGTTCCAGAACAAATTTTAGAAGATGGTTTTAATGTCGCTGTCAAAGGAAGAGGAGAACAACCTATGCTAGATTTAGCTTCAGGCCAAAAAATAGATAATATCCCTGGTATCTATTATCGGAAAAATAAGAAAATATATCATAATCCCCCATATGCCGTAAAGGACCTAGGATCAGATCCCCTACTTTTACCTGCTAGGCATTTGTTAATTAATAATGGTGTTAATTTACCTTACCAATTAGCTGGAACAATGTATTTCCCATGGGCGCCTATATTCA
>JBDRGZ010000049.1:0-3566 GCA_043817345.1 Patescibacteria group bacterium
GTAGATTGTTTTGCTCATTCATAATTATTTTAGTTTAATTATTAAACTGATTAAATTATATCACAAGCTATGTTCGACCGAAATAAATTGCCAAAAAAATCTTAAAAAATAATTAAAGAAATTTCTGGCTATTTCACATAATAAGTAATATGTAAACTGATTGATATTTTTTCTAAAATTAGGTAAAATATATGTGTAAATTTTAAATCATAATAGTGTTATGAACAAAAATAACTACTATCCGAGTCAAGATCCTTTATTAAAATTACGACAAGAAATGGTTTTGCGTAATTTTAGTCAAAAAACTATTAAAACCTATCTTCAGTATATCACTAAAGTATTGGTTTTTGCAAATAAAAATCCAAGGAATATTACAGGTGATGATGTCAGGAAATATTTAGAAAAGTTAGCAAATGATGGTAAATCAAGTTCTACTGTAAATATTGCATATAATGCATTTAAGTTTTATTTTGAAAAGATTTTACATAGGAGATTTTTTGTAAATATACCTAGATCTAAACAGTCTAAATACTTACCAGTTGTTTTGTCTAAAGAAGAGATCGTAAAGATGATTGAAGTTGTGGATAATCCTAAACATAAATTTGTAATTCAATTGATGTATTCTACTGGTTTACGAGTATCAGAAGTTGTAAATATCAAGATGTTAAATATAGATTTAGACAGAAAGTTACTTTTAGTTAAGGCTGGTAAGGGAAATAAGGATAGATATACCATATTGGCAAATTCTTTAGTTAACATACTAAAACAACAACAAAAAGTTAAAGATTCTAATGACTAT
Source organism: Patescibacteria group bacterium (assembly GCA_043817345.1). Lineage (GTDB taxonomy): Bacteria > Patescibacteriota > Patescibacteriia > UBA2196 > UBA2196 > CAYSXS01. The sequence continues at coordinate 800 of JBDRGZ010000049.1, forward strand.
TTATTTACCTCTAGAAATAATAAGACACATTGGCATGTCATGTCCGTGCAAAAGGTTATTAAACAAGTAGCCAGAAAAGCCAACATCGTTAAAAATGTTTCTGCTCATACTTTAAGACACAGTTTTGCTACTCATTTACTAGAAGGTGGTAATGATATAAGATATATACAGAAGCTACTGGGACATAAAAGGTTGGAAACTACACAAATATATACAAAAGTAGCTAATAATTCTTTAGAAAAAATAGTTAACCCTCTGGATAGTTTAAATATATGAAATTATTGTTTTTTACCAGAAAAATAGATAAAAACGACCCTAAAGTAGGGTTTGTTTCAGATTGGGTAGAAAAGTTAGCTAATGAGGTTGGTTTTTTGTATGTTTTGGTTTGGCAAAAATCTGATGCAGAAAATTTACCTAAAAATGTTAAATTAATTGAATTACCAAAAAACAAGATATTAAGATTATGGATTTTAAAGTTTAAACTTTTAAAATATATTCCCAAGGTTGACGGTGTGTTTACACATATGATGCCAATGTATGCAGTTTTTGTTGGTTTTTTTACAAAGCTTTTTAGAAAAAAATTGATTCATTGGTATATGCATAAAAGTGTAGACTGGAGATTAAAATTATCTAACTGGTTTGTTAATGGATATATTTCAGCTTCTGAAGAAAGTTTTAGATTAAAAACCAAAAAACCTGTACATATTTTTGGGCATGGGATAAATATAGAAAGGTTTAAAACTAAAAGTTTATCCGCCGAAGCACAAGAGTTGCTAGAGGCGAAGGTGGATAAACAGTTTAATATTTTAAATGTAGGTAGAATTAGTCCAGCTAAAAATATTGATATTTTAATTAAGATTGCAGAACAGATTCAATTAAATGATCCTGAATTTAGGGATAAATATTTGTTTCAAATAATTGGTGGCCCTGGTTTAATATCTCAACAAAAATATTATTTAGATCTGATTGAAGAGATTAAGGAATCCCGGGTACTCGGGATAAATAATGTAGTTGACTTTATTGGGCCATTACCTCAGGAAGAGATATTTAAATATTATGCGAATTGTGATTTATTCATTAATCTATCAGATACAGGTTCTTTAGATAAGGTGGTTTTAGAGGCAATGGCCAGTAATAGGTTGGTTTTAACCTCAAACGAGGCTTTTAAAAGGATTATTCCTGCAGAGTTATTTTGTGAATCCAAAGATATAGAATATTTGATTGATAAAATTAAGGAAATATATTTCATGCCAGAAAACAAGAAAAAAGAACTACAACAACAATTAAGATATGAAGTGATTACTAATCATAACTTAGACAATTTAATTAAAAAAATTGTTAAGCTGTTTAAATAATATGAATATTTATTATTATCTTAAAAAACAATTATATACTTTTTTTCGTAATTTAACATTTAAAAAAATAGCCATTATTATATTGACTTTGTTTTTTTTAATTTTAGTTGGTACTAGAGGTTTATTATATATTGAAAAAAGAAATTGGGATAATAGAGTTGGAGAACTAAACTATTCTTTAAATTTTTTCACATATATTCCTAATGCAACAAATATTTTAAATTTCTATAAACAATTTTTGCCATCTAAACTGTCAAAATATGAGTTAAAAATTTCTGATGAGAGCTTGAAAAAATTAGAAGAGGCATTTCCAGATGATTTTTTTGGTAATTTGCCTAAAAAAAGTGTTTGGGCAGAAGCAGAATTTTATGATGATGGTAAAAAATATGAAGTGGAAATAAAAAACCGTGGTTTAATGTCTCGTCATTGGAGGTATAGGAAAAAGTCTTGGCATATTAAATTCAAAGATGAATATTGGAATGGATATCAAGAAATAAACTTTATTCTACCAGAAGAAAAAGATTTTTTAGTAGAAGATTATGGCTATCATGTAGCTGAAAAACTTGGGTTAGTTGGGTTAGAAACATCTTTTGTAAGATTAAAAATAAATAGTCAATCTTATGGTGCTTATTGGATGATAGAACATTGGAATGAAAATTTTTTAGAACGCAATCAATTATCCTCAGATGCTGATCTTTATCGTAAAGATCAAGGTGCTGGTGATATATATAAAGATTCATTTAATCTAAGAAAATATACTGAAGAATCACATTCAGTTGAATCAAATTATGCTGGATTGGATATTTTATTAAATTGTTTACAAGATTGTTCAGATGAAGAATTTTATCAGACAGCAAAAAGAATGATTGATATGGATAATTTTTTAGCTTGGCAATCACATGCTAGTCTTTTAGGAGATGATCATCAATATACTGGACACAATATTCGTTTATATTTCAACTCTGTTAAAGGTAAGTTTCAATTTTTTCCAGTTGATGTAAATCAATTTAAGTTTGATGGTCAATTAGATATTCATTATAACACTCTAATGAGTCGTTTATTAATGATTCCAGAAGTTATGGGCCAAAGAAATCAAATTTTATGGGGTTATGTTAATGATAAAGATAATATCCAGGATGATATAGATTATTACGAAGATTTATATAAACAAACCAAATCAGCTTTTTATAAAGACAAAACCAAAAGATACAGCAATTTATATTTCAACTATCGCGTTAAAGATAGGTTTGAAAAAATGAAAAAGCAGTATGAGTACATAAAAGATCTATTAGCTAGTGAAACTGAAATTAAAATTAGATATAATAATTTTACTGACAAAGTTAGTAAAATCAATATTCAAACGCAAAACTTTAGTGATATTAAGTTAGAAGAAATAGCAATAGAAGATAATA
>JBDRGZ010000050.1:0-14817 GCA_043817345.1 Patescibacteria group bacterium
AGTTAAATCATTTATGGCTAATAGCTATAGCTATGACATGTATCCACCCTTTAGCTGGCTTACCTGCTTTAATGTTAATTTGGTTGCTCTCCATTAGAAAAAAGAAACTTTTAATAATACTGTCTATTTTAATATTCCTAATTTGTGTTCCTTTTGTTTTCTATCTTTTATCATATGTATTACCAGGTTTTGATATTTCTCTAGATTTATCTAATTTAAAACAAAGATTAATATCTACTTTTGAATTTAGATACTTACCTTTTCACTCTTTCCTACATTCTATATATTTCCTCAAATCCCTATTCCCTATCTTAATTCTAATCCTAACAGGAACAGGGTTTTGGTTAATGTTTAAGAAATATAGGCAAGTGTGGATGTTTTTATTAATATCTTTAGTATTAATAGTTAATTCATATTTACTATCATTATTAAAATTTAATGCTGTAATATATTATGAACAAAATATATTTCCTGAACGATTAATTCATTTTGCATATTTCTTTGTATTACCTTTTGTTATCTATTCTATCTACCATATATTTAGAATATCAATTAAAAATAAAAAACTTTCAATTATTATAACTGCCTTCATATTAACTGGTTGTATATATTTAGCTTATCCAACATATGATGTAATAGAAAAAAATAAAGGGTATTCGATTTCTCAAGCTGACATATATGCTGTACAAAAAATCCAAGAAACATCTAATACAGATAATTTTATTGTTTTGGCAAACCAATCTACATCTGCAGCTGCTTTACAAGAGTTTAGTTTTAAAAAATATTTTACAAATAACAGCCAACAACTTTTCTATTATCCTATTCCTACTTCATCTCCTTTATATAAGATATATTTAGATATTTCATACAAAGGAATAAAAGATGAATATATTCAGCAAACTAAGGATTTAACAGGTGTTGATACAATATATTTAGTTTTTAATGATTATTGGACTAATTTTAAAAAGCTTGTGCTAGAGGCCCAAGCTAATGCATTAAATAGTTTTGAAATTGATAATGGTAAGATATGGATATTTAAATACTAAGCTTACTATAAACTACTTATAAAATTCCTTATCTCTTCCAAAAATCTCGCTTTGGAAAACTTCCTAGCGTGGTTTTTTATTTATCCAGAATCATATTTTTCTGGTTTAAAATGAATAATTGTATTAGCTAAATCCTCCCATTCTTGTTCTTTAATAAACTCACCCGTCTGATTCTCTATTACTGTTTCTAAAGCTCCCCCTGCCCTGTAAGCAATAACAGGCCTACCAGAAGCCACTGCTTCAACTGCTGTAATACCAAAATCTTCTTCTTGAGGATGTATAAATGCTAAACATTTAGAATATAGTTCTGCTTTTTGTTGTTCATCAACATCACCCAAAAACTCAATATTTGGTTTAGCTATACTTTTTAATCTTTCCAACTCTGGGCCTATTCCAAAAACTTTTAAAGGTATATCTAATCTATTAAACGCCTTAATGGCCAGATCATATCTCTTGTATGGTACTAATCTCCCACCGATTAAATAATATTTACCTAAATAGTTAGAGATATAGAATTTATTTGTATCTACAGGAGGATAAATGACTTGAGCATCCTTATTGTAATATCTCTTAATCCTATCTTTAACAGTTCTTGAATTAGCTAAAAACTTATCTACCCTTTGTGAAGCAACCCAGTCCCAATTACGTAAATGAGATAAATATATTGGTAATATCTTTTTAATAAAATTAGGATAAGGCAAATCTTCAACATATCCCTGAGAGTCTGACCAAAGATAACGTGTTGGGGTGTGGCAATAACAAATATGTCTTGTTCCTGGTTGTGTAATTACCCCTTTAGCAAAAGAAGAACTAGAAGACAAGACTAAATCAAAATTACGTAAATCATGAGACTCAATAGCTGAAGACATTAAAGGCAAATACCATTGAAATTTCTTTTCAATTCCTGGCATTTTCTGTAAAAAAGTAGCTCTAATATCTTTTTCTTTATAATACCTCCCCTTATTATTTCTATCATAAATCAACACAAAAGTAGGAGCATCCGGGAAAAGCTCCTGCAAAGCGCGTAGGACTCTTTCTTGTCCACCCTCTTGTACTAACATGTCGTGTATTAAAGCAATTTTCATAACATCATCTTAACAATTTAATCTAAAATTGGCAAAAAGAAAAACCGATCAATATATATCGGTAAAATAGATACAAAAAATTAATAAAATTTATTTAGCACCTTTTTTTAATAACACAACAAAAGGTGTTTTAATTAGAATAATTAAATCAAGCCATGGTGTCCAATTTTCAATATAGAAGGTATCTAGTTTTACTTCCTCTTCAAATTCTAAATCTGATCTACCAGAAACCTGTGCCATGCCTGTTACGCCAGGCTTAATATTTAATAACTTCTTGTGGTGCTTCTCATATTCAGCAACCTCTCTAGGTTCATGAGGACGAGGCCCAACCAAACTCATATCACCTTTTAATACATTCCAAAATTGAGGCAATTCATCAATACTCCATTTACGCATAAATTTACCCACTCTTGTGACGCGAGGGTCATCTTCCATTTTAAACAAGGGCCCGTCAGGACGCTCATTTTTAGTCATTAGCTTCTTTTTTAAACGTTCTGCGTTCCTAATCATTGATCTGAACTTGTATATCCTAATCTTCTTGTTTTTGGCTCCTACACGCTTAGAACCGTAAAAAACAGGCCCCTTAGAATCAATACATATAATTAAAGCTAAAATTAAGAAAAAGGGAGAAAATATGATTAAAAGCAAGAATGATATAATAATATCAAAAATCCGTTTTAATATCTTTCCCCAGCCATCTAATTTGGTTCTTTTAACTTCTACTATAGGCACTCCAGCCATTGTGTATAAATCAACATTCTTACTTTGGGTATCAAAAAAGTCAGCTGCATATTTAAAAACAATATGATGTTCGTCAGCAAAATCGAGTAAAGCTAAATTTTCTTTTCTACTTAAATTAGTATCACCTTGAATAATCTCATCAACAAATTTAGATTTATACAATTCTGTTAACTTATCCAGATTACCATTTTGTAAATTTTGGAAACGTCCAATAATTGTATACCCCAATGTCTTACTCTTATATATCTCTTTAGCAATATCTTCAGTTGAACTATCTGCACCAATAAGTACCACTCTATGTACTCCAATCTTTTTGATATATAACAAGCGCTGGATACCATTCACAACCAATCTACCAACTGAAACAAAAATGAAAGCTAAAATCCAAGCAGCTAAAAGGATAAAACGTGAATCAAATAATTCACGCGAGAAAAAAGCTGCTACAATTACAGCCAACATACCTGTTGAACAAGCTAAAAATACTTTACCAATTTCATTAAATACTTTACGTGCACCTTTTATTTGATACAATCCAGCGATTACAAAGATTACTAACCAAACTAGACCAACTAACCAGAGATACGAAAAATATGCTTTAAAATCGAGATTAAAAATAACCGGACGTATTTCTTGCACCCATCTTTCGTAACGTAAAAAATAGGCGACAACGCCGGCTAGTATTATCATAATATAATCAATAGGAACCAAGACTGCTGAAAAAATCAATTCATTCTTTTTCATATAAATTAAAAGTTTATCCGCCGTAGTCCAATAGGGTTGCTATAGGCGAAGGCGGATAAATCATAGTGTCCAGGCAGGGTCATAAGCCGAATTCTGTATTACTGCAAAGCAGTAATTGTGATCATCTATCTACGCGTCAATTATAACTTGCACCAAAATAAGGTTTACCACATCTCCTTGTCACCAAGGGATGAGAACTGTAGCTTCCTGTCCCGATTACTCGGGATAAAAAAACATCAGTTCACTTTTCACATTTCATCCCGCAGACGCGGGACTAGTATAGTCTCTGTGGCACTAGCTCGAGGTTTTGACTTTGTCCACTAAAAGTATGATAATCATATTTTCAGCACTCACTTAAAAATAAAAATAAATTTTTATTTTGTTCGCTCGCTTGAAAATAACACGATCGTGAACTACTTTTTTCGTAAGTCTTATACCTGGTTCTATTTCAGAACTATTCTTTCCCGATTGCTCGGGATTGGTGTTCGGACTTTCCTCCCATATTTCCTAAGAAATACGAGTAATCACTCACCTACCTGGACAATTAGTATATTACTACAAAACAAAGAATTTGTCAAAAAAAATATCCCCAGAAATAAAAATTGATACCAGGGATATAAATTGTAGCAGAATAATACCTATAGGGATATAAAATTTATATCATTATCCCTTTTTTTTAAAATTTGCTTAATCAACTTCTGAATTTTTAACTTTAAAGTAGCTCCTTTTTTAAACCTTAAATACCCAAAGTCACGGACTGTTATATACTCATAATATTCTGTCAGGATACTCCTCGTCTTATCAACATCAGGCACATAAACACCAAGCAAAAGAGAACGTGTCGGATTTTCTATACGTTCCCTTTTGTCGGCGGTTATCATATAACCATCAAAAATACTTATTACCACCTTAATAGAATCGAGGCTATCAATTTTTACTGACAAAATTTCTGAATCATAATTAGACCTTACTACATTACCTGACATAAATTCCGGGCCAGATGGACCGTTATAAGTATGTAGTGTATCATCTAAAACCAAACAATCCATAATTGTTTTTGGAATTTGACTTATTCCAAAATTTACAAAAGCAAAAAAACAAAGGGTGATTAGGATCATTTTTTTAAACATTTTACCACCTCATATTTAGTTGTTCAAAGAAATATATAAACTAGTTATTTATTATTGTCTTCTTTCTTTTCTGTTTCTTCAGCTTGTTTCTTTTTTGCAACTTCCATTTGTTTCTCATATTGCATTAGTTCAAAAATCATGCGCCACAAACCAAGAAGTAAAGCACAATATTTTTGTAAATATTCTTTACTAAGCTCATTAACTTTTTGGGAAATTTGTCCAAAAATCAAGTTTTGAAATAGAAAGAAAGATAAACCTAGAGGCATTTGTAAATGTGGGTATAGATCTTTTTGAATATTAAACTCTTTCATATCTATATCTACTTTATTAACATGTTCTAAAACATTACCTAATAAAACATAGAATAACTGTTCTGAAGTCTTTTTGTAATCACCTTTTTCTAAGGTTTCAACAGCCTGCTTATTAAACTTATCTATTGTTTTAAGTTTTTCTTTAGATATTTTACCTTTTTCTTTATCTAATTCAGCCATTTGACCAAAACTTTTAAGTAATAACCTGTAATCTTCAACAGAATCTCTTTCTAAGTTTTTTTCAATATATTTCCAAGTATTAATATATTTTTGGATAATATCTCTTTGAACTTTAAAATATTCTTTAAAATCCTCTATTTTAGACATTTCATCTAAAGATTTATTCATTTGCTCTTGAAATTCTTTAGCAAGTTTTGCTCGCTCTTCATTGTTTGTTGTTTGCCTGCCGGCCGTAGCCTTGGCGGAGGTGGGTTGTTTTATATCAGTCATAGTAATGTATTTTTACATAAAAAGTTAATAAAAGCAAATAAATAAACTATTCTTATCTACCAGAATCATTTTTCAAAAGACATAAATTTTTTCCTGCGAAAAATTTATTCAGTAATTTGTAAAATTTTCCAATAAAATTGAAAACCAAGCAATTTTCCAAATTAAAGCTTTTGAAAAACAATTCTGGCTGATAAACCGCCATCAATACATCTCCTCCAGCTTTTTTAAATATTTATCAATAATATATTCTTCAGATTTCTTTAAACAGGTACCTCTCATCTCTTTAACCTTATCTTTAGATATATTAATCAATTCTTTTAATTCTTGTTCATTTCCCGGTTCAAACAACCAACCTGTTATATTATCTTCAATTAACTCTGATACACCTCCTATCCTAGAACCAATAACGGGCATACCAAAACTAAAAGCTCTCAAAATAGCCATTGGACAATTTTCATAAGTTAAACTTGGAAAAATTAAAATATCTGAATTAGAATATATATTTTCTAATTCTTTTTTATCTAATCTACCATGAAATATTATGTTATCTTTTTTAAATTCTTTAGCTTTCTCTAAATCTTTACCATCACCAGCAATATGTAATTCATAATCTAAATCTTTAAATACATTTAATAAAGTAAATATCCCTTTATACTCTCCCACTTGTCCTACATACAAAAATCTTAATTTTTCACTTTCTGTTCTTTGGTCAGATGTTTGAGAAACTGAATTTGGTAAAACTTTTTTATCTGAGTTTTTAAAAAATCCTTTTTGTGTATAAAAATCTAACAACCATTTTGATGGGGAAATAATTGTGTCTGGAGAATTAATTAAATATTTAACTAGTTTCTCATACAATTTCCTTAAAAAAAAAGTATTAATATACTCATTCTCGTGATTATAAATTAACTGTCCTGAAGGATAAGCTAATTGAATATCGTGAATTGTTAATATGTTTTTAATTTTTAATTTCTTTATCATCCTAGAGATTAAAAATCCAACACCAGTTATATTGTGCATATGCACAACATCTGGTTTTTCTTGTTTTAAAATCTTTTTAATCTTTTTTCTTGAAGATAAATTAAAAACATTAAAAAACCACCAAATAAATCTTAAAATCCCTGGTTTTTTATCAATATCTAAAAAAGAAAATATATTCCAGGGTTTTATTCTGTATACTTTAATTACACCAATCTCTTCTATTTTATCTTCTCTTCCTAAAGTAATTAAAATTACTTGATGTCCCAAGGAAACCAAACCAAGAGCAATGTCTTCCACAAATGCTTCTGCTCCACCTTTATTAAAAGGCTTATATAGATTGTTGATGAGAAGTATTTTCATTTTTTTATGGTAGTCATCTTGAGCGAGGAGTCCCGATAGGGCGACGAGTCGAAAGATCTGGTTACTATTTAGATAAAATTTTATTTTTTAATTTATATTTTATTCCAAAATTAATTTTAACTTTCTTTTTCTGTCATCCCGAATTTATTTCGGGATTTAACATTCTTTCTAGTTTGTTTGTTTTATCCTGAAACAAGTTCAGGATGACAAAGGTGGGATGTTCAGGATGACAAAGGTGGGATGTTCAGGATGACTACCACTAAAAACTTAAATCCAATTTATAGCTATGGATAATCCCCCCCAGATTAGAATTAAAAACCAAACAGGAATCCATAAAAAATTTAATTTAAATTTATCTAAAATATTAGCCAGCCATGACCAGCCAATTAGCATTAATATCGGCCAAACACTTAAAACAAAACTTGCTTTTAATGTTCCTCTTTCTAAAAAAGGAAAGCTAAAAACATTATACATTAATGCCAGAAAACTACCAATTATATATATCAATACAAACAAATTTATGCTTGGTTTTAATTTCTTTTTAATTAATTGCCATATTAACCCAATTACTCCTGCAAAAAAGATTAAAATGAAGAATATGGAAAAATAAAGTAAAACAACAGACAATCTGTACTTCATATGTGTTACAAAATTTCCACTATCTACCCATAATCTCTGATTATCTGGTAATGAAATGCTTTTATCCAAATTATTTGATATTGAGTAGTAATCTGAAAATGTATCAGCAAAAATTACTGCCCAGAACGAATTACTACTTGTCATCCAAAACGGATTAGTAAAAACCTGAGGATTTAATCTATAGAAAAAATCTGAATTCAATTCTCTACTTTCAGACAAATTATCTTCATAAATATTTATAGAAAACAAACTACCAATATTTTTTTGTTTATATATCGCCCATGGAGAATAAATTAAAACAGAAACAAATATAAGTAATATCACATAGCCTAACCATTTGAATTTTCTTGTATATATAGATCGATATATGAACCAAATAATAATAGAAAATATAAAAATCAAAGCTGATAATTTTGTTAATAAGGCAATACCAGATAAAATTGAAATATATATGACTCTTTTAAGATTCCAACCTTTCTTTGAAAAACGGATAAAATAGTAAAAAAGCAGGATAACTAAAAAAGCTAACAATAATTCGTTGGTTAAATAGTTGGTTGTTTCAGTAATTACAGACAGAAATCCAGAAGAAAATACTGCTGCTAACCACACATTCTTATTACTAGTAAATTGCTGTGCAATTTTGTAAACCAGATATATCATTAAGACACTGGACATTGCAGAAAATATCTGCCACATTTTAACAATAAATTCATAAAAATCATATTCTTTATCCCCAGCAAAATAATCTAAAACATGACCTGACTGTGCATAAAAATAATAAAAACCTGGCTCATGCCAAGCTAAATAATTCTCTTCCATGCTAGGTAATTTATTTTCTTCATATATCTTTTGTATATATTCTAAATGTCCTCCACCATCATAACCCCAATAAGGATTAAATTCAGATGCGTTATGTAAACGAAAAAGAACAAGAAAAATAAAAAAAGAGAACAGAAAAACTTTATATAAATTATTTTTTTTAAATACTAAATTCATAATTATTATTTAATTACACAAACAATTATTTCAACAAAAAAAATGTACTAGTTTCATAATCCCATTTAATGTTTATAGAAAAGTTATTATGTAAACTTACTGTCGATGGGATATAATCAGCCTCCATAAAATGTATTTTATGATCTGGTACATCAAAATATAGTCTCAACATATCAAATAAATAAGTTGGATTGTGTTTAAAAGGAAAATCTCCTACAATAAAAATATTCTTATCCAAATAACCTTGTTTATCAAATTCAACTAAACTTAAATACACGTCTTGACTAACTTGGCTTAAAATAAAATATTTTTTTATTTCAATTCTAATAAAATAAATATTTACAGTAACCAAAAATAATAAAAACAGAACAAAAATTCTTTTTATATATTTTTTATTATTTATTTTACCATAACAAATATATACGATTATTGCTAATATACAAGACACACCAACGGTTGGTAAATAAGCATATCTTGGAGCGAACAACCAATCTTTTCCTTGACCCAAACTAAAAAAAGCCGGGGGTAAATATGTTAAAAAAACAAAAATAGAAAAAAATACTATTGTTTTTAAATAAACTCTATTTTTTTTAATTAAAATAACCAATACTAAAAATAAAAAAATAAAAAATAGCACTGAAATATAAAAATTACTAACACCAAAAAAAGAATAAATAAAATTAAACAAAAACTTCTTAACACCAAATAATGTAATATCATAATTATACCCATAAACAGACAAATTATTTCGAAAAAAAAGATACTGAATTGTTAAATACAAAAATTCCAAAAAAACAAAAGGTAGTAAAATTATAAAACTTTTTACTTTTATCTTAATTTGTTTATCTACATAAAAATAAATAAATACACAAAATAATAATGGTAACAAAATAGCCGAAGTCTCTTTTGTTAATAACGCAAAAACAAAAGAAAATAAACCTAATAAATAAATTAAAAAAATATTTTTACGTAAATAAGTCCAAAACAAATTTAAAGTTATTAAAATAAAAAAAGTATTTAACAAAGATGTCACTGCACTAATCCATAAAATCGAACTATAATGTATATGAGAAATAATAAAAATAACAGCAGATAAAAAACCAATTTTGGAAGATTTAATTATTTTTTTAGATAATAAAAAAACTAAAAAACCATTAACGCCATGCAATAAAATATTTAAAATATAATAAAATGCGGGATTAGTGCCAAAAACATGATAAATTAAATAAAAATATAAATTTATACTCGCCCGCCAAAAACCAGCAAAACGTAAAAAAATAATATCGTGAAAACTATTTAATTCATACTTAGATCTAGCAAGCCAAGAAAAATCATCAGAAAAAAAGAAATTATCTAAAACAGGATAAAACACAACAAAAGAAATAAAAATAAAAAATAAAAATAGTATTATTTTTTTACTAAATATCTTGTTTTTTAATAAATAATTCATAAAAGTTATTTCAAACTATGTGGGACAACCTCATTAAGATAAATATATTTTATATTAGAAAAAATACCATCAACACTCTGTTTGTCTATTACTTTATAACCACCTAGTTCAGAAAAAGAAATAATATATTTCATATTATGACCACTAAACAAATCTTTAACATACCAAGGCGACCAATTAGGAGTAAAATCACCAAGGGACTTATAAATTGTTTTTTTATACAAATGCCAACCATCCCATTCATAACCTCCCTCGATCTCCTGAACCGCAATCCCCTGACTTAAAAACTTGTTACCTACTTTCCAACGGGATTTATTCCACGCTAAATAATTATATGTCCCAACATAACTGTAAAGACACAAAGGAACTAACAGGAATATAAGAACAGATTGCGACCACTTAAATGTTGTTAAAACCCATCCAAAAAATAATAAAATACATGGTAGTATTAATAACAGATAGCGATCAAAAGAACGAATAGGCAATATTGTTAAAATGTATAATAACAAAAATAACCAAAGAAACAATAAATTATTTATTTTTTTATCTCTAAGTTTAACAAATTGAACTAAAATAAAAATATTTATTGCACCTAAAACTGACAAAAAATAATGTAAAATAATATAAAAATTTGATCCTAACCATGGTTCTAGAAAACCTTGCATAACAGAAATGTTTGGCCCAAGACCAAATTTATTAATCATATTGCCAAGCGCAGGAAAAATGTGTCCTTCTTGATTAAAAATAATTGCCAGCGAAACAAAAATAGCAACCAAGCTCCAAAATAAATATTTTTTAAGCCATATATAATTTTTAAACAACAAACTTACTGTTAAAGGTACTATAAACAAAGAAATTAATAAAAGATAATCCCATAAAACAAACAACGTGTGTTTAAAATAAGACCACCCTTCAGGCAAAAAACGTGCAGAAACTTCACCAGGAATAAGGTTGTACTTTTTTAATAAAATATATGAACCCAAACCAATTAAAGCTGGCATGCCAAAAGCCCACAAAAGATTCAATTTTTTATTTTTTTTGTCAAACAAAAAAACAACCCACGCTGAAAAAAATAACAAAACACAAACTTGTCTTGTAAAAGATGCTAATACAACAAAAAAAGAAGCTAAACATAACACCCAATATTTTTTTTCTTCAAAACCTATCAAATAAAACCATATTGCTAACAATATTAACAACAGGGCCATAATATCTCCCATAAAAGTATATGAAAGATTAAAAAATATTGGATTAAACCAAAATAATAAAGATAATAAAAATGATATTTTAATTGTAAACTTTTTTTTCGAAATAATAAAAAAAACTAAAACAGAAAAAAAAGCTAATAAAATATTAATTAATCTAAGAAACGAAAAAGAAAACTGAAAAAAACCAGTAGCAGCTATACCTGTTAAAATAGGCATTAAATTAAAAGGGCCTAAAAAAGAAGGGTAAAATAAATTACTATTTTCTAAAAATTCTTTTACAGACAAGCTGTGTACCCAATCGTCATTTAAAGGAAAATCACCTTTTGGTGAGATAATTATTAACTGAAAACAAAATAAAATTAACAAGACTATAAATACTATTTTATTTTTATTTTTTTTTAATCATTTTTCTTTAAAAAAATAATAATTAAGAGAACTGCTAAAATAGCTATACCTAATATTAAATATGGGGTATCTACTTCTGTATTATCTGAAACCCCCAAACAAACATCTGTATCATACAACCCTAACATTTGTAATTGAGCAAAGCTGTCTAAAGTACTATATTCGTCCTGTTTATCAAAAGGAAAAAATAAAAAAGACTTTGCATACCCATTTTCTACTAACTTGGCATTAATATCTGTATTGTCTAAATATATATACCGTAGCAATCTATTATATTTATCCTTATCATCACTTAAAGAATCATTGACTAAAACCACCTCTTTATTTAATATCAATTCCTTTAGTTTTTCTGTGGATTCATCTGCAAAACACTCGCCTTCTTTGTTTTCTTCTACATAAGCAACTTCTGGGGCATCAATTCCAATTAATCTAACTCTCTGTTCCTTCCCTTCAATACTTACCACTATAGTGTCCCCATCAATAACATACAAAACATATACCGATGTTTCTTGAATCTCGTTTTGTGCAGAAACAAAATTAAAACAACAGAGAAAAATAAGGGTTATAAATATGTATTTAAAATATTTCATTTTTTAAATTTTAATTTAAATATGGTTATAAAAAACTCAATAATATCCTTTTTGTTAAGTTTAGACTTACCTTTTTCTCTATCTATAAACACAACTGGAACTTCAACTACTTTTAAACCCGCTTTCTCTACTCTATATATCATTTCTTCTTGAAAAGCATAACCATTACTTTTGACTTCTGAATATCTAATCTTTTCTAAAGTTTCTGATTTAAAACAACGAAAACCTGCTGTTACATCTTTAGTTTTTAATCCTAACATTAACCTAGAAGCAAACATTGCTCCGTCTGAACAAAAATGGCGCCAAGCATTCCAACCAACAATTTTACCACCTTTAATCTTCCTTGAGCCAATAACTAAATCAGCACCTTCTTGTGCTGCTTGTAACATTCGAGGAATATCTTTTGGGTTATGAGAAAAATCTGCATCCATTTCAAATATATATTTTGCATCATGTTCAAGGCAATATTTAAACCCTGCTCTATATGCTGAACCTAATCCTTGTTTACCTTGTCTGTGTAAAACATCAACAGAATAGTTATCTTTCAATCTATCAGCAATTTCGCCTGTGCCATCGGGTGAATTATCATCTACAACTAAAACCCTTAGATCTTCAATCTGAAGATCATTTATTGTTTTAATTAATTCTTCAATGTTTTCCTTTTCATTATATGTTGGAATTACTATATATGTTTTCATAATATATGTGACCAATTACCATAACTACCTAAAAGATTCTTTTTAAAATTAAAAAAGATCAAATTCCCATAGTTATATATCCTAAAGGTATTATCTTTTGAATATTTGATTGGGTTTGATAAATAGTATTTATGTTCTAAGTTAATATCTTTTAATTTAGAAATAATTAAACCTAATTCAGCTATATCACAAAACGCATAATCATCATGATGGTCTGGGTCTGTATTTTCAATAGTTGAATGAAATTCTAATCTATTAGGATGTTTTTTATCTGAAAAAAACCTATTTCCACTTGCGTAGAATAAATATACTTTATAGTCATCATCATCAAAATATTGTCCTAACAAGGCTTGGGATAGATAAAATTGAGCTCCTAACCCTAATGGAGTCTAATATGTATCTGGCATTGGACACTGTGGAAAACTTCTTCTAATTTTTTTACATGCACAGGCCATGTATATTTTTCATCTACAAATTCCTTACTCTTTCTGCCCATTTTTTGTGCTAATTCTTTATCTTGTATTAATTTTACCATTTTTTCTTCTAAATCTTGTATATTTCCTGGTTCAACTAAAAATCCATTAATATTATCTCTACAAACCGTACGTACACCTGGTAAATCAGATGCAATAACTGGTTTAGCAAAACTCATTGCTTCCACTAAAACTAAACCAAAAGCTTCACCAGAATCTGTTGAAGGTAAAACAAATATATCACAATTTGCATAATATTCTTTTAGTTCCTCATCTGTGACACACCCAGGAAAATTAACTTTATTAATAATCCCTAGATCTTTAGCTTGTTTAATATATTCTTCTTTCATATCTCCTCCACCTACAATATTTAATTTAATACTCGCCCCGTGAGACGCGTATATTGTCTCACTGGGGTTTTCCGCTAAAACTTCTTTAAAAGATTTCAATAATATATCTACACCCTTAAAATTATGTGCTTTATCTAAAGCACCAACAAAAAGAATATTTTTATCTCCTTGTTTTTCCTTCAACTCAGGTAAATTAAATTGTGAACCAAAAGGTATCTCAACAAATTTTTCTTTATTCTTTTTAAAATATTTATTAATTGATAATTGACGAACATAATCTAAACTACTAACAACTACTTTACTTGATGAGTTTAATAGAGATTTTAAAATTATTCTATCTGGCAACCAAAAAAATCTGAAAAACAAATTTTTAGGAATAAATTCCATATGACAAAAAACAACTAGTTTTTTTATCAAGCCCAATTTTTTAGCTAACCAGACAATCTCTGTAGCGCCAAAAAAAGGATGATGTAACTGTACAACATCAAATTTCCTCAACCTATATATCAACTGGGGTAAAAAGGCAGCATTACCAAATTTAATTAAAGATTTTAAACGTATAACTTTAAAGTTAAAATCCTTTTCTTCCTTAGAATAATTTGGCGTAAACCCTGTCAAATTGCTTCGCACCCCGAGTTTTTCTCGGGGATTTGACGGGGTAAACCCTGTCAAATGCGAAGCAATTTTTCTTTTGGAAAAATTATTTGACGGGGTAAATACTGTAACTTCATGCCCTAAACTAGCAAGCTCTTTGGCTTGCTCATAGGCTACATTCCCCATCCCACCTTTATATGGTGGAAAAGTACATATTATATGGGCTATTCTCATATTTTCATTTTAACACCAAAACTGTAAAACAAAAAATATGCTACAAAATACATACTATTTATTTTTGTAAAATATTATGTTATGATTATCTTGTAATCATAACATTATTATGATTTAAAATTTACACATATATTTTACCTAATTTTAGAAAAAATATCAATCAGTTTACATATTACTTCCCTTAGTCTGAAAGCCTCTGGCTTTCATCCTGCGGAAAGTCCTTCGTTAGGCTTCGCCTATCCGTCGGCGTTATATGAAATTTATTTTAATCTCCCTAAGTTTTATATAGATGCTTAATTTTTTATCTACTATGGAAATAAATCTTGGTAAACTTG
>JBDRGZ010000051.1:0-6879 GCA_043817345.1 Patescibacteria group bacterium
TTTGATATAGTTGAGTCATATTAAAAAGTGTGTCATCCTGAACGACTGTTATAGTCGTTATGAGTGAAGGATCTGTTTTTTATTCCAGTAAATCTGGAAATTTCCATTTTTCTGATAAATCCTTAAACTCTGGATTTGTTAGTTTTGTTAAATTAATTTGTCATCTCGTACCACCCTTGTCATCCCGACAAAAGTCGGGATCCAGAGAATAAACTAGATTCCGTTTTTCAACGGAATGACAAAGAAAAGAACTGGATAAAAAATCTGTTTTTATTGTTTTACAAACAGATCCTTCGTCGTCGCCCTATCGGGACTTCTCCTCAGGATGACGATACTAATAATTCTTGATAATATGCTTGTGGGTGATCACAAGAAGGACACTTAATAGGTGCTTCTGGGCCAGAATGAACATACCCACACTCTCTACATACCCAAGCAACTTCTTGTTCTTTTTTAAATACTGTACCTGCTTCAAGTTGCTCTAATACTTTCTTGTATCTTTCTTCGTGATGAGCTTCTGCTTTGGCAATAGATTTTAACCTAATAGCTATTTCAGCTAATCCTTCTTCTTCGGCTATTTTAGCAAATTCTGGATACATTTCTGTATATTCATAATTTTCACCTGCAATAGAAGCTTTCAAGTTTTCTGCGGTTGTAGAATAGATTGTTGGAGCTACGGCTTCAACTTTTATTTCCGAAAAATCTTCATTACTTTTTTCTTTTAATTCCTGAATATGTTCAAACAACCTTTTTGCATGAACCTTTTCCTGTTCTGCTGTTTCTGCAAAGATACTAGCTATTTGTTCATAACCTTCTTTTTTAGCTATTTTAGTATAGAAAGTATATCTATTTCTTGCTTGTGATTCTCCAATAAAAGCTTTTGTTAAATTTTCAATTGTTTTTTGCATAAATTTTTTAATTAATTATTATTTATTCAAATAAAGGATATTTTTTAATAAATTTTGTTTTTGACCACCACTTACCAAAGCCAAAACTTTGTCCAGCCTTAATAACTCCCAGAGCGATTAATAGCACTAAATATATTAGATGATCGTCCAGAAATGGATTATGTTCTGGAGGTAAAACAGCTAGCCACATTAAAAATACCATTGTTGCACCAGAATAACTAGCAAGTTTCATAAATATACCTAAGATCAAAGTTAAACCAATAAATAACAGACCCAACATAAACAACCAATCAACTATGGGATTACCTGCTAAAATATGGAAAAAATCTGTAAATGGCCCTTTTGATCCAAACTTTAAAAATCCAAAAGTTGGCGAACCGCCAGTAACCCATGCTTGGTTTGGTGTAGTTGCAAAACCAAAACCAAACACCTTATCAATAAATGCCCATAAAAACATCCAACCCATAGCAATTCTAAGTATTGCCCATAACCATTTACCCGGCATGGATTGCGGATGAAATAGTTTTTTAAAAAAATTCATACTTTTGTTTTAATTATTTAAATACTTTAATCCTTTTTTTACAACTTTAGATATTTTCTTTTTTTGCTTTTCATTCAATTCGTTTGCCCAACCAACTAAATATGCTTTTGCTTTTAAATTACAGAATTTGAGAATATCTTTTGTCACACTTTTTAAAGCTCGGTCTTTAGCAATAAACTTCGCCCATATCCTTGGTGCGCCAGATGATGAAAAAATAACAGCTTTACCCTTTAATAGTCCTATTGGCCTGTGGTTAATATACTCAAAAGCAAAATTACCAACAAAAACTTTATCAAAAAAACCTTTTAAAATTGCTGGCATATTATTCCACCATGTTGGGTAAATAAAAATGAACTTGTTTTCTTTTTTTATCCTTTTTTGAATTTCTTTAGTTTTTTCAGATATATTCTTATTACCTGAAACATAATGTTCATTTGGATACAAAACAGGATCAAATTTTATTTGATACAAATCTAATATATCATATTTGATCTCTTTCTCTTTTAATTTTTCTTCAAGCTGTTTTAAATATTCACCTGAATGGCCTTTTTTGTTTGGATGAGAGTAAATGATTAACATAGTATATTAATTATACACTATCTGCTCTTTTAACAAAAGAAAGTTGTTTTTGTTTAACATCAGAATTAAATTTTTCTTTTTCAACTTGCTCAAACTTTTCTAACATTAATTCTTGGTCTGTTTGACTTATGGCTTGGTCAGCCATGGGATATAAAATATTGTCCTCTTTAAAAATATGATCTTGCAGTAAACTCGCATAAGCTGTAAAATTTTCTAATATTTTTTTAATGTCATTTTCTTCTAACCCTTTTTTTGCTCCTTTAACAAAATCACGCCCCAGATTATGTTCATGTAGCATTTGCTCAACTGGATTACAATGCATACATTCTTCGTTTTCATTAATTGCTTTAAATAAAATGTCTTCTTCTTTGGCATGATGAAATTTGTCAGCATAATTTTGAATAAAGTTAATTACTTGATTAAAAAAATCTTTATCCAAATCCACGCCAGTTTCTAAAACTTGGCATTTTTTATTTAAAGCTTGAATAACTTTTAAGATGTTTTGATGTTCTTCAGAAAGTATGGTTGTTGGTTTTTGCATAGAATTATTTTAATAATTATTATACTATAATTTCTTCATACGTAAAAGTAATGAATTAGTTACAACACTTACAGAACTTGCAGCCATAGCTGTAGCAGCTATAACTGGCGATAAAAGCCAACCAGTTAAGAAATAGAAAACACCAGCAGCTATTGGAATACCAATTATATTATATATCAAAGCCCAAAACATATTTTGTTTGATTTTACTCATTGTTAATTTACTTAATCTAATGGCTTTTGGAATATCTAATAGATCGTTTTTCATCAAAACAATATCCCCTGTTTCCATAGCTACATCAGTGCCAGAACCCATGGCAATACCAATATCTGCTTGAGCTAGTGCTGGAGCATCATTAATCCCATCTCCAATCATAGCTACTCTACCTTTACTTTGTAATTCTTTAACTTTTTCAGCTTTATGTTCTGGTAGAACTTCCGCAAAAAAATTATTTATACCAGCTTCTTTAGCAATGGCTTTGGCTGTTCTTTTGTTGTCACCTGTTATCATATATGTTTTAAGCCCTAATCTCTGTAAATCTGTAACAGCCTGTTTTGATGTTTCCCGTACAATATCTGCTACTGCAATAAACCCAATAAATTGTTTATCAGTTGCTACACACATTACTGTTTTTCCTTGATCTTCTAATTTTTCCATTTTTTTTATGTCTTCTGAATCAAGTAAAATATTATTATCTTTTAATAAATATTTTGTACCTACTAAAATTATTTGGTTGTTAATATTTCCTTGAACTCCTTTACCAATAATGGCCTTAAAATCTAAAACATTAAGCGTACTCAACTTATTTTCTTTAGCCATATTAACAATAGCTTCGGCCAAAGGATGTTCAGATTTACTTTCTATTGATGCGGCTAATTGTAAAAGATTAGATGCTTGTATCTTTTCTATTACATCTGTAACAACAGGTTTTCCAACAGTCAATGTCCCTGTTTTGTCAAACACAATATATTCAAGTTTATGAGCAGTTTCTAATGAATCTACTCCTTTAATTAAAATCCCATTTTGTGCCCCTTTGCCAGAACCAACCATAATAGCTGTTGGTGTAGCTAAACCTAAAGCACATGGGCAAGCAACCACAAGTACGGCCACTGATGTAAGTAAAGCAAAAGCAAACCCAGAACCCACTAGAAAATACCACACAAAAAAAGTAATAATAGCTACTCCAATGACTGTAGGAACAAAATATTCTGACACCTTATCCGCAAAACGCTGAATAGGAGCTTTCTTTCCTTGGGCTTCATCAATAAGCTGGATAATTTTAGCTAAAGTTGTGTTCTCTCCAATTTTAGTTGCCTTAAAAACAAATGACCCGTGTTTATTAATCGTAGCCCCAACAACATTATCATCTATCTTCTTTTCAACTGGCATACTTTCACCAGTAATCATGCTTTCATCAAGACTAGAATTTCCTTCTACAATTATTCCATCAACCGGTACACTTTCACCAGGCTTAACAATTATTAAATCACCTAGTTTAACCTGATCAACTGAAATTTTAATTTCTTTGCCTTCTTTTTTAATAGTTGCCATTTTAGGACTTAAATTCATTAAAGTCCTTACAGCATCGCCTGTTTTTGTTTTTGCAATTGATTCTAGCCACTTACCCATTATAACCAAAGTAATTAAAATAGCTGAAGTTTCAAAATATTGACCAGCTGAAGGGTTAAACAAAACATTATACACACTAAAAAAATATGCTGCAGTTGTTCCTAAGGCAATTAAAGAATCCATATTAGCTGTTTTGTTATTTAAAGCGTTTAATGTACCTTTATAGAATTGGAAGCCAACAATAAATTGGACCGGGGTAGCTAAAATCCATAAAATATATTGTTCATAAGGAATCATTATCTTTAGCCACATAAAAACCATACCAATAATGAAAGCTGGTATGGCAAATATTAAACTAAATAAAAATTTCTTCTTATATCCTCTAGTCTCTTTCTTCTGCATTGCGAATTGTTTTTCAAAAGCATTTTCCCCTGCAACTTCTGCACTATATCCACTATCCTTAACTATTTTAATTAAATCACTTTGTTTAAGTTGTTTTTCATCAAATTCTATACTTGCTTTAGCAAGTGAAAAATTCACATTAGCTTTCTTAACGCCTTCTTTTTTTTCCAGTGCTTTATTAACAATCACTGCACAGGATGCACAATGCATTCCGCTAATTTGTAAATCTATTTTTTTAGACATAAATATTTTTTAATTTTTATCTACTTCCACACCCACATCCTCCTCCTGTTTTGGCCCCACAACTGGAATCACCACAACTTCCATTACAATTCCCGCCAGTTGGTAAGGTTTTAGCTTCAACTGCACGTATAGCAGATGTAGGTTGTGCATTATCATCTGTAATAACAAATTTACCCCACACCATTCTCATCCAACAAGAAAACTTAATTTCTCTTACATTGTCTGGTGGAGTGAACTCAATAATGTTTTCTCCATATTGCAAATCTTTTTTAATACCTAATGATTCAATCATTATTGAATTTGTACAACCAGACATCTGTTTTACATTAATCACCCATCTAACAGGTATGCCTTTTTTGATATATATCACATTAGGTTGATAACCATAATATGATAAATCCATCTTGACTTCCTGTTTATCTCCTGTCTGATTAAGTAAAATATTTTCTTGAGCACCGTCTCCCCTAAAATTCATTCCGTAACCAAAACTGGTTAATCCGCGATTAAGCATAAAAATACCTAGAATTAAAACTAAAATCCCAGAAACTTTAATTAAGTTTTTAATATGCTTTTGGCTAATTTTTGAAATAACTACGCCAAAAATGAACATAAGTGGGATAGTACCTAATGCATAAATTCCCATTGATAACGCACCTTTAATCATATCTCCAGACGCTAAAGCGTATAGCTGCATAGCTTGTAAAGGACCGCAAGGCATAAAACCATTTAACAAACCAACAACAAAAGGTCCTTTTGGTTTCTGACTATGTTTTTGGTTGTATAGGAATCTGGCGATAAACTGTGGCGTACGCAATTTTACTTTTTCTAAAATTTTCCAATTAAAGATAAAAGATAAACCCATCAAAATCATAAAGATAGCAGCTAAAAGAATAACTGCACCTGTAAAAGTTGGGTTAACACCAAAAAAAGAACCTAACCCACCAAGAATCGCGCCAATTACACTATATGAAATTAATCTTCCAAGATTATACTGAAAATGAGGAGTATGTGATTTTGTTTTTTTATCTTCTTGAATTTTAAGATGTGAAGCAGAATAAGCTACAACTAACCCACCACACATACCAACACAGTGAAAACCTGCCAATATCCCTATTAAAAATATTATACCGTAACTTACAGTGCCCTCATTTAATTTAGAAAGTAATTCAAACCCTCCATAGCTTTTTATTAAAAAATATCCAGCAATTAAAATCGCAAAAATTAATGGGATTAATATGCCATACAAAAATTGCCAGCTTTTCTGTTTTTTTGGTGCTACATTATTTTGTCCTTCACTTGCATTGTATCCCAACTTTTTAACCTCTTTTAATATCTTCTCTAAACTTATTAATTCATCATCAAATTCAACCCAAGAATCTCCACTAACATGATCCACTTCAATATTATTAACGCCTTGTAATACATCAATCTCTGTTTCAACTAAAACTTTACAACTCTGACAATGCATTCCATTAATTTTAAAATCTATTTTTTTCAACATAAGAGACTATTTAATTTTACAACTCTTATTTCTCTTGTATCTAATGTAATATATGATGGCTAGAATAACAAAGACTACTGCAATAATGAAAAACCATTTATTATAATAGATTAAAAAACTACTAATCGAAGCTATTCCTAAAAAAGATAAGATAGCAGCACCAGTAAGTGTGCAGCAAAAGCCAGTTAAACCAACTACTCCTAGAGTTGCCGAAAGAAATCCAAGAATACTGGAAAGAATAATTTTAAGCTTTTTCATGTTTTAATATTATTGTAATAGTTTTTCAATAGCAGCCTGCATCTGTTCGAAAGGAACAGCACCAGGAATTGTTTGACCATTGATAAAGCTACCTGGGGTACCACGTACACCCATACTTACACCTTCTTGAAAATCAGTTTCAACTTTTGACGCATATTTACCAGAAGATAAACAAGAGTCAAATTCATTAACATTCAAACCAACTGTTCCAGCAATTGTTGATAAACCATCCAAAGTTAAACCTTTTTGGTTAGCAAAGACTTCGTCTGTGTATTCCCAAAACTTGCCTTGATCAGCTGCACATTCTGAAGCTTCAGCTGCTTTTCTAGCAACAGGA
>JBDRGZ010000052.1:0-2224 GCA_043817345.1 Patescibacteria group bacterium
TCTTTAGCCAAGATGTACAACGACTCAAGTTGCTTTTTATCAACTAAATCTAAATCTGATACTAATGCTTTTATTTTTTCGTTAGAAATTAACATTTGTTACAAATTACGAATTATTTACTAATATTATAAATTTGATAAAACTTGTCACTTGTACCTTGTACATTGTTACTTGACCACTGGCAAATACTTCCTTACTTTATCGACAACTTGGTCAAGCTTAATTTCACTTTTAACTAAGTAGTCTTGTGCTCCTAAATTCTTGCCTTGTTGGATATCTTCTTGTTGACCTAGGTTTGATAAAATGATTACTGGTGTTTTTTTAGTTTTATCATCTGTTTTAATAGTTTCTAAAATATCAAAACCGTCAATATCAGGCAAAATTATATCTAGCAATACTAATTTTGGTTCTTCGGTAGAAGCTTTAAGAAGTCCTTCCCTGCCAGAACTAGCTACAACAATTTCATAGCCATGCGATTCCAACATTTTTGTAAGCATCTTAGCTAAAAATTTGTCATCCTCTATGATAAGAATTTTTTTTGATGTTTTTATTTTTTGCTTTACCTCCTCGGACATAAAATAAGTCCATAAAGGACTTTAAAATTAAGATTTATACAAATCTTTTAAATTATCAATAAAATGAAATAACACTTCGAGTATTTGTCTCCAAACCATAAATATTTAGCCAATTATTTTTGCCTTACTGCCCCGTAATTATCCATCCAGAAACAGCTGATTTTGTGACAAAAGATTTATAAAAAACTACTCTACTTATACACAAAATTGCCCATATAATTTACGGGGTGTATAGCTAAATTATAACATAAAACAGCATTCCAAACAACAATGCTGTTTTGTTAAATTTATATTTTATTCCAATTTTGCTTGTACTTTGGAAACCTTATACATTGCATAAATCATCAATGCAGCACCAGCCCATTGTGCAAGGCTCAAAGCATTGCCTCGTATTAAAAATTCAAGTAAAATTGCAGAAAGCGGAAATGCAAGTTCACATATTGTTGAAACAGAAGCAGTAATCCATTTTAGACCGTAGTAATACAAAAAAATTGCTAATCCGCCAGAGGAAAAAACAATAATTAAAAAAGTGATTAACTGCCTTTGTGTTATTTGATTGATTGTGGATAAATCACCTACAGCTGCTGTGATAAAAAACATCACAAGAGTCGTCAAGCCAAATCTAAGATATGTTCCCACTCTAAAATTGATATTTTGGAGTCCTCTCTTGCCAAACACCGTGGCAGAACCAAATGCAAAAGCAGCACCCAAAGCAAATAAAGCCGCTATAAAGGTTTTGTTGCCTGTTGAAAATTCTGGCTGGTTTAATCCAAAGGTTACCAAATATCCACCAATAATTGCAGCTACTGCATAATAGAAAAACTTCTTCGGTAATTTTTCTTTTAGAATGAATGCTGCTAAAAGTAAGGCAAAAACCGGTTGGAGTTTTTGTAATAATATGACTATTGATAAATTAACAAAATGAACATAAAACAAAGCTTTAGTAATAAACATTGTACCAATTGCACCGCCAAAAATTGCTACCCATAAAAAAGCTCCCCAATCCCCTTTTTTCATTTTTTTCAGTTCTTTTATTTCATATAACAAAAGAGGGGTCATAATTAAAAAAGCCAACGCGTGTTCAACAAATACTACTAATGGTACTGACAACGAATATAGCTCCGGACGCAAAACAATACCATCTAAAGCCCACAAAAATGCAGCTACGATGACAAAGAGAGGTCCAATTTTTTGTAATTTGTTCATATTGATTTGAAAAAATTAAAAACGATTCTGTAAGGAATCGCTTCTTGCGACAAATTTAATTATCTACAACCATTATATCACAACTGAAAATTTTGTCTACCCACCAAAGTCAACATTACGTAGGTGGGTCTATATCTTAAAATATCTTCTTGCCCTCTTTATGTCATCTGTAATTTGTATTACTAACTCATCTGAATTTTTAAATTTTTTTATACCTCTAATTTTTTTAAATAATTTTACCTTAACTTTTTCTGGCGAAACATCTTGCCGCCAACTGATTATGTGAGTTTCGCATTTCACTTCAGTTTCATCAAATGTCACAATTGGTCCTAAGTGACTAACGGACGGAAGTTTTTTTCTATCAAAATATATATAGGAAAAATACACTCCCCAATCATCTTTTTTAATGTCTTGATCGACAGAAAGGTTAATTGTAGGAAAAC
>JBDRGZ010000053.1:0-8439 GCA_043817345.1 Patescibacteria group bacterium
TTTTTTAATCCTGCCTTCGTGGTTGTCTAAAACTTCTTCATGTTGTTGATAAGACGCTGTATGTGATGCTGATTCCGCAAGCATTTTATCTAATTTACCCGCAAGTTTGTCATTACTTTCTAAAATTTTATCAAACTTCTCGTCAATTTGATCTTGCAATTCATTTTTTACATTGTCTATTTTTGAATCTAACCCCAAAACACTATCAGCTAATGCACTGAAATCATCTTTTGTTGCAAAACCTTTTAAATCATCTTTTGTTGCGAAACCTTTTAAATCATCCTTCTTAACAGTATCTTCCAATGCCTCTCTTAAAAGCTCTCTAAGTTTTTCTGCACCAACTAAATTGTTTGAATTTATATTTTCCATATTATTTAAGATATCACAAAAATTAAAATAAATAAACCCTAAACATCTAAATCATCTTCTGATAAACCACCTAAAGAAACATCTTCTAGCTCTTCTTTTTTGTCTTCTTCCTCATCCTGTTCGTCTTCGCCTTTCTTAACAACGTTTTCTAAGGCTGCCCAAGTGCTTTCTCCACCTTTTGGGATTAAAACTACTACTTCATCACCTGATTCACCTTTAAAATATGTAACAGAGGCTGTTAATAGCTTAAAGTTTCTACCATTATCTGCCATTACTCTAAAACCATCAGTTTCATTGTCTTGAACTAAAATACCCTTAACCCTATCTCTATCTTGTGGTCCAATCTGTTTATACACAAAAGTGCCGTCAGCACTTATGGTTAATTTAAGAATGTCCCCTTCAACCAGCTTTGATTTAGAAGCATAGTTAACAGGAATAGAATATTGTTTTCCATCTGGCCCAACCATTTGTTGACCATCAAAGACTCCTTCAATTACTTGCTCATCCCCTTCCACATCCTGCTTTAAATTCTTAGCTTTAGAAAAAGCACTAGAATATTCCTCATCTCCAGTTAAAGAAGCCAAAATGTCTCTTGATTGTTGCAAAGCAATTTCGGCTGTTTCAACTAATTTCTTAAGCTCTTGTATTTTTTTATCACTCATATTTTTGTATTTGTTTTATCCACACATATATTATATCAAATTCCAAGCAAAAAAAGAAATGCTAGTCTTTCCCACAGTTTTACTTTGTCAACATTCACAAAATATGATATAATACAAGTATGTTACATCAATCAGAAAAGTTAACACTGCGTCAGACAAAGTCTAAATCACAAGCTGATGTATATTTAGCTGATGATGAATTAGTATTAGACTCAAACCTGGGTCGTCTTTTTGTTGTGATTGAAATCTTCTCTAGAGAAAAGAAAACTAAAGATCTAATACGACAGATAATTACAAACATAGAAGCTGATTACTACAGTTCTCCTACCTCTGACCCAGAGTCAACCTTAGAGACAGTTTGTCAAAACTTTAACTCATATTTACCAGATTTGATTAATAAGCCAAAGGCTTGGTTGTCTAAATTCAACATCCTAGTAGGAGCTGTTAAAGAAGATGAGATATTTTTAACATCTTTTGGAAAATTTAAAACAGCTTTAGTAAGACAAAATAAGTTTATTACAATAATCCCAGAAGATAAAGAACAAAAGAAATTTGATGGAAAACTCTTAAGTCAGTTAATATCTGGAAAAATTGAACCATACGATGTATATCTTTTCTCAAATCCTACCCTTTTTGATTACTTTTCTAGAGAAAAGATTAAAAAAACAATCAGTTCTTTAAATCCAGACCAATCAACAGAATATTTTAAAAATCTATTACTAGAAAATGTTAACCCAGTATCTTTTGCAGCTGTAATATTTAAGTTTGACAACCAAAAAGAAACAGCTGACAACTCAACCCAAAAAGAATACCTAAAAGATTTCTACGGCACAGAAGAATCAATGAATAATCTATCTGATATGGAAAGAAAAACTTCTAAAGTCTTAAGGGCTAATTTAATGCCAAACTTGAAAAAAATGCTTTCAGCCACAAAAAAAATATCTTTTATTAAGCAAAAAAAGATATCATTAGATGATAAAGTTAATAGAAAAGTTGATTTACCTCAAGAATCTATTAAACCAAGCAAACAAATTTCATTGAGAAAGCATAGCCTAGATCTACAAAGCAAAGTTAACCAAATAGCAAATCTTCCAAGAAATTTCATACATCGTTTAAAAAATTTAAACAAAAAACACAGGACATTAGCCATATTTTTTATAGTATTGATATTTATCTTTATCAGTAGCCTGTTTATCATTAGTCAAAACAAAAAAGTTAAAGTTGCTAAAGAAAACTTTCAAGAAAAAGTATCTGCTGTAGAAGACAAAATAAACTCAGCTGAAGCGGCTTTAATTTATCAAGACGAAGAAGCTGCAGCTAATAATCTAGCTGAAGCAAGATCTTTATTAACTGCTATCCCACAAGAAAAAGATGAACATACTAAAATGTACGAAAAATTAGATCAAAAGATACGAGTTACATTAGATGAGATTTATCATATATATCAAACGGAACCATCTTTAATTGTAGATCTAAATCAACTCAACAGTGATGGTTCAGTAATTGAATTAATTAAAAACAAAGATAATATATTTGCTTTAACAGATAATGATTTATTATATAGAATAAACACAAGTGAAAACTCATACACCCAAGTTTCAAGCGAAGCTAATTACAAACAAAGTAAAAACTGGGATGATGATAATTTAATATTTTTAAATGCAGAAAATAAATTTACAACATACAACATATCAGAAGATACTTTTAGTTTAAAACCAACTAATTTTAGTGCTTATTCTCCAGAAGCATGGAATATATATACAGATAAAATATATTTAGTAGATAAAACAAATAAACAAATTCTAAAGATATCTAGACCGCTTTCAGAAGCTCCTCAAATATCAAACTGGTTTCAAGATGATCCTTTAATCTTAGAAAAAATTGATAGTTTACTTATTGATGGAGATATATGGTTAACATCAACAGATGGAAAAATATATAGGATGTTCAAAGGCAGAAATCAAAATTTTACAATTAAAGACTTGAATAAAGACTTAGGCACAGATATTGAAATATATACTGAAACTGATTGGCAAAAGATATATGTTTTAGATAAACAAAACTCTAGATTAATATTATTAACCAAAGGTGGTTCTGTAGAAAAACAATTAAAGAATAGCAAATTAAATGAATGTAATAATTTAAAGATTAATAATAACCAAACAAAAGCCTGGCTAAACTGTGATGACAAAATTATGGAAATTGAACTATAGCAAACAAAATATATTAAAAAACAAAACAACCCCAAAATATAGGGTTGTTTTAATATCTAAGCAATATCTTGATTATTTCAAAGTAACACTACCACCTGCTTATTCAATCTTTTTCTTAATTTCTTCAGCATCCTCTTTCTTAACGTTTTCTTTAAGAACAGCAGGAGCACCTTCAACTAAATCTTTAGCTTCTTTTAATCCCATTTCAGTTACTTCACGAACTGCTTTAATAACACCAATTTTGTTATCACCAGCTCCACTTAACTCAACAGTGAATTCTGTTTTTTCTTCAGCAGCAGCTTCTTCACCAGCACCTGCACCAGGCATAGCACCCATCATCATAGGAGCAGCAGCTGAAACACCAAATTTATCTTCCAAAATTTTAACTAATTCTGAAAGGTCTAATACTGACATTTTTTCAATTTCTTCAACAATTGATTTAAATTTATCAGGTACTACAACATCTTTAGTGTCATCTACTTTTACTTCTCCAGCAGGAGCCTTTGTTTCTTCTTGTTTTTTTTCTTCTGACATAAGTTTATATATATTATTTATTTATAGACACACAGAATAATAACTTCTTACTGCAATTCCCATATTTTGGCTAAATTTTATAAAAATTTCCTCTGCTTAGCTTAAGCTAAACATCAAAAATTATTTATAAAATTTATCTCAAAATCTGAAAATTTCGTTACAAAATTTATTATCCAGTGGGTCTATTTTTAATTGCATTTAACGTATTTACTAATCCTCTAAAGTTTCCTGATAATACATTTACAAAACCCGTAATAGGAGCTTTGATTGTGCCAACAGTTTTGGCAATCAATTCTGGTTTAGATGGAAGTTTAGCTAATTCAGCTATCTTATTGCGATCAACCCATATTTTATTCAAAATACCGCCAACGATTTTGAAACTATCTCTATCTTTAGCAAATTTTGATAAAACTTTTGCTCCAACTACTTCATCCTTTGAAGTAGCTACAGATATATTACCTAAAAGATCATCTTCATTTAAACCTTCCACTTTATTATCAGCAAAAGCTTTTTTAAGTAAAGTCTTTTTAGTTACTTCATACTCTACACCATCTTTACGTAAATCCGCACGTAATTCTTGATCATCATTAACTGTTAAGTTACTAAAAGTTGAAATAACTAAAGAATTAGAATCTGCAATCTTTTCTTTTAGACCTTTAAGTACTTGTTCTTTTTGTTGCTTCGTTTTAGCCATAAAAAAACTGTGGATTTACCACAGACCTGAAATACGCTTAAATTAGCGTTATCCCTGCACAGGACTTATTTTTTGCCTATGGTCTGAGGTTAATCCTGTTAAATGGTTTTGTCCTACAAAACCCAGCTTTTACTGATTTAACAGGATAAATATTTAATTTATATTTAAATATTAACAAAAGTGTTGAAATATGTCAAATTTTAAATTTTGATAAATTTTCAATAAACTCATTTACAGAAATTTCTGAATCACGCAATAATTTTCTTTTTCTGTTAAACAAATTTTGATCACTTCTTTTATATTTTTCAAAGCATTGTCTAATGTTTTGCCTTGAGAATAACAACCTTGAAAAATTGGACATTCAACCACATAAAAACCATCTTCATCTTTTTCAACAAAAACAGGAAATTGTCGATCTCGAAATTTAGTTAAATAATTTTGATTCATAACATTTAATTAATAATTTATACAACAATATAATAACATATTTTTTATCCTACTTCAAATACTTATTCACATTACTATCATGACCTTGTTTGTCTGATAAATAAAATATCTAATACTTATTTTTTATTTAGCCCTTATTTTTGTCATAATAAAATAAATTCCCATCCAAACTACTAAGAAAATTAAACCTAAATAAAACGCATTTATCCCAACAAACTGACTTATAAATACACTAGCAAGCAATGTCGCAATAACACTAGCAGCTTCAACTGACAAAAACCATTCAACTCTTCTTGATTCCACTGTCTCTTGGTAACTAAGCCTAGCATTTGAAGCATTATCAAGATTATCAAGCATTATATCCATTTGTTGCCAAAGTCTATCAACATAACCAAGATCAACCTCAACTCTCTTTAAAATTGAAAAAAGATCTAATTGTTTCACAATTTCATCTTCAAATTTTATATTTTTTAATACTTTAACTTCTCTTTCTACACAATCCTTAGCGTCATTTATTCTTGACATAATCTCTCCAGTATTTTTTTCTATATAATCCATTTCAAAAACTGTACGTTTAAGTTCACTAAGCTCAAATTCTCCTTTTAAAGAGACAACTACTTTATCTGCTTTGTGATAATATTCAGACATTTTTAAAACATAATCATCAATTACAAACATCAGAACAATTGCAAATTGATAAATATGATAAACAGAAAGGTTTTTTGAAAAGTAAGGCTCTGCAAAGACTTTATCTAATTTATTGTCCAACTTTAGTTTTTTGTTTACAGAAAAATAAAGTGCTGAAAATTTTAAAGGAATGGTTTCATTCTTTATTTGCTTATAGGTTACTGTGTGCCAATTTTTAATTAATGAATCTAGCAATATCTTTTTTAATTTTTTAATCGCATCCTCTGTGTTTTTATTGGCAGGCAATTCAACTACTAACGAGTAAATACCTGTTGGAGTTAAAATAAAATTAATATCAACATTCTGAAAAATATTTTTAATTACAAATGTTAAATTTTCATCAAACTTTATATCTTTGATGTCTAAATTTGTTAAGCTTATTTTTGAAAAAGCCTCTCTTAGATGAATATAGGATCTTGGAATCCACGTACTTAAAATAATTGTCATATATTTGTTATAAATAAATTAAAATAAATTTTATTTGCTTCTTTAATTATACCATAAGTTCTCTATTATATATGCAATCTTTATTATTTTAAATTCCCTTCAAATTCATCCAAAAATATTTTTACATCTTTCGTATCGCCAATAACTTTTATATCCACTCCATTCATATTACTTTTTCTACCCATAGAAGATTTAAGCATTGGTGTCTCAAATTCTTCTACTAAAAATAGATCTTGTCTTTGTTTTAATAAATCAACACACTTAATTGATTCATTGTTCACCGGAAATCGGCTCAATCTCATCGAGGGCGTTATGGAATCAGAAAAACCAGAAACAGGCACAATTCTAAGGTGCCCACCTTGAGACACACCAGCTAATGCTTTTTTATAAAATATTCTTACCTGTTCAGGATTAAAAGCATACGTTGGTAAAGAATTGTTTGCAGACCATACTTCATCATACTTTTTTAAATCTCCCCTAATGTCATAAAAGTTTTTAGAAATCGGATAATCAGCGTTCCCTTTATGTTCTTCTGTCAAAAGAGGTTCAATATTAGTAACCTGACAATCAATATCTTGACTTAAAAGCTGATCTTTAATTGGGGCAATGCCCCCACCAATTAATAATAAAGTTTTTCCACCCAATAATTTTTTAATCTCTTTATCATCATTAATATTTAAAAATTTTAAATATGTCAAAAGATTTCTACTGGCTGATTCTGGTCTTTCAAACATGTGCTTAAAAAATTCATCAAAAGCTACTTTTTCCTCTCTACATTCTGCAATTTTATCAGACAACATCATAAGAATACTATCTCGTGAACTTTTGTCTCGTAAATTATTCTCAATAATCTTTACGCAATGCTCAAACGTTGGCGTTCCTGCATAATTATGTAATACTTGAAATACATAATCATACTTTTTTCTATTAACCAACTCATTTATTAATTTTATTACATATTCTTGGTTGTTTAAAGCGACTTCCAAGACCCTTTCTTCTTTAAAACATTGAGGTGTATCATAAATCCAATCTTCAATTGTCCTCTGATCAGTAGGAAAATCAATTTGTTTTTCTTTTACACCAACTCCTTTATTTAAAACAATTTGTTCAATTTGTTTTATCACTTCTTCTTTTTCGCCATCACTAAACTCTAAATAGTTCTCAATATTGTTTTCTTGTTTTTCTAAACTAATATTTTTTTGTAATAAATCCATATCATTTTATTAATAGTAATATTTTCTACTTCAAATACTTATTTACATTATTATCATGTCCCTCTTTATCCTCTGCAAAGTGGGTATTTCCTTCTTTGTCTGATAAATAGAACCAATAATCTGAAGATTTGGGATATATAGCTGCTCTAATGGCTGACTCCCCTGGATTATTAATTGGAGTTGGTGGTAATCCTCTATACTTATATGTATTATATTCTGAATCAATTTCCAATTCTTCAAAAGTTAATGCATTCCTGTTTTTCTTACCAATGATATATTTTAAACTTGAATCAACTTGTAATGCCATACCAACATCTAATCTATTCCATAACACACCAGAAACTAATTTACGATCTTCATCTGTTTGAACTTCAGCTTCAATAATTGAAGCCATGATTAAAACCTCATACACAGTTTTACCTTGTGCTCGTATTTCTGTACGCATAGCAGATGTTAATTTTTGATCAAAATTCTCTAACTGTCTAGAAATGATATCAACCAATGTAGAATCTTTAAACACCCTATATGTATCTGGAAAAAGAAAACCTTCTAAAGGACGGGTAGATACTTCTTGTAAAAATTCAAATTCATCAGTAAAGTTTTCTGCTTTAGCAGTATTTAAAAACATATCTGTATTTTCAACAATATCCCTCTCAACCAAATATTCTGCCATATCTTTCATTGTCCAACCCTCAATAAATTTAAGAGATATTTCATTGTCTACTTTACCAACAACCAATGTTTTAGCCACATCAGCAATACTCATTGGAGTTAAGATATATGAACCTGCCTGTATAGAGCTTTGCCATCCTTTAAGCCAGACATAAAATTTAAATGTAAACTCTGAATGAATAATTTCTTGATCAACCAGATTATATGCAATTTCTCCAACACTTTCACCAGAAACAATTACAAATTCTTTTTCACCTTCAAACTCTGCTTTGCTCTTTAAATCAAAAACAAAAACAATACCTATGAAAAATATGATTATAATTAGAAATATTAAAATTTTTTTTATAGTAGTCATCTTGAGCGACCTTTTTGGTTGTTTTGAGCCAAAAAATCTTGTTAATTTATAATATAATTTTACTATTTTTATGCTAAAACAACAAATTAAATTTTATTTTTCTATTTTAAGCTGTATTATTTATCTAAAATTAGCCAAAACATAA
>JBDRGZ010000054.1:0-24237 GCA_043817345.1 Patescibacteria group bacterium
TCTTGAATCTTGTATCTTGAACTTAATTATTGCGGAATCAACATCTGGCTCTGGATAAAAATTCTTTCTATTTACCCAACTAACTAATTTAATATCTGCATAAAATTGACACATTACAGATAAAATAGACATTTTCCCAGGCTTAGAAATAATCCTTTCAGCTACTTCTTTTTGCACCATTAAAACCATCATCTCTGGTTTATTTTTTTCTTCATGCAAAAACTTCCACAAAACTGGCGAAGTTATTTGATAAGGCAAGTTAGAAATAATTTTATAGTTTTGAATTTGAAATTTGGAATTTGGAATTTGTTTGGAAATTGTATCTTGAAAATTGGAAATTTTAAGTATATCATCATTAATAATCTTTAGCCCTTTAATTTCTTTTCCTAAAAATTCAACTAATCTTTTATCTTTTTCTACTATTGTTAAATTTTTTGTATATTTTAATAATTCTTGAGTTAACACCCCAAAACCTGGGCCAATTTCTAATACATTATCTCTTTTAGATAACTCCCCTGCTTTAATTATTTTATCTAAAATATTTTTGTTAATTAAAAAATTCTGACCAAGCTTTTTACTCGGCCTAATATCTAATTTTTTACATAAATTTTTAATTACATTAATACTAGTTAATTGCATAAAATAATGATATAATTAATATATGATTCACTTTACTCATCATGCTGAAGATAAGTTCAAAATACTAAATCAACATGGTGTTGTTATTAATAAAAGTAAAGTTATAGAAACTGTCCTTAATCCAGAAACAATTGACAAAATATCTCGTTTTCCTTTAATTATTGCTCAATCTAAACTTGACAACACACATGTTGTAAGAGTAATATATAAACAAGAAGGCAATTTAAAAACTATTATCACTTTTTATCCTGGAAGAATAAAACAATATGTCTAATATTCCTAAAATCTCATACGAACCAGAAGCTGATATCTTAAGATTTGAAGTTTCTAATCAGCCAATTGATTATGCAAAAGAAATTGGCAATTTTATAGTCCATTTTTCTAAAGACAATTTGCCTGTTTATATTGAAATCTTAAAAGCCAAAAATTTCCAAAAAATTACTCAGCAAGCATTTAAGCAGCCACACATAGCTACCGCGTTTAAATAAAATAAAACTACTTAAATTATACCAGAAAAATAATTTAATATAAATGGCATACCCATATACACACAAATTAATATTCCCGCTTGAAAGATACAATGTTAATAGTTATAAATTTAAACAAGACTGTGCTTATGATAATGTTCACTGGGGCATTCATCTTGGCGAAGATGTAAACCGTCCAGCTGGCGCAAAAATTTTTAGCATTGGCAAAGGCAAAGTAGTTTATTCTGCCTTGCATCCTGGCACAAAAGAAAAAAGCAACTGGGGTAATATTATTATAATCGCGCATAAAAATCCCAAATCTAAAAAAATATTTTTTTCACTTTACGCTCATATGCAAAAACGTTTAGTTAAAAAAGGAGATAGTATTAAATTAGAGCAATTAATAGGCAAAGTAGGAAAAACCAACAGCCCTGAAAACGGCTGGTGGAAAGATGCACATTTGCATTTTGCTATTTATACTGGTGAATGGAAAAGAAAAATTTTACCTGGTTATTGGAAAAAAAGAGACAAAAGAACTAAATTAACTTATTGGAAAGAACCAACAAAATTTATTAATAGTTATAATAAAAATCCAAAGAGTATTAACAATTTTTAAACAATAAATTAAACTAAAATCAAATAATTTAAAAATCAAAAACTTGGAGGTTAAAAATGACAAAAGAAAAATTTTTTAAATCAGCTTAATAAAAATTCGTCTTAACAGCGAGGGTTTTTTATTTTATTCATAATCAAATTAAGCCACGTACTTACGACGTAATTACGTCGTATGCATGTTAACTTCCCCCTGTCTTAAAATATTAATTTTTTTATTTTTAATTAAAATTATTGTTGAAGGTTTTTGTTTTTTTAATTTACCAAAATCTAACACTACATCTGGCTTATGTTCAATATTATCAAACTGTTTAACAACAGTGTCAATGTTAT
Organism: Patescibacteria group bacterium; assembly: GCA_043817345.1. Taxonomy (GTDB): domain Bacteria; phylum Patescibacteriota; class Patescibacteriia; order UBA2196; family UBA2196; genus CAYSXS01. The sequence continues at coordinate 2,052 of JBDRGZ010000054.1, forward strand.
AGCATTCAGGTTCTCCTGAAACATTAGCTGAAGTTGAAATAATTAAACCATTTAGACTACGTGCTAAATCTCTAGCCAACTTATCTGAAGAAACTCGCACAGCAATATTGTTTCCTTGTTTATTCAACTTCCCTAGCCTATCATCCTTATACTTCAATACTATTGTTAAAGGTCCTGGCCAAAATTTTTCAGCTAATTTTTTTTCAATTTCATTTGTTTCAAAATATTTTTCTACAGTCTCAAAACTGTCTGCAATTAAAGGTAATGGTTTATCAAACTCCCTTCCTTTAATTAAATATATTTTATCTATCACTTCTGGATTAAAAGGATTTCCTGCTAAACCATATGCAGTTTCTGTAGGAAAAATAACTATTTGTCCCTGACGCAAGGCCTTAATAGCCAAATCTAGATTTTTTTTGTTTACCCTGTGAAATAATTTTTTCAAAGAAAAAATTGCTTCGCATTTCACAGGGTGAACTTTTAAAACTTTCATAAACTTATCTGCTATGAGCTAAATATGTACCATATTTTCTGCGTTCGTTCAAAAATAAAAATTAATTTTTATTTCACTTACTCACTTGAAAATAGAATTCTTCTTTGGAAACCAAATTTATTAATAATGACACGCCAGCACCTAATACAAATATCCAAGCAATACTTATTCCTGCGAATAATAACACTAAAGCAGTAATCTTCATTAAAATCCTACCCATATTCAAAGCTATTTCCCGCATAATTGTAAACTCATCTACATAATGCCCCTCATCAGCTGCAATTTCATATACCAAGGCATTAAAAGGAGTTCTCATTAGTATAGCAGAAAAATCATGAAAAATGCCAACTACAAATATATGTAAACCAGATTCAATAATGGCTTTAAATAACCAACCAATAGAAAAGAGAATACTCCCTGTTTTCATTAATTTCTGCTTATCAAATTTATCAGTTGCTTCACCAACAATAAATCGAAGAACACAAGAAATTAAAACTACGGCAGCAGAAATTAAACCAACCTGCATATATTCCCCTTTTAAAATCATAAAGATAAATATAGGCCAAATCAATGCCCCTATATTTCCCTGAAATCCATCGGCAATATATGCTAAATTTGTTTTAATGTGTTGACCGTCAAAAAACTCCTTAAAGGTTTGAAAATATTTAAATGAATATTTTTCTCTAACTTTAGGAACAAACAACAAAGGAAAAATGGAAATAACTAAAATTATTATAGCTATAAGAAACAAAGCTTGAAAACCAAACCTTGTAATAACAAAAGCACTTAAAACAGGTAAAACAATTCCAACTAATGAAACCAAAATAGCTAAATAACTAAGCTGTCTCCCTCTGTGATGTTTATCAACAAACAAAGTAAAATCAATATGATAAGGTACCCAATAAAAAAGTTTTGTTCCTATGTTGGCTAAAATCAAAACTATAATTAATGGCCATACTATCTGTCCTGCCCCATCTAAAAAATAGAAAGCAAGATAATATATCATTAAAGAAAAAGTACCAATTACCATAAAGATGTGCATACTCTTATACTGCAATAAACGTGCCCATAAAGGAACAAAGAGGATATATAAAATATTCATTACTCCATAAAAAATTAAAGCAAATTCTAAACTTCCACTAATCACATAAACAAAAATAGGGCCAAACATGCCGACCAAACTAGTACCTACGTCACGTATAACTTTATGAAAATATAGACTACGTAAACTTTTAGGAAGTTTCTCTACTTTTTTAATTTTAGAAAAAATGTTCATAATCTAGTATTCTCTTCTAAATTTAAAAATTTATTTTTGTTTTTTACTACAGTACCAATAAATATCGGAACTAAGATTTTACTAACAAATTTCCAATACATGGAATTCTTTGAAAGTTTTTTTGCATGATCGATTCTATCATTACTCGTCCCATCTAAAAAATCTGTATCCTGCATAATTTTATTATGCAAACTTCTTTTTTCGTTTCTACGTCTAAAACTCATTAAAACATCATGATATAAAACAATGTTTGTAATAATTTTTAATTCGTCTTCAGGAAAATTAACTTCTTTAAAATTTTTTTTAATAAATCTAACACTTCTACGAGCCTCTAAAAAATATTGTCTTGGGCTAGCTTTAAAAAAAACATAACTAATATCATGCCACGCACAAGCTAGTCTTAAAATCTTATCATCTATATCATTATTATTTAATAATTTTTTAATCTTTAAAGCATTTTCTTCAACTCTTTTAATATGTGACCAATCATGATTTTGATCTTTGGTTTTTTTTCATCAACTCTTCAGCTTTATTATATAAAAAATCAAACTGTTTATCTGTCATATATTTATTATAGCATAAAAACAAAAATCCCGATCATATCTGGATTCAATTGTTTAAAATTTTTATTTTTTAACCATTTTTTAATTAAATAATTCTGAATGAGAACCAATGCGGTCTATATTTATAAAATTATCGTCTTTGTTTATTCTATAAATTAACAAAATATCTGGGGCCAAATGACACTCATAATAATCCGACAGATCACCAATTAATTTATGGTTACTATGTCTTTTATCTAATTCGTGATTATTTATCAAAGAATCAAAAACATCTTTTAATTTTTCTGAATTAAAACGAGGATTTCTTTTTATCTTTTTAAAATCTTTTTTAAACCCCTTAGAAAGCTTTAATTTATACATATTAAACTAAGACATCAAATCCTTTATTAATTCATCCGCGGAACGGTATGATTTTTTTGAAGCTCCTGCTTCTCTATCTGCTTTCCGTAGTTCTTCTGCTTTTTTAAGTGTAAAGCCATTTTCATCCCTAACTTCATAAGGTAAAGTCCCCATATTAATAATTTGCTTTAAATGCAACTTAATTGCACTACTTAAATCAAGTCCTATTTTACTTAAAACTTTTTTAGCTTTATTTTTAGTTTCAGCATCAATTCTGACTTGAATCTGACTCATTGCTTTAGTTGGCATAAGTTTAAATTAATTTAATTATTAATTTAATTGTAATGCAAATGAAGTAAATTGTCAATACACAGTTATCCACACTAAACAACGACACTAATTAATTTTCCCTGAATAAATATTACTTTTTTTGGCTCTTTTCCTTCTAACCACTTCCCTATTTTATCCGATTCTAAAGCTTTTTGTTTAGCTTCTCCTTCAGAAATTCCTGCTGCAACTATAATTTTATCTCTAACTTTTCCATTTACTTGTACAACTAATTCAATTTCATCGGCTTGTATTAAATTTTCATCATATTCTAGCCATGATTCTTTGGCAAGTATTTGATCATTGCCAAGTAAGTGCCAAAGCTCTTCACAAAGATGTGGGGCAAATGGAGATAGTAACAAGACTAGATTCTTGTATGTATTAACAGAAACTTTATCATTCTTTTCTATTTCATTAATCAAAATCATTAATTGAGAAATAGCTGTATTAAATTTCATTTCCTCAATATCTTCTGTAACTTTTTTAATAGTTTGGTGTAATATTCTTTCAACATCCTTATTCTCTACATCATCACCTACTCTTTCCTGTAAATCCCAGACCCTATTTAAAAACCTATACACACCATTAACCCCCTTATCATCCCAGACAATGGCTTGATCAAACGGGCCCATAAACATTTCATATAACCGGACTGTATCAGCTCCATATTTTTTAACATATTCATCGGGATTAATTACATTACCTTTAGATTTACTCATCTTAACTCCACCTTTACCTAAAATCATGCCTTGAGCTGTACGTTTAGCATAAGGTTCATTTCCAATTTCTTTTGGAACAGCTCCGATATCATACAAAAATTTAAACACAAAACGAGAATACAATAAATGTAATGTTGTATGTTCCATTCCTCCATTATACCAATCAACAGGCAACCAGTATTTGGCCTTTTCAGGATCAATCATCATTTGATTATTTTTAGGATCACAATATCTAATAAAATACCAATTTGAACCAGCCCAATTAGGCATAACATCTGTTTCTCTATGAGCCTCATTCCCACACGCAGGACAAGTTGTTTTAATCCAATCTTCAGCTTTAGCTAAAGGAGAATCTCCTTCTTCTGTAGGAAGAAAATCTTTAACGTCTGGTAATATTATTGGTAATTGATCTTCTGGAACAGAAACCCAGCCACATTTTTCACAATACACCATTGGAATAGGTTCGCCCCAATATCTTTGTCTAGAAAAAATCCAATCACGCAATTTGTATTGCACAGTCTTTTTTCCTAAACTTTTTTCTTCTAACCAATCACTCATCTTTTGAATTGCATTTTCAGGATTTATTCCATTTAGAAAATCTGAATTAATCATTTCACCTGAATTTATTTGTGTAAAAGCTTCTTTGTAAACATCACCACCTTTAATAACCTCAATAATTTCTAAATCATATTTCTTAGCAAACTCCCAATCTCTTTCATCATGAGCTGGTACAGCCATAATGGCTCCAGTACCATAACTCATCATTACATAATCGGCTACAAAAATTGGTATTTCTTGATTATTAACAGGATTAATAGCTTTTAGTCCTTTTAATTCAACTCCGGACTTATCTTTATTTAAATCTCCTCTTTCTAAATCAGATTTTTTCTTAGCTTGTTTAATATATTCTTTAATCTCTTCTAAATTTTCAATAGAATCTGATTCTTTTTCAATTAAGGAATGTTCAGGAGCAATAACCATAAAAGTTGCACCAAACAAAGTGTCTGGTCTAGTTGTAAAAACTCTTAAAACTTCTGAACTATCTTTAATTTTAAAATCAATATCTGCACCATTGGATTTTCCAATCCAATTAATTTGTTGAGTTTTAATCCTTTCCAAATAATCTACATCTTTTAAATCATATATTAACCTATCTGCATATTTAGTAATCCTTAACATCCATTGTTCTTTGTCCTTTTTAACTACTTCTCCCCCACATCTTTCACATGCCCCATTTAAAACTTCTTCATTAGCCAAACCAATCTTACAAGCTGTGCACCAATTAATTGTTTCTTTAGCTTTGTAAGCTAAACCGTTTTTAAACATCTGTACAAAAATCCATTGTGTCCATTTATAGTAATCTTCTTCAGTTGTAGCAAAAGCCCGAGACCAATCAAAAGAAAAACCAGATTCTTTTAATTGTTTAGTAAATGTTTTAATATTTTCTTTATCAACTATCTTAGGATTCTTGTTTATTTTAATAGCATAATTTTCTGTAGGCAAACCAAAATTATCAAAACCAATAGGATACAAAACATTAAAGTCTTGCATTCTTCTTTTACGACAAATTACATCCATAGCAGTGTTGGATCTTAAATGACCAGTATGTAAACCTTCTCCTGAAGCATAAGGAAACTCTATCAGACCATAAAATTTCTTTTTATTTTTATCCTCTGTAACTTCAAAAGTCTTGTTATCTTCCCAATACTTTTGCCACTTTTTTTCAATTTTGGAATGGTTATATTTCTCCATATCAATTGTATTAATTATATATATCTGCTAATTACAAGTTTAGCGTATTTTGGCTAACTTGACAAGAATTATTGATTATTCAGCTAATAAATGGTAGAATAAACATTGATATATATCAGGTTTGGCTAGGTATATGTATATATACATATATGTACCCTTATACCTGTCATAATAACCATATTTCCCTGCATTTTAAAAAAACCATTTTAATATTATTTAACTCAATTATAAGAGGCCTAATTTTTCTTTTTAAATTAATAGGTCGCTTTTTTAGTTATATCCTCAAACCATTCCAATTTATTTGGAATATGATATTTAAAATATTAATAGTACCTAGTTACAAAATATATTTAAAAATTAAAGGTAAGACTAAAAAAGAAACTGAAAAATCACACATTTTAACAAATATATTATTTAACAAAAATACAGTCCATGTTTTTATTATAATCGCTACTAGTTTGATAATATTAAACAATATGAATACAAAGATGGTCTTAGCAGAAGATTTAGGAAAGAATAGTATAATATTTTCATTAGCTCAAGGAGACGAATTTTCAGAAATTACCGAAGAAGCTTTACAGCCAATTAAAGGACATAATAAAGATAAAAATATTTTTGAAAAAATAGTTGAAACAGAAGAAGAAAATAACATGTTAGAAAATGATTCAGCCACTTCAACTCCAACTACAACAACCGGCAGTATATTTGATTCGACTTTAACTCGTAATACACAAATACTTAGCAAACCAATTGAAGGAGAAAATATAATGTTAGCTAAGGAAAACTCTATCCTAACTGATGCTTTAACAAAAACATCTTCTCCAGAAACAGAAAGTGTTCCTAAACCAAGAGAAGAAATTATCCAATACACTGTTACCGGCGGTGATACCATTTCTAGTATCGCTCGTCAATTTGGAGTTTCAATCAACACAATCCTGTGGGAAAACAAACTATCAGGATTATCAATTATTCGTCCTGGGGATACATTAATCATCTTGCCAACTTCTGGTGTAAGTCATACAGTTGCAAAAAATGAAACATTATCTTCAATTGCTAAAGAATATTCTGCTGAAATTGATGAGTTATTGGCATATAATAAACTGGTATCAGACAAACAATTACAAATTGGGCAAAAACTAATTGTACCTGGTGGTTCAATCACCCCTCCAACAAGATCTGTACGTAGTGTGACTTCAGTCTTTTCGTCTTCCCCATCTGTTGGATCAGCTACTAGTAGAATTGGTGGATTTATCTGGCCAACAGTCTCAAAAAAAATTACTCAATATTATCATTGGCGTCATCACGGTTTAGATATTGGATCTAAACCAGGATTACCAATTTATGCATCAATGGCAGGTGTAGTTACTAAAGCTGGTTGGAGTACTGGTTATGGATACAATGTAATACTTGATCATGGCGGAGGAAAAAGAACCCTCTATGCTCATATGTCAAAGATATATGTTAATAAAGGACAAGAAGTAAACCAAGGACTTCCTATTGGCGCTATTGGTAGTACCGGTTGGTCAACAGGTCCTCATTTACATTTTGAAATTATGATTAATGGAAGTAAAGTTAATCCTTTGAGTTATCTTTAAAAGGTAGTCATCCTGAATGACCTTTAGGGTTGTTATAAGAGAAGGATCTTGTTGCTAAATTTATCTAAAAATTTAAGTTCAAAATAAAAAATTTACATAGACATGTTATGTAGATTTTTGAAATATTTTTTTAAAAAATTTAATTACTTTCAACAATAAAATCCTTCGACTCACTTCACTGTCGCTTCGTTCACTCAGGATGACTAACGTTAAATCATTCTGTCACCCTAAAGACTTCTTCAACACTAGTAATTCCTTGAGCTGCTTTAATAATCCCATCTTGTACCATGGCAAACATTCCATCTTTTTTAGCAATGTCACGAATTTTGTATTCAGAAACTTCGTTTGATAAAATGACTTGAGCAATTTCTGGGGTCATCTCAAACATTTCAAATATACCAACCCTTCCTTTATACCCTAAATCATTACATTCGCTACAGCCAGTGGCTGAATAAAATTGAGTTTGTGATATATCAATCTTTTGTTTATCTTCTTCTGGCAAATCATTAACTAAATGTTTAACTTTTTCTGCAATCTCTGGTTTTAACTCTGTTGGTTGTTTACATTTCTCACACAATTTCCTAATCAACCTTTGTGCCATAACTAAATTTAATGCAGGAGCTAATAAATATGGTTTAGCACCCATAGCTAAAAATCTAGGTACTGCTCCAGCTGCATCATTTGTATGTAATGTAGATAAAACTAAGTGACCAGTTAATGCTGCATTTAAAGCAATGTCAACTGTTTCTAAATCACGCATCTCACCAACCATAATCACATCAGGATCTTGACGAACAATTGATCTTAAACCTTTATCAAAAGTATATCCACTCTTAGCATCTACTTGTGATTGATTAACACCTTTTAGTTCATATTCAATTGGATCCTCTACAGTAATAATCTTAGTTTCCGAAGAATTTAATTCATTTAAAACAGCATACAATGTAGTTGTTTTACCAGAACCAGTTGGGCCTGTAGTAATAATCATACCATTTGGTCGTTTGATTTGTTTTGTTAACATTCTCATCCACTTATCAGTTAGCCCTAAATCACTAAATTTAAGGCCAATTGATTTTGAACGTAATAAACGCATAACAACTGACTCTCCATAAGCAGTTGGTAATGTAGATAAACGAACATCTAATTTGTCATCTGTTAAAAAGATTGAAAAACGACCATCCTGAGGCCTAGAAGTAATATTTAATTTTAATTCTGCCAATAGTTTTATACGTGAAATCATTTGTTGCCAGATATCTTTATCAATAACTGCGGCAGTGTGTAAAACACCATCAATTCTGTAACGTAATTTAATTCCATCAACTTCCGCTTCAATATGTATATCTGATGCTTCTGTTTTAATACCAGCTGCAACAATTAATGTAACCAGCTCAGTTACAGAAACGTCTTTAATTTTTTCTTTAATATCTTGAAGTGAATTAACTTCATTTGACATTGATTCAAAATCATCCACACTTATTTCAACTCCTCTAACAGGTTCTTTAACTTGAGGCACTCGTTCATATTGTTTAAGACCAACTTCAAAACTTTGTTTTGAAGTTAAAAACCATTCAACTTCAAGTTTAGAAAAATCGTCAGGTAATGTTGATTTAATATTTTGCAAAAGATCTATTACATCTTCGGAAATGGCTATCCTGATTTTGCCATGAGGCACAAAGTAGAAACAAAGAACACTATTTTCTTTACAAAAATCAAGTGGAATTTTTATTAAAACATCTGCAGGAATAGGGATACCTTTTAAATCAATATATGCTAGACCCATATTCTGAGCCTTAATTTTCAATTCATCTTCATGTTTCTTACCCTTCATTTTTTTAATTTTTTCATCCAACTTTTCTTCAGCCAAAGAAAAATGCTCTTCAAGCCCTTCATCTTTTTCTTTCCCGAAGTCAACTTGGGATCCCGATCCTTGTGTCGAAGGCATCGGGACTTTCCTTTCATCCTTGTCATCCACATTTAAAACAACATCTGATTTATTTTCATCAATATCGCTCACATTATTATTTTGTAATAAATCATCAATTGAAGACATAAAAATATTTTAATTTCATATATATTATACCTTTCTTTAAAACAAAAAACAAATCCCGAGTACTCGGGATTTGTTTTATATATATATTTTAATATATCAATTATTCTTCTTGTGACGGATGTAATAACCGAGCAATCTTTGATATAATCTGTCCTTCTGAAATTCTGGTAAATAGAATTGCCCAACAAGCATGAACAAAAGTGGACCACATAGCACCTAACCATAAAATTAAAAGTATTAATGCTATTACAGCAATTGTAAATATTACATATGATAAACCAACAAAACTTGCTGTTGAAAATATTCCCATCAGAATAGAAAATATTGAGGATATTATTATAATAACAAGGAAGGCAACAATAACAAACAAAACACTTAGGAAAAATAGAATGATTGCCATTTCTACAGATATCAACCAATTGTGTTTAAAAATATACCAAGCTTCTTTTAAAGATTCATTAACAGTCATTTTTTTAGTAACTACAAAAAGAATTGCATATTTGATAATGAAAGATAAAATAATTGTAATCGGCAATAGTATAACAAAAGACAAGACTACAAACAAAGACTGAATACCTAGAGCCCCTTGTAAAAGATATAAAATTACAAGTGGTAAAATTAAAATAATCCATAAGATAAATACAAAAAGTTTAAACAAAATATTCAACCATAAAACTTGCCAAAACTTTTCACGCCCTGTTCTGAATGTTTCAGAAAAATCTGTTTTCTTCTTTTTAAATATCTTGTATGCACTAGCAAATATTCCAGCTTGAGAAACAATAGACAGCCATACTAAAAATAAAACTAAAAGTAATAAAACTACCATTAACATCCAACCAATAAAGTTCAAACTTACAAACCATTCTCTCAAGTTCATCCAAAAACCTCCAATAAGTCCTTGCTCATAGCTAGATTTTAAAACATTTAAAAAAGTAGCATTTTCATTTACTTGCGGGATCTTTTCCCATGCTAAATTAAACTCTCCAATATTACTTACAAAGGCAGCAAAAATACCAAAAAACCACAGGTACTTATTACGCCATGTTATTTTTAATGAATTGCGAAAAATCGCGCGGTAGATTGACATACATTTATTTTTATCAATCACCAGAGCATGGGGATTGAGAAGTTAAATTTTATATATTTATGATGTTTTAATTTTTTTCTGTTTCTTACCAACAATTTCTTCAAATTCTTCTTTTTCTAAGGTTTCTTTTTCTAAAAGCTTATCCACTATCTTTTTCATTAATTCTTTTTCTTCTTTTATTATACCACAAGCTTTATCATATGCACCAGAAATTAACTTACTAACCTCTTCATCAATTAATTGAGCTGTTTTTTCTGAATAATCACGTTGTTCAGAGATTTCTCTACCTAAAAAGATTAATTCTTCGTGTTCACCAAAGGTGCGTGGTCCTAATTTTTCACTCATACCATAACGAGTAACTATATTACGAGCAATTTTAGTTGCTCTTTGTAAATCATTAGTAGCGCCTGTTGTAACTTCTCCAAAAAATTCCTTTTCTGTTGCATGCCCGGCCAAAAGACCTGAGAGCTCTTCAACAAAATATGATTTAGGATGCATATGTACATCTGTCTCTGGAACCTTCATAGTAAACCCACCCGCTGAACCACGTGAGATAATAGATATTTTCTGGACAGGATCTGAACTTGGTAATTTATGTGCAACCAAAGCGTGCCCAGCCTCATGATAAGCTGTTATTTCTTTTTCTTTTTTATTCAATACTCTAGATTTTCTTTCCGGGCCAAGCAAAACTTTCTCTATACTTTTAAATATGTCACTCATTTTAATTTTCTTTCTACCTTCTCTGGCTGTTAAAATTGCAGCTTCGTTTAAAAGGTTAGCCAAATCAGCTCCAGAAAATCCAGGTGTTCTTTCAGCAACACGTTTTAGTTCTACTTCTTTGGTAAATGGCTTACCTATGGCATGAACTCCTAAAATATCTGTCCTATCTTGTATGTCTGGCAAATCAACTACCACCCGTCTATCAAAACGACCTGGTCTTAATAATGCAGCATCTAAAACATCCGGCCTATTAGTGGCAGCTAAAACAACCACGCCTTGATTTTGTTCAAAACCATCCATTTCAACTAAAATTTGATTTAAGGTCTGTTCTCTTTCATCATGTGATCCACCTAAACCAGCTCCTCTTTGACGGCCAATTGCATCAAGCTCATCAATAAAAACTATGCAAGGAGCATTCTTTTTAGCTTTTTGGAAAAGTGCTCTGACCCTGGATGCGCCAACACCTACAAACATCTCTACAAACTCAGAACCAGAAACATTGAAGAATGGTACGCCAGCTTCACCAGACACAGCTTTAGCTAAAAGTGTCTTACCTGTACCTGCTGGGCCAACCAATAAAACACCTCTTGGTATTTTAGCACCAAGTTCTGTAAATTTTTTAGAATTCTTTAAAAATTCAACAACTTCCAAAAGTTCTTCCTTTGCTTCTTTAGCTCCTGCTACTTCTTTAAATGTTACTTTTGGTTTTTTATCTTTTTCTCCTTTTTTATTTGATTCATCTGTATTGCTCTGACCAAAATTCATTGTTTTACTATTCATTCCTTGCACTTGTCGTGTAAGCATAAAAAAGAATAATATAATAAAAAGGAATGGCAATAGAAAAGGTAAGCTATTTAACAACCAATAACCAATCCCACTTTCTGATTTGATATCTATTTTAATATCATTAATCTTTCCATCATCTACTCCATAATCTTTTAGTAACCCAACCAAAGGATCTCCTACTTCTTTTTTAGAAATGAAAGTTTCACCATCTACAGATACTATTTCTAATTTATCTCCTTTAACAACAACTTCTGTTATTTCGCCATTATTAATCCTACTAACAAATTCACTTAAAGAAATCTCTTCACTTTTCTTTTTTTCTGGCTGAACCAAAGACAAAACAGCGGCCAAGATTAATATGACAACCACCAAAATACCTAGATTTTTGAATATATTTTTCATAAAAATTTGCTAAAATATTTTAATTATCAAGTATATCAGACTAATGTAACCGAAGCGACATGATCATCTTTTTCTTTAAATCTCATTAACCTTACACCTTGTGTATCACGTCCAGTATTTGGTACAGATTTTAATGGCATACGTATTACTTGCCCTTTATCTGAAATAATTAAAAGGTCGCCAGATAAAACATCTTCGAGTTTATCTGGATTTGAAATATATGCCCAAACTAATTTACCATTTTTACTAGTGACTTTAGCAGTCTTAATTCCTGAACCGCCACGAGACTGTAAACGATACTGTTTAATATCTGTCATCTTCCCGAATCCATTAGCGGTTACTATTAAAACTTTAGTACCTCCCTTTTTCTTATCTTCAGTAATAACACTCATACCAACTACCGTATCATTAACTTTTAAACGTATGCCACGCACACCAGCTGCTGAACGACCCATACAACGAATATCTTTTTCTTTAAATCTAATTGATTTACCATCAGCACTGATAATAACAACCTCGTCTTTCTCACTACTAGTCTTAACCCATTCTAATAAATCATCTCCTTTAAGTTTAATAGCAATTAAACCCGAACGACGAATATTTTTAAAATCTTCTAACTTACATTTCTTAATAGTTCCCTCTTTTGTAACCATTGTCAGATATTTGTATTCGTTCTTCTTAGATAGATGTAGAACAGCTGAAACTTTTTCTTGAGGAGCTAATTGTAAAAAGTTCACAATTGACTGTCCTTTAGCTGTACGTGATGCAACTGGTACCTCATATGCTTTAAGTTGAAATACACGTCCCTTAGTTGTAAAGAAAAGTAAATCTTGGTGAGTTGTTATTGTCAATAGATGTTCAACAACATCTTCTTCTTTGGTTGTTAAACCAATAACACCTTTACCACCTCTACTTTGGGTCTTAAATGTTTCTGGTGGTAGACGTTTAATATATCCGTCACGTGTTACCACAACAATGGCTGACTCATCAGGAATTAAATCTTCCTGGTTAAATGAACCTACGGCATGCGGAACTATTTTAGTCCTTCTTTCATCGCCAAACTTTTCTTTTATTTCTACTAATTCATCTTTAACTACTCCCAAAATCTTTTTAGGACTCTTTAATAATTCTGTCAATTGTTTAATTAACTTCTGCTTATCTTTTAATTCCGTTTCAATCTTTAATCTTTCCAAATTAGCTAGCTGAGAAAGTTTCATTTCTAAAATTGCATCAGCTTGTTTTTCGCTTAGCTTAAATTTCTTAATTAATTTAGTTTTAGCTTCACTTCTGTCTTTTGAAGCTTTAATTGTTTTAATAACCGCATCAATCTTATTCAAAGCTAACATTAAACCTTCTAAGATGTGTGCTCTATCTTTGGCTCTATTTAATTCAAATTGTGTTCTACGTGTAACAACTTCTTGTCTGTGCTTAATATATTCTTCCAAAACCATTTTTAAAGTTAAAACCCTTGGTTGAAGTCCGCCATCGACTAGTGCTAAAACATTAAAATGAAAAGTTGTTTGTAAACCTGTTTGTGAAAACAGCTGATTTAAAACTTTTTTTGGATAAGAATCTTTTTTAAGTTCAACTACTACTCTAACCCCATCTTTATTTGATTCATCTCTTAAATCCCTTATACTCTCTATCTTTTTATCTTTAACTAATCCTGCAATTTTTTCTAAAAATGAGGCCTTGTTCATTTGATAAGGTATTTCTGAAACTACTATCTGAAAACCCTTTTTGTTTTCTTCAATATCTGTCTTACCCCTTAAAACAACCCCCCCTTTTCCAGTTGCATAAGCTTGTTTAATATCTTCTTTGTTGTAAATTGTTCCACCTGTTGGAAAATCTGGTCCCTTAATATGTTCCATTAAATCATCTACACTTGCATCTGAATTTTCTATTAAACAAATTATTCCATCAATCAACTCTGTTAGATTATGTGGTGGAATATTTGTGGACATGCCAACTGCAATTCCCATAGTTCCATTTAACAATAAATTTGGCAATTTTGCTGGCAAAACTCTTGGTTCTTGTTGACTACCATCATAGTTAGGAGCAAAATCAACTGTATCTTTTTCTAGGTCTAACAACAATTCATCAGAAATCTTCCTCAACTTGCTTTCTGTATATCTCATTGCTGCTTGTTGATCTCCGTCTGTTGAACCAAAATTTCCTTGGCCCCAAACCAATTGATAACGCATTGAAAAATCTTGTGCCATCCTAACCATTGAATCATATACAGCAGTATCACCGTGTGGATGATACTTGCCCAAAACCTCACCCACAACAGTAGCTGATTTTCTAAATTTTGCACTAGACTTTAAACCAATATCCCACATAGCATACAAAATTCTACGATGAACAGGTTTTAAACCGTCACGCACGTCTGGCAAAGCACGTGAAACAATTACACTCATAGCATAATCCAAATATGACTCACGCATTTCTTCAGAAATTAAACGATCTTTAACAACACCACCAGCTGGTTTTTCTTCAACTGCTGGTTTATTTTCTTTTTGTCTTACTTTAATTTTCTTTACTGCTTTCTTTGGCATAAAATTATATTATTCTATTTATTCTATAAATTTAAATGTTGATAAAATTTGTTTAAAAAACTCTTCTTGGCTTTTTTGTTTGTTTGATTGAAAATTCCATGAATATGTAATGTCACCCTCTACTAAATATGCCCTCAACCATTCCATCCCATCATTTTTATATTCCTCATCAACTCCTGATTCTTTAGTTTCCACAACACTAATCTGTCCGTCTCGTTTGTTAATAACGAAAAGCTTATCATTAAAGATTGGTCCTTTTCCATCTGCGTTTATTTCAAACTTCATATTCACAAATTCATCTTTATCTTCTTTATGAAAACCTACTATAAATATGTCCTGTTCTGGCAAACTATCCTCTCCAAGTTCTATTCCATTTGGATATTTAAATTCAAATCCATATTCTTCATTTGTATAAACCTGCCAATTACTTGTATCCACTTCCTCTTTTTCTTCCTTTAATTTATCAGCTAATTCATTAATTAATTCATCACTAACTTCTAGAGTTGTGGTATTTAGTGTAGGCATTGGAGGCACATCTTTTACAGTATCTCCCCAGCCACCAAAAATTTCTGACCAGTCAAAAGTAGATTTGCTTGGTTTAGATAAATTTAATTTTAAGGTATATAGCCACATACCAATTATTACAACCATACAAATTGCAATAAAGATATATATTTTAAAATTTGAATTTTTAGGAGATTGCATAAAATTAATTTTTAGCACTTAATACAAAAAGTTTAGTCTCGTCTTGAGGTAGATCCTTCTTAGTTATCTTTAATTTACCTTCTACTTCCTCTGCTTTAATACCTTCTTCTTTAATAAACTTATCTACGCCATCTAACTTAACACCTGATTTAAATTTAAGGTCTGGAAGGTTGTAGCGCATAGGGATAATTACTCTTGGCTCAACTTGTGCAATTATTTTAGAAGCTTCTTTAGCATCAATAGTAAAAGTCCCTCCAACAGGAACCATCAAAACATCAACGTCCCTTAATTGCTCCAATTGTTTATCCTCTAAAGTCTTCTGTCCCAAATCACTAAGGTGGGCTAACCAGACTCCTTCACTTTCAATTAAAAACATTGTTATTTCTCCACGTTCTTCCCCTTCTTTATTATCATGATAAGCTGGGATGCCATAAATCATAACTCCTTTAACTTCATACTCTCCTGGTCCAGAAACAACAAAAGGTTCTGGAGATAAACTTGTACCTTTAACTGCATCCACATTATTATGATCCTTATGTTCATGGGAAACTAAAACAATATCAGCACCAAACTTTGTTGGTACTTTTAAACCATATGATTTATTAAATGGATCAATTGCAACAACAACATCTTCACCAGCTGAATTTTTAGTATTTATCTTAAAAAAAGATTGTCCAAACCATTGTATTGTCATATATTTTATCTTTTAAGGTTAATATTTGTTCTTGGAAGAGGGCTATGTGGGTGATCAATATCTTCATTACTATCTTCATCTAATTTTGTCTTGACCTGAAGAAGATGTGTTTGTTGGGTTTGCAACTTAATACCATTATCTCCATCTTCTTTGTCCGATCCAACTGAATCACTTACAGCGGCACTCATTTGTTGCTCTTTCATACTAGCAGGTCCTTCTCCCCTTATTTCCCTCTTCTTCCTTTTAAATAAACCACTCCAACCATTACTTCTACCCTGTCTTTCGGTTTTAAATTCTTTCTCTGAATCTGCTCCTGCAAAACTGTCAACTGATTCTAAAATATGTTTTTCTTGATATCTTTTTGCCACACCTTTTCCAACTTCCCCAAAAATACTTTCTGCAATTTTTCCACCATCTTTAACTGGGCTTTTGTTTGCAGCATATATTTTTTTAATATCTCCTTCTTCCGCACCAATATCTTGTAAAGTAGCTTTTAATCTTTTGTCTCTTTCTTTTGGACTTACTCCCCTGGTTCTGTGTAAATTATGTTTTTTCCCAATTTCAGTCTTTTCAAAAGATTTAGCTAAACCAGCACGAAAGGCTTCTCCGCTTTTTCCACTTATATCACCAATGTGTTTTTTAAGTATCCTTTTAGATATGGCCATATTTTTAACTTAATTTATACCTAAATTATATCACTTATATATCACAAAAGCAAACAGTAAAATTAGGGTAAACTTGCCAAAAATACTAACATATGTTAGTATTTTAATACAATTATATACTAATAAATTCCAAGGTAACTTGGGGCCCTTTATTAGCTGATGAAGTATGATAAAGCGGTTAATGCAATTTTTTTATTGCAAAAAAAATATTATGAATAATAATGATAATAACAAAGAACTAGATAATTTACTTAAAGGTAAAGATTTTAAAAATCCACCAAAAGTAGAAGATCTAATAAAAGCTAAAGTTGTTGGTATCAAACAAGGCGAAGTTTATCTTGATGTTGATGGCATCTTTACTGGTATGGTTCGCGGACGTGAACTAGTAGATGAATCTGGACAATTCTCTAATTTAAAAGTTGGGGACGAAGTAATAGCTACAGTTGTTGAGCTTGAAAATGAAAAAGGAGTTATGGAACTTTCTTTCCGTTCTGCTGGTCACCAACAAGCTTGGCAAACACTTGAAGATCTAAAAAACTCAAAAAAAATTGTTGAAGTTAAAATTTTAAGTGCTAATAAAGGTGGACTTTTAGTTCAGCTTGACCGTGTTCAAGGTTTTCTACCTGTTTCACAATTATCATCTGAGCATTACCCACGAGTTGAAGGTGGAAACAAGGCTAAAATTTTAGAAAAATTACGTTCTTTTATTAATAGTAAATTTAAAGTTAAAATTTTAGATTTAGATGAAAAAGAAGAAAAACTAATTGTATCAGAAAAAGATGTTTTTGCGGAAGAAAGAGCAGCCATGTTAGAAACAATTAAAGTTAATGATATCATATCAGGTAAAGTTACTGCTGTTGTTGATTTTGGTGCCTTTATTGAATTTAAAATTGGAAAAAACAAAACAGTAGAGGGTTTAATCCATATCTCAGAATTAGCATGGCAACGAATTGATCACCCTCGCGACATCCTTAAAGTTGAAGATGAAATTAAAGCTCAAATCATTAGTATTGATAATGGAAGAGTTTCACTTTCTCTAAAGAAACTTCAAGAAGATCCATGGAAAAAGGCAGCTGAAAAATATCAAATAGGACAAACAGCAAAAGGAAAAGTTTTAAAAACAGATAAATTTGGTGCTTTTGTTGAACTTGATGAAGATATTCATGGTTTAGCTCATATTTCAGAACTATCTGATAAACAAATTGATGAACCAAGCGATATTGTAGAAGTAGGTAAAGAATATGATTTCAAAATCGTATCAATTGAAGCGGATGATCATCGTCTAGGACTTTCAATGAAGAAAGATTCTAAACCTGAAGAGAAAAAAGAAGATAAGAAAGAAGGAGACAAAACTGAAAAAACTCCTGAAGTTGAGGAAAAGAAAGAAGAGAAAGATAAAGAATAAAGACAAGTTATATATACAAAAACATCCAGTCCCGAATACTCGGGACTGGATGTTTTATTTTTATTAAATATATATTATTTCTTATTAAACTTTTGCATTAATTCTTCTAAAGTAAAATGTTGTTGAGATAATAGTTCTTTAAAAACTTCAACTAATTTTTTAAACCTCTCTTCGGTTGCAAAGCCACTTAAACTTTCTGATTTAAAATGATGCCAATTACCATTTTCATCTTCTACTCCATTTAAAACTTTATTCAAACTAGGTGTATCTAGATCAATATATACTTCACCAAGCTCTCCTGTTGGCTCTCCTTCTTTGTTTTTAGGGACAACATGATCAATTCTTACAGATAAATTACCTTTCATAAAACTAACTCTTTGTTCCGCTCGCTCTATTGGTTCAAAATTAAAAGTAATTTTAATTGTCTCTCCATTTTTGTTTTCTTTTGTTAAATTACTTGTTACAACTTCTCCACCCTTAACATCATTACTAACCAGAAAACTATTTAAACCTTCCTTAAGATTTAATATATCAACAACAACTTCAAAAATATCAGCCAGTTCATTAAAAGCCTCTCCAAGATACTGATAATTATTAGGATTTTCAACTATATTCAGACGATCCAAAAAATCATCTTTAACTTCTTCAAAAGCGTCTGGAATTTCTTTCAAATTATTTTCTGCAAATTCTTTTACACTTTCATCCAATTCGTCGACTTTGTTAGCAATAGAATCTATTGCTTTTTCAAATTGATCTTGCATTCTTTTTGCTTCTGGTGAAAAAATTGTTAAACCCATATTATTTTATTATTTGTTCTAATTCATTTTGTATATCTTCTGGAATAGGTATTGGTGTCCCTGGTTTGGTTATACCAGGATACCTCCAAGCTGTTATTATTTTAATTTGTTTTTTATTTTTTACTAGCTGATACATTGCCCAAATTTCTGTCTTTTTTTTATTACCAATCTGTTGCATACAACCAATACAAGTAGGCACAATTGCCTCTTCTTGACGTTTTGGGTGATTAATAACCCTAATAACCCTAGCTGGGCTTAAACCATATTGTTTTAATTTTGCTTTTGCATGTTCTGTCCAAAAATATTTTTCTGTGTTTTTCGGCTCTTTGGTTATATATTGCATATTTCAATTACTATGAATTACGAAGTTCTCTTTGTCATCCCGAATTTAGTTCGGGATTGTACGGAATTTTAAGATAAAACATTTTATCCTGAAACAAGTTCAGGATGACAGAAAGATAATGTTTCGTGATTCAAAATAATTAATAATCTACTCCCTTTATCGCCTGAACCCCTTTTTTAAAAGGATGTTTAATTTCTTTCATCTCTGTTACTAAATCAACATGTTTATATATACTCTTAGGACATCCTCTTCCAGTCAAAACTAAATACTTATTAGCACCTGATTTATGAAATATTTTAATTAAATCAAGCATATCACTTAATTTAATTAACTTCAAACTATATGCTACAAAAATTTCATCTAAAATAATCACAGAATATCTTTTAGATTTAATTATTCTTTTAATAAAATTTATAGCTTTTTCAGCATATTTTTTATTATTAATTATTTTCTTGTTATTAACAATAAATCCTTCCCCAAAACATTTAACTTCTAATTGTGGTAAAAGATTTTTGAAATTAACTTCCCCTGATTCTTTATTTGATTTTATAAACTGGACTATAATAACCTTCATATTTTCACGCAACGCGCGAATAGCCAAACCCAAACTGGCAGAAGTTTTACCTTTACCAATACCCGTATAAACTAGAATTAGATTTTTTTTATTCATAAAATGGTCGCTCAGGACAGGCTTGATCAACCTGAACACTTACCATATCCACAAATAGGACAAGTCATACATCCCTCTTTAATTTCCATTTTCTGTTTACACTCTGGACAAATATTCTCATCCACTTTTTCCTCTAAATTTTCTTCTTGCTCTTTCTTTTCTTCCTCTTTGTCATCTATTAAATTAATCAAAGTTGGTTGTTTAACTTTAACCTCTACTTTTTGAGCTGGCCTTTCTTTAACAATCTCTTCCTTTACACCATGATCGCCTTCTGGCATTACTTTGACCTTTTCCTTATTTGTTCCAATATTTAAAACCTGTGCGTCACGAGAACCATCACGATAAATAGTAACTCCTTTACACCCAGACTTGTACGATAAAAGGTATACTTTTCTTACGTCATCGACTGTTGCTGAATTTGGGAAATTAACAGTTTTTGAAACTGCATTATCTGTGTGTGCCTGAAAAGCAGCTTGCATCTTTACGTGTGTTTCTGGTTCAATATCATGTGAAGAAACAAAAATCTCTTGCCACTTCTTTGGTATTCCATGAACACCGCGAACTGAACCATGCTGTGCAACTTGTCGCATAACATCTTCGCTATAGAAACCTTCACGAATAGCAATCTGTTTAAATAAAGGGTTAACTTCAATTAATTCATCACCAGCATCTAATATATTCATGCGCGTATAACAAACAGCAAACAGTGGTTCGATTCCAGAGGAAGCCCCGGCAATAATCGAAATTGTACCTGTAGGTGCAATTGTTGTGACTGTTGCATTACGAATTTTGTAATCTGATTTTCCATCATCAAATACTGAACCTTTAAAACCAGGAAAAACACCCCTTTGTTCTGCTAATTCTTCTGATGCCCTGTGTCCTTTTTCATTAATAAACTTCATTATCTTTTCACCAAGTTTTAAGGCTTCTTTTGCATCATATGGGATTTCAAGCTTAATCAACATATCGGCCCATCCCATTACTCCCATTCCAATCTTACGAGTTGTTTCCACAATTTTTTCGATCTGTGGTAAGGGATATCTATTCATATCAATAACATTATCAAGAAAATGTACTACCTTATATACAGTTGATTCTAATTTATTCCAATCAACTTCTTGTTTCCCTTTATCATTTTCTTTTATCATTTCTGCTAGATTAATACTACCTAAATTACAAGATTCAAATGGCAATAATGGCTGTTCACCGCAGTCTAGACTTACAATTCCATTAGTAATGAAGCTTAAAGTTACTGGCTCTGTTAAATCATATACTCTTTGAGGTTTTGATTTTTTAATTTCTTTAATTTTATCTTCAAAATCTTCTTTATAAAACTTATGTTTCTTTAATTCGTTAATTTTTTGTTGGTGTTTATTCTTTATAAAACCGATTTCATCAACAAAAACTTTAATATTCTCCCGGCTGATTTGTACTTCAAATAATATTCCATCAGAAGTATAAATTTTTTGTTCTCCACCTTTGGTAGTATAAGGAAAAATTTTCCTTGGTTTTCTAGAACGATTATATATAGTAGATTTAATACCCAAATTTAACAAAAGTAATTGAACGCCTTTTAACATTTCCTCTGATTTTGAAGTTAAACGAATATAATTTGTATTATTGGTTTTATTAATTCCTACTGTACCATCTGCTGTAAATAAACCCTGCAAAAATCCTATGACTGCGCTTTTAGGGGCTGTAAAAATACTTTCTGGCACCACCTTACTGTCAGCTTTAACTGCTTTTACTCCTAATTCCTTAAAAAACTCTGCCATTCCTTTTGCATGATAAGATAAGTGCCAAACCTTGTTTTCACGCTGAACTTCCTTAATATCTTTTGTGTACCAATTATTAATAATTTTCTTAACATAATTTAAAATACTTTTATCCTCATCACTAAAAACAAAACCAACACGACAATTTTTATCTCCTGATCTCAACCAACCATCACCAATTAATAACCCTAATATTTGACCTAATTCTTTTGACCATTGTGTTGGTAAACTATATCTTTTCTTAGCTAATAACTTTTTATTTTTTGAAAATTTACCTTCGCCAGACTGGATAAAAATTTTATCCCCATTTTTCAATTCATCTAAAGCAACCCAGCCTTTAGGTGTTCGTACTTTGTGGTCTAAAGTGGCAATAATTTCATAACCAGAATTTGTTATTAAACGAGCAACGGGTTTAACTCCGTTATTTAAATATTGAGTAACTGGCCTTAATCCAACACCCTCTTT
>JBDRGZ010000055.1:0-2508 GCA_043817345.1 Patescibacteria group bacterium
ATCTGCATCAACATCAAACTTCTTTACATGTTGATGTAATTTATCAATTAAGCCATCAAGCCCACTCTTTTTCTTAAGAAGCACAGCCAAGTCCGCATCAAGCATTGATTCACTAGAACCCATACTATAGTGACCTCTCATATGTGCATAATAAAACCATTTCAACAGTTTTTTTTCTTCTTCCGGTGAAAGATTTTCATCATTATTAACAGCATAAATAGCCATTGGAACTAATAGAAACGAAGAAGAAAGAACACCAAGTTTTTCAACATAAGCGTTACTTTTTAAAAAATTTACAACAAAACGTAAACCAGTTTGAGTTTTTTCCCAAGCTTTCTCAAGATGTTCTTTCTTAATTCGACCGACAGTTTTAAATTTACTTTGCATTGTTGCAAAAGCAATCATAGTTCTAATAAGTAAGCCTGATTCAATAATATAATTTTCGTTATAATTAAATTCTTTTGCAAACTCTTCCATAATATTCATAAAACCCCTCCACTTTGAAGTAATCTGTGCAAGGGCAAGGTCAGAACCCCGAAGTTTTACACCTAAAGAATTTACCCGTACAAAAATTTCCGTTACTTCTTCATATGACATATCTCGCCCAAGGACTTGCATAACATATTGATAATCTTCAATTTTTCTTACTTTCTGTAATCGTTTAGAATAAAAATCCCATTTTTTATCATCTGAATTAATCTCAACATTTTTTAATATTTCGCTATCACTTTTACTAAAAATATCAGCAATCGAAATCCATAATGGATCTGCTTGTAAACTTCTACTCGCCACCACAAATGTTCGCTTCTTTAATTCAGCTTGAATGTCTTTTTCAGCAATATCGCCTTTAACATCTTTAAAGGTAGCTGCCAGTTTATCAGGTTCTAATTCCATAACTTCAACTGGTGGCCCTTCTGGATGCTCTAAATTAAACATAATATCAATTGGTCTTTGACGATTACGAACACATATAGGCTGACCAGATAAAACAGCTGCTAGAGAGGTTAATCTTTGTTGCCCATCTAAAAGTAATTGTTTTGCAGAAATCCCTGGAGCCTGAGTTGCCTTAACAGCCATTTCTCTTGTTTCAACTTCTTCATCTGTTTCCCAAACTAAGATAGAACCAGATGGATATCCACGATACAAAGAATCAAGAAGGTCACGAACGCGAGTTGCTGGCCAAACATATTTACGCTGCATTTCTGGCAGAAGTAATTCCCCTCTTCTTGTTTTAGTTATTAATTCATCAACGCTTATATCTATTTTAGGCATAAATTTATTTTTTATTAGAATCTTCTACAATTTTAATTTCCTCTTCAGTTAATCCATAAAGTTTATAAACCATTTCATCAATTTGCTTTTCCAATTCTTTTTGTTTTATTGGAGGATTTTTTGGATCATAATTTTCAGTAGTTGTTATTTTTAAGATTTGATTTACTGTTTTAATAAATGGTTTTTGTTGTTCGGATGATATCTTCGGAACATGAATATTTCTAACATATTGTATTTTCCACTCGAAAGCCTCTCCTAAAGTAATACCAGATAACTTAAATTCCCAGAAAAAGACTTTTGAATTCATTACTGCCAAAACATATTTAAGATTAACTTTGTCAGAGGTGATAAAATTAGCTGGTGCATTTATTGCCATTCCCTTATTAAAACAAAATTCTGATTCGGCACTTATATTACCCCATACAATTTTATCTTTTTTAAATTCTTCAATATAACGATTACTTGGGTTCTGATCTAATTCTATCCAATGATGATCGCCTCTTTTTACTTGTGATTTCTGTTTTAGAATTGCTTCGTATTTTAATAAATGAACCTTAATCGAAGGATAATTATTGATTTTATTATGCATATTATAGTTCACAGCTACTAAATATTTCTTATCCCAAAAGTGACCATATCTAAAAATATTTTTCCCTAGCAATATTGGTAATAAGATTTTTTTAGAACTCATATCTTGCTCAATCAATTCATTTCTTTTATCCTCATTAATAATAAACACGCCCTCTTTTTTGTTATTAATTTTAACTTCATTTTTACCAGTTAATATCCCATAGTTGATATTAATATCCCCCCATTGATCGAGGCATGTTCCAATGTTTGATATTTTATTTTTTAATGATATTTCGGAATTATTCATTAGGGTAAAAGAATTATTACCTAAATCATTTTGATTCATGTTTGTTAGGTCTGATTCTTTTTTTGGTATTAAATTACCATACTTAAACACATAAAACTCGTCAGGTTTTTTTCGAGAGAATATCAGTACATTTGTATCGACGGTTGCCATATCAAATTGTCCTCCCCCTAAATCAATCAGGGTTAAAATAGTAGTTTTTTCTTTCACAAACAATCTCAACAATGCCCCATATTTTGCACGCATCCATTTATTGCTAGTAATAAATGATAAAACACCTCTTTCTTTCAATAAATTAAAAGATAATTCATAAAAATAACAATACACATCTGCCGTTGTTGTACCAATTTCATATGTATCTT
>JBDRGZ010000056.1:0-5623 GCA_043817345.1 Patescibacteria group bacterium
GAATATGGAATGTCAATTATTAAAAACTTATTTCAATATATTATGCATAAGTTAAAATTGAAGAAATATAATAAATTCTTATGAAAAAAATTGTCTCTTTAGATTTTATAATCATCTTTACATTTGGTTTTTTGTTTTTGCTTAATTGGGACAGAAGTAATGTATTTAATTTCATCTTTTTCTTTATCTTACTTGGTGTTTATTTATATATAGATAAGATACTTGATAAAGATGGTTCCTCAGACAGAAAAAAACAACTTGTAAGGTATAAAACATTATTGTTTTTTACTATTATTTTCTATCTACTTACAATGACTTTAATTGCTCATATTGGTGAACGAGTAGAAAAACCAGGATTATCTGTGCATGATAATATTCAGCAAGTTGAACCTGCTATTGGATTTTTATTAGATGGACAAAATCCTTATGAAGAAGATTATTTTGGGACAAAATTAGAAAAAAGTGCATATATTAGAACTACTAAAGGTGATATTTTATTAAATCCATCTTTATTTCATTGTATATCTTTACCGTGGCAGTTTGTTATTTCCGCACCGTTTTATTGGTTTTTTAATAATGTATTTAATTTTTATGATCAAAGGATTATATATTTGATTGTTTTTATTTTATCTCTTTTTGCGTTGTTTAGTTTGCCTAAAAAAAGAGAAAACAAATTTATTTTAGTTGCACTATATGCACTCAACCCATTATTTATATCTTATTTTGTTTCTGGTAGAAGTGATGTGTTTGTTTTGAGTTTTTTAATTTTTACTATTTATTTTTTAAGTAAAAAGAAATTTTTATTATCAGGTGCAATGTTAGCTCTGGCTTGTACTTCCAAACATTCAGCATTGTTTCTGGTACCTTTTTATTATATGTATTTGTTTTTTAAGATGAAAGTAGAACTTGGGTGGAAACAGAAAATTAAAGAGATGGTTAGTTTAACATGGATTGTGCCAGTACTTTTTTTGCTCATTATTGTTCCTTTTTTACTCTGGAATGCAACTGCTTTTCTGCAAGATGTTTATCTATACCCAGCAGGAAAAATAGCTACAAGCTATCCAATTAATGGTTTTGGTGTAGCTAATTGGATGTATGAATTGGGGTTAATAGAAAACTATACCGATTATATTCCGTTATGGGTTATTCAAATTCCTTTGGCTATAATAATGTTGTTTTTTATGTTTTTTGGACAAAGGGAAGACAATACCTTATCTAGGGTGGTTTTTAATTTTGCTTGCTTAATTTTTGTTTATTGGATATTTTCAAGATTTTTTCACGATAACTATGTTGGCTTTGTTTCACAGTTGTTTTTAATTGCTTATTTCCTACAGGAAGATATTTAAGATATGATTAAAAGAATTATTAGATATTTCTTAGCTATAAAATTTGTCCGTTTTGCTATTTCAGGTGGCATAGCTACTTTGGTAGATGTTTGTTTGTTATATCTTTTAACAGAGTTTGCTGGTATCTGGTATTTGATTTCATCAATTTTTTCCTTTATAGTTGGATCGTTTGTTCATTTTTTAATAAGCAGAAATTGGGTTTTTAAAAACAATCAACAAACCTTTTTAAAACAATATCTTTCTTTCTCTGTTGTTCATCTGGGTGGCTTGATTATTAATACAATTGTCCTTTATACCCTTGTAGAATTTTTCCATGTATATTATATATTAGCAAAGCTATTAACAGTATTTTTTGGTGTAGCATGGACGTTTTGGGCAAACAAAAAATTCACTTTTTCAGAAGAAAAACATTTTATGTCTTTTATTGTCAAAATTAAAAATCAAATTAAAACAGTTATCAATAGTACACCAGTATGGTTTTTTGTTATTTTTGGTATTGCTTTAACAGTATATATGTTTACATTGTGTCCAACTGTTTATTTAGAAGATTCATCTGAATTTGTGACTGTAGTTGAGACATTGGGTATCCCTCATCCTTCAGGTTATCCTTTGTATGTTTTATTAGGTAAGTTCTTTAGTTTGATTATTCCGATTGGCACAATAGCTTGGAAAATTAATTTAATGTCAGCTTTTTTTGGTGCTTTAACCATTAGTTTTTTGTTTTTAATTATTAGGAAAATATTAATTTTGATTAATAAAAGACAATTAGAGGGCAATAGGTTAATATATAACTTGTCTGCGTTTTCTAGTTCTTTGATTTTGGCTTTTACATTAATTTTTTGGTCGCAGGCTATTGTTGCAGAAGTATATACTTTAAATACTTTTTTTGTTGCTTTGATTGTGTATTTTTTACTTATTTGGCGAGAAAAAATTGAAAAACAAGCATTTAAAACAGCTGATAAACTTTTGTTGTTTACTATATTTATATTTGGGTTATCTTTAACCAATCACCAAATGATGCTCTTATTAAGCCCTGTATTTATAACTTATGTGATTTGGATTTATCCTAAAGTATTTAAAGATTATAAATTGATTTTGTCCGCTTTGTTTTTAGTATTTTTGGGCTTATCCGTTTATCTATATCTTCCTATTCGTGCAGCACAGGATCCAGTATTTAATTGGGGTAATCCGCAAGATATACGTGGTTTTAAGAGTCAGCTTCTTCGTGAACAATACAATGATTTAAAATTGGATTCAGCAAAAATATTTGATAAAAACAAATTACCATTTGTTTCATTATTTTTTAAGGACATTTCAATTCAATTTACAATACCAGCTTGTTTCATTATTTTTTTGGGTTTTTTATTACATTATTTGAGGGATAAGAAAACATATTTTTTACTGCTGGGTATTTTTGTTTGTAACAGTTTGTTGATTATTTTAATACGAAGCTCTGTGTCGTCCCCTATTAATGATTTTTATTTCAGGGTGTATTATCTACCAGCATATTTTGTTTTAATAGCTTGGGCAGGTGTTTGTTTTCAATTTTTAATTAAAATCCTTTTTAAATTTATTAATAATATATCCAAGACAATTAAAACGTCAATTAAGATTCTTGTGATATTAATAATTTTTTTATTACCATTCTCTTTTTTAATAAACAATTGGAATGATAGTGACCGTGATGATTTCTGGTTTGTTAATGACTGGGCTAGGGCTGTGTTGGAGAGTATGGATCAGGATTCATATTTAATGTTGAATAATGATCAGCCAGCTTTTGATAGTATGATATTTTCTCTTTTTTATATACAAGCAGTGGAAAATGTTAGATTAGATGTTAAGCTAGTTAATTTAGCAGGTATTAGGGGGATGTTCTATAGTCCCTTTGGTGCAGAGCTTGACGATTTTTTTGAGTGGGATGATATAACAAGAAAAGATAGATTAGCTAAGTTTATGTGGGACTATGTTGAAGATGAATCAATATATCTTTTACATCCTTTAGGTAAGAGTGAGGAAATTGATTTAGTTACTCGTTCTAACGGAATTGTTTACAAGTTGTATGAAAATATTGATGAAGCTAAAAAAGATGAAGATATAAATTTATCTTTACCTGGTTTAAGAAACCTTGATTATATACCATTGGAATATAACATGTTTTATTTAGATTTTCTTTCAGATTATTTTTTAGCTCGATCATCATTTTTTATGGAAAATGGATATAAAGGTTTATCTCATAAACATTTATTAAAATCAATTGAATATGATTCTAGTCCATTTTCTTTTAATTATCAGGCTTTTATTGGGCATAGAGATGAATGGATGAAATAGCTAAAAAATGGTAAAATATATTTATGAATATATTGATTTTTATCTTAGGATTAATAATTGGCTCCTTTTTAAATGTGGTTGTTTTAAGGTTGAAATCCAATGAAAAATTCGTGCGTGGTAGATCACACTGTGATAGATGTAACCATGTGCTGAAATGGTATGAAAATGTACCATTATTAAGCTATATATTCCTTTTTGGTAAATGTTCAAAATGTAAACAAAAGATTTCTATTCAGAATCCATTAGTTGAATTAATAACAGGTTGTTTGTTTTTGATAGTATATTTAGTTAATGGGTTTAATATTTTATCACTAATCTTTTATTTCGTTGTAATATCTTTTTTAATTATAATCTTTATTTATGATCTAAAATATTATTTAATTCTGGATAAAATTTCTATCCCAGCTATAATATTTGTTTTAATTTTTAATATTTTATTTTTAGATAAAAGTTTATTATTTATTATTTCAGGATTAATAGGTGGTGGGTGGTTTGCTTTACAGTTTTTTGTATCAAAAGGGAAATGGGTTGGTGGAGGAGATATCCGTTTAGGAATTTTAATGGGATTACTTGTGGGTTGGCCAGGCATCTTAGTTGCTTTAGGTTTAGCATATGTTGGTGGTACAATAATCCTTTTACCATTTGTGGCTTTGAAAAAGAAAAAAATGAAATCACAGGTTCCATTTGGAGTATTTCTTGTACTTGCAACAATAGCTGTTATGTTTTGGCAGGCACAAATTATTGAATGGTATTTATCAATTTTCTATATATGATCAAAAAATTAAAAAATATATATGGTTTTACTGTTATTGAAATGCTTGTTGTTGCAAGCATAATGGTTTTGTTATTAACAATAACTGTAGTTAATTTCCGTGGTTTTGAAAAAAGCCAGATAGTTGAAACAGAAACAGAAAAACTTGCCTCAGTTTTACGTCAAGCACAGGTTTGGACATTAGTAGGTCAGACTGTTGGTGGAAGTAGATATAACTATGGAGTACATTTAGAAGAATGTACTGCTTTAACAACCTGTTCATATATATTATTCAGAGATATTGATTGGGATTCACATTATGACACAGGTGAAGAGGTCTCAGGTCATACATATTCTTTTTTACAAGGTGTGTATGTGGAAACATTAGATCCACAAGATGGTGGAGACTTAGATGTTCTTTTTGTTCCACCATTAGCTAATGTATTTTTTAATGGTTTAGATATTAGTGAAGCCAAGATTGATATAATCAGTAATTTATCTTCTAATACTAATAGTATTACAATTAACCAAGTTTCTGGCCAAATTGAAATAGAATAATATGCAAAGTGCAAAAAACAATTTACAGGGTTTAACTTTAATGGAAACAGTTATTGCATTAGGTATTTTGGTTGTTGGTATAATCTCTGTGATTTCCTTATCAACCGCATCCATTAGTTTGTCTAAAACTTCAGAGCAGCAGATTGTTGTAGCTAACTTAGCTAGAGAAGGTCTAGAAGTTGTGCGTGAAGTTAGGGATTTTTCAAAAAGTGGAAATGTAAGTTCGGTTTTTAGTGATTCAGATACTAGGTTTTTTAATACAGACGATGATCCTTTAACTACAGAGATAGATGCTGGTTGCTATATAGTAGACGCAAGTGCTAACTTTGGTTTAAAAACTTTAGCCACAGATGTTCTTTGCACAGGAGATAATTTTACAGTTACTTCGTGTAGTAATTGTCGGATATATTACAATGAATTAACTAACCTATATTCTCATACAGCAACTGGGCTACAAACTTCTTTTTATAGAGTGGTTAAAATTGTTAATACATCAGCAACAGAAAAAAAGATTTTATCTAAAGTTTTTTGGACAGAACGTAACAGAACTCATGAAATACTTTTAGAAACTCATTTAACTGATTGGTAATATGTTAAAAAAACAAAAACAACTGCAAGGGTTTACTTTAATGGAAATTTT
>JBDRGZ010000057.1:0-7063 GCA_043817345.1 Patescibacteria group bacterium
TTAATTTCACTGGCTAAATCAATAATTGTAGATGAATGTCCCAAAATTAAGACATTGCTTTGTAAGGCATTAGCCCCTGCTAATTTATTAAACAATTGCCTCCAGATTATTAATAGCAAAGTAAAGATTAAAAGGTGTAAAAATAAATTTGTTTTTGGAGCAATTCCAGCATCAAACAGATAGAAGAAAGCAATGGCTAGTCCTGCACACAAAAAAATACTTCTAAAAAAGTTAGCGAAAAATACTACATTGTTTTTTGCTAAGCTTAAATCATAGAAACTAGTAATATAGAAGACAATTAACCATAAGATAAAGATAAGAGTGAATGGCATAAAGTGTTGTGTCCATTTTTCAGCAGTAACAGCTTGATTGTATCTAATCAGTAAAGTCAACCATAACGAAAAATAGAGAATAAAGACATCTCCAATGAATAATGATATTTTCTTGATTCTTGTGGCTGTATTGATCATAACTAGAGGTATTGTACAACATTTCTTAAAAAAACGCAAGTTTATATTTTTATTTATTTCATTGTGGTATAATTATATTAACTTTAATGTGATGATTTTTGGTTGACAATTTAGTTAATTAAGTATATGATGAACATATACATAATGATATAATATATGTTAGATTTATCAAAGTTAAATGGATTTGAGTGGAATAATGCGAATGTAGATAAAAACTGGAATAAACATAGTGTTTATTGGAGAGAATGTGAAGAAGTTTTTATTAATCTCCCATTATTAATTTCTTTAGATAAAACTCACTCACAGACAGAAATAAGATTTCATGTTTTAGGAAAGACCAATGATAATAGAAAATTGTTTTTGGTTTTTACTATTAGAGATAATAAAATAAGAATAATTTCGGCTCGAAATCAGAACCGAAAAGAAAAAGAAATATATGACAAAGCCAAAAAAACAATTTAAAAAAATACCTTTGTTTAAAAATGAAGATGAAGAAAGGGAATTTTGGGCAAACAATGATTCGTCTGAATACATTGATTGGTCTGAATCAATTGCAAATCCAGAATTTCCTAATCTTAAGCTTTCTACAAAAAGCATATCTTTGCGTTTGCCTGTTCTTCTTTTGGATCGTTTAAAATCTTTGGCTAATCGTCGTGATGTACCATATCAGTCCTATATTAAAATAATTCTAGATGAAAAAGTAAAAAATGAATTAAAATAAATATGGATAAAATTTCTAAGTACATAAAGTGGGTCTTGGTTGGTGTTTTATATTTAATTTTATTAACACCGCTTTTAATCACATCAAAGTATGTTTTTCCTTTTATTACTGGAAAAACAATGTTTTTTAGGATTTTAATTGAAGTTGCTGTTTTGATTTATGTAGTTTTGGCAATTTTGAATAAGAAGTATAGGCCAAAAATGAACAAGTTAATATGGGCAGTTGTGATTTTTGGAATTATAGTTAGTTTAACAACATTTCTAGGCGTTGATGCATACAAGAGTTTTTGGGGGACCATTGAAAGAGGAGAAGGTTTTCTGACTATTTCTCATTTAATAATTTTCTTTTTAATTTTAAGTTGGACTTTTAAAACTAAACAAGAATGGTTTAGTTATTTAACTGGTTTAGTTGTGGCGGGCCTATTAATTGTTTTGTATGCAATTTTACAAAGGGCAGAAGTAGAAAACTTTTTCTTGTTTGGTAATATTATTCATTCTGGGGAGGGTAGGCTGTCTGCAACATTAGGTAATGCAGCATTTTTAGGAGCATATACCTTAGCTCAGTTCTTTGTTTCTTTACTTTTGTTTTTAAAAAGAAAACACATACTTTGGAAAATATTTTTTGCTTTTTCAGGTTTAGTTAACCTATATATCCTATATCAAACACAAACTCGTGGAGCAGCTATTGGTCTGGGGGTAGTTTCTATTTTACTTTTCCTTTTATATATCATCAAAAGTCCAGATCGAATTAAAAGAATAATAGCCGGTGCGTTGTTGTTAATAATTGTATTGTTTAGTTTAACAGTTTGGTTTAATAGAGATGCAGAGTGGGTTAAAAAAGCACCAATGTTAGAGCGTTTAACAAGTATTTCTGAAAGTGATATTACAACCCAATCTCGTTTAATGGCTTGGGATACTTCGTGGAAAGGGTGGAAAGATAGGTTCTTATTAGGTTATGGTTGGGAAAATTATAACATTGCATTTAATAAATATTTTCATCCAGAGATATATATAGATAATGGGTCACAGTTATGGTTTGATAGGGCACATAATACAATATTTGATATTGCTGTAGCAACTGGAATAATTGGTTTAATTGCGTATGTTAATATATTTGTTCTGGCTTTGTTATTGTTATTTAAGAACCTTAAAAGAGATTTTGATTTTTCAGCCATACTGATTGCCTTGTTAGTGGCACACTTTATACAAAACATTTTTGTATTTGATGTATTATCAACTTTCATTACATTGTTTACAGTATTTGCTGTTGTAAGTTATCTTGGTAATCCAAATTATGGGGAAAATGAAAAGCCAGAAAAATTTACAAATAATTTTGTTTTAAAAATTACGATAATACTTGTTACTTTAACTTTAGTGATATTAAGTATTGAATATTTTAATTTAAAACCACTTAGGGCCAATGAGAAAGCTATTCAAGGTTTAATGTATGGGTCGTCTCAAAGAATACCAGAAGCAATTAAATATTTTGGAGAATCTATTGATATGGGTACTTATCAAAGTCAAGAGATTCGTAGAAAGGTTGCAGATATTGTGATTAATAACAGCCAAGTAACATCAGATATGGATGATACAAAAAAGGCTGAAATTATGGGAAATTTTAAATTTGTCATAGAACAAATTGAAGATAATATTAGAGAGCATCCGTCAGATGTACAAGATCGTATGTATCTCATGATGGCTTTAAACAGGAGTGGATATTTTAATCCAAATAATTTTGCTGAAGTAGTTAGGGTTGGTAAAAAAGCTTTAACTTTTTCACCGACACGTGCCCACATATATTTTGAAATGGGACAAGCAGAAATGAATCAAGGTCATGCTGAAGAAGGTATAGGGTATTTTAAGAAAGCAGTAGAACTAAATCCAAAGACAATGGAATCTCAATGGAATTTAATGACAGCATATTCTTTAGTAGGACAACAAAACAAAGTAGATGAAGTTAGAAACAATATGGAAGAATTAGGGTATGTGTTTATAGAAACAAGTCAGTTTCAAAGAATATATACAATATATGCTAGAGGCGAAAGATATGATAAGATGGCAGAGACATTAGAAAAAATACTTGAACTAGAACCATCTGTTAGTGGATACACAACATTAGCCAGTGTATACAAGGGTATGGGAGATTATACCAAAGCTGTAGAAACAGCCAAAAAGGCTGCTGAGTTAGATCCTAAAATACAAAAAGATGTAGATAAATTTATTAACTCTCTTCACCCACCAATACCTTTGGTGGAAGAGGTAGAAGATTAAAAATGTTTAAAAAAGCACAAAACAAATTAATATATATAACAATCTTTTCTTTAATAGTTCTACCATTAATGAATTTTAGTTCAGTAGTGCAGGCAAAAGAACAAGGATTATCTGCTCATCAAGCAGGAGAACTTTTAGTTAAATTAAAATCTAGCCAAAAGATTTTTAAATTTAAATTTAGTTCAGATATTGAATTACAAGAATTATTGGATGTATATAACTCACAGGACCAAGTTGAATATGCAGAACCTAATTATATATATAAAGTTAGTTTAGAACCAAAAGATACATTCTATACCCAGCAATTATACTTATCTAAAATTAAAGCTAATCGTGCGTGGGATGTTACTACTGGTTCAAGAAGGGTTACAATTGCTGTTGTAGATTCCGGCGTTGATCTAGATCATCTAGATTTGAAAGAAAATATTTGGTTTAATAAAGAAGAAGTTGTTGATAATAGTATAGATGATGATAGAAATGGATATATAGATGATATGCATGGTTGGGATTTTGTAGGAGATGATAATAATCCAAATCCTGATTTAAGTGGTGAATATAGTAAAACAGCAATTAGTCATGGTACGGTTGTTGCTGGTATTGCAGCTGCGCAGGGGGGCAATAAAGAAGGCATAGCTGGCATAAGCTGGTCTAGTAAAATTATGGTGCTCAGAGTTCTTGACAGTCAGGGTTATGGAACCACAGATAAAGTAGCCAAAGCTATTGATTATGCAGTTAATAATGGTGCAGATATTATCAACCTTAGTTTTGTTGGTACTGGGAAAAGTTTAACTTTGGAAAAAGCTATTAAACGGGCGTATGATGCAGGTGTAATAGTAGTAGCTGCTGCGGGTAATGAAGTTTCTTCAGGAATAGATATGGAGGTGGAATCAAATATGCAATACCCTGTTTGTCATGATGGTCCTAATGGTGAAAATTGGGTCATTGGAGTAGCTTCAATTGATAATAATGATCGTTTGGCTAGTTTTTCAAATTATGGTTCAAAATGTATTGATTTGGTTGCCCCAGGTGTTCGGTTATTTAGCACAGTATATAACGATGAATCAAATAGTGATTTCAAAGACTATTACCAGCACGGATGGACAGGCACATCTGTTTCAGCACCACAAGTAGCTGGGGCATTTGCTTTAGTTAAATCATACAAGCCATCTTTTTCTGCTCAGCAAATTAAAGATCTATTTTTCGATAATGCAACAGATTTGGATATTGAGAATCCTGCGTATAAGGGTAAATTAGGAAATGGTTTAATTAATGTTTACACAACCATTTCGAAAGCTTTGGGTGAACAACCAGAAGAAGCAATTAAAAAGGAGTTAATTATTACAGCTGCTGGACAAGGCGGTGGGCCACACGTAAAAGTTTTTAGAAAAAACTATTTAGAAAATGAATTCTTTGCTTTTGACTCATATTACCGCGGGGGTCTTTCTGTGGCTTCGGGAGATTTAGATAGGGATGGTGATATTGAGGTAGTTGTTGGTTTAGGTAAAGGAACACATCCTTGGTTTAAGATTTTTTCTGAAGAAGGAGAATTACAAAGTCAATTTATGGCTTATGCAGATGGTTTTCGTGGTGGTGTAGAAGTTGCTATAGGTGATGTTGATGGAGATGGATTGAAAGAAATAATTACGGGAGCTGGTCAAGGTGGTGGACCACATATTAGAATTTTCTCACACAATGGAACGCTTAAGAATCATTTTTTTGCCTTTGATAAACATTTTTGGGGTGGCGTAGAAGTTGCAAGCGGAGATGTTAATAGTGATGGCCTAGATGAGATTATTGTGGTTGCAAAATCAAAACATCAACCACAAGTTAGAGTATTTAATTTAAAAGGTGAATTAATAAGTGAATTTTTAGCGTTTGAAACACATTTTACTGATGGCGTGCATGTTGCTACAGGTGATTTAGATAGTGATGGAAAAGATGAAATCATTATTGGGGCTGGTTCAGGCAATAGCCCATATGTAAAAACCTTTGATTTAAATGGTAATTTGATTAAAGAATTTATGGCTTACCATCCTAATTTTAAAGGCGGTGTATATGTAGCTTCGGGAGATACTGATGCGGATGGATTTGATGAGATAATAACTGGAGCAGGTAAAACAGGTGGTCCTCATGTTAGAGTGTTTAATAAAAATGGGGGATTAGAATTTCACTTCTTTGCATATAATGAGAATTTTAGAGGTGGTGTTCGAGTAGCATCAGGTGATTAGTTTTTTTGTCATCCTGAACTTGTTTCAGGATCTAATTTACTTATCTTCCATAATAATTTTTCAAAAGACATAAATTTTTTCCTGCGAAAAATTTATTCAGTAATTTGTAAAATTTTTTACTTTGTAAAAACCAAGCAATTTTACAAATTAAAGCTTTTGAAAAACAATTATGGAAGATAAATTTAATCCTAGATATATAAATAATTAAATAAATATAAAAATATGAATTACCCTTCAGGCAAAAAAAATATTTTAGTTACTGGCGGAGCCGGTTTCATCGGCTCACATTTATGTGATGTTTTAGCTAGAGATAATCATGTAATCTGTATAGATAACTTTATTACTGGTAGTGAGAAACACATTGATCATCTACTTAAAAATCCTAATTTTGAGTTTATTAAACACGATGTGTCAGAACCTTTTAA
Source organism: Patescibacteria group bacterium (assembly GCA_043817345.1). Classification (GTDB taxonomy): domain Bacteria; phylum Patescibacteriota; class Patescibacteriia; order UBA2196; family UBA2196; genus CAYSXS01. The sequence goes on from JBDRGZ010000057.1 coordinate 6,115, forward strand.
GTTTGAAGATTTTCCTGAATTAAAACAGTTTAAAGCAGAATTACAGGGCGTTCAGGAAATTTATCATTTAGCTTGTCCAACTTCACCTAAAGAATATAATAGGTTTCCAATTGAGACTTTAATTACGAACTCTCATGGAACATTAAACACTTTACAGGTAGCTAAAAAGTTTGGATCAAAATTTTTACTTCTTTCCACCTCAGCTATATATGGAGACCAGCAAGGACATGTAAAAGAAGATAATTGGGGTAATATTAACCCTACTGGTCCACGTTCTTGCTATAACGAAGGTAAAAGATTTGCCGAAAGTTTGACAAGGAATTTCAACACTAAAGAAAAAGTAGATACTAAGATAGCCAGAGTATTTAATACTTATGGACCAAGGATGAAATTAGATGATGGTAGAATGATTCCAGATTTTATTGTAAATTCATTAAAAAATGAACCAGTTATTATTTTTGGTTCAGAAGAGGAAAAAGGAAGTTATTGTTATGTTCAAGATATGGTTGAAGGGGTTGTTCAATTAATGGCTACAGATATTAACACACCAGTTAATTTGGGCAGTGACCATGCGGTAAAGTTAGTTGATGTTGCTAAAAAAGTAATTAAAATAACTACCAGTGAATCAAAGATTGAATTTAAAGAATATCCTCCATATACAGCAAAACAAATCATCCCAGACATTTCTTTGGTTAAAGAATCCTTTGATTGGTTTCCAATGGTTGGTTTAGATGATGGATTAGAAAAAACAATTGAAAACATGCGTGTAAATATGGGGGAATATAAAGCAGAGCTTTGATTAGTAAACAATGTCATTCTGAGCGACTACTAGAGTTGTTAGGAGTCGAAGAATCTTGTTGAAAAATAGTCAGAAATATATATTTCAACTATAATTTAATAAAATAACCAATTATTCCACGAGATCCTTCGGTTCATAACAACCATAAAG
>JBDRGZ010000058.1:0-3830 GCA_043817345.1 Patescibacteria group bacterium
GGCTGTGCGAGCTGTGCATATCATCCATGATGGTTGAGCTAAACCACTTTTTAATTTCTTTCTTAATTGATTATTTTTGTCTGTACACCAAATTTCTTTAAAATCTTTTGTTTTAGATATATTACCCATTAATTGATTATCAACTACAGATGGATATATATCACCTTGAGGATCCACAAAAAAATGTGTATGCCCTGCTTCAATTGGCAATTTTCTGCCTTTGCCAATTAGAAAAAAATATAACCCATTAACATAATATGCGCGCACCCATTTTTTTATTGACCAAGTTTTTAATTCTTTTTTAATTATGTAATCAAAATAATTTTTTAATTTATTTTTATCATATTCTAAAACATTCTTTTTATTGCCAAAATATATATCAGAATTTTGCATAGCTGACATAGTAAACTCAACACCTAACTCGCGAGACAAATCAAAAACTTTTTTCATCTCATCTAAATTATCATTTGTTAATGTAAAAGCCACCTTAATACTTTTTACCCCAATTTTCTTTAACATCTCTATTGTTTCCAAAGCTTTATCATATATTCCATCAATTCCACGCACTTTATCGTGTATTTTACCTATTCCGTCAATAGAAATAGCCACACCAATGTTTGGATCAATTTTTAAAATATCTTTTACCCTTTGTTTAATTAATTCTACGGCTAAACCATTTGATGAAAAGATAATATTAGATTGAGGACAAACTTTTTTAATGTTTTGTATAATCTCAACAATCTTAGGATGTAAAAAAGGTTCTCCTCCAGAAATATTAATATATTTCAATTCTCTTGGTAATTTCAAAAAATCTGAAACATCCATGTCATTATGGTTTTTAATTTGCCAAATGTCACACATTTTACATTTAGCATTACATTTGTATGTTACAGCCAAGACTGCGTCAATTGGCATTTTACAATTAAACATAATTGTGCCCATTTCAGTTATGGGACATATATGTCCCATAACTGAATTATCTATATATTACGAATCACACGCAATAAATTGTCCTTAAAATCTCTAATAATCATATGGTGACTTCTGGGTAGTAAAACAGAAAGTTCTCTTTTAAAATCTATCTGACTTTCAGATATAGCTTTTTCGATCTCAGGGAAATCATCTTTTTCTAGATATTTATGAAGTTCATGATGTTTAGACATAAAATAAAAATCATAAAAATCTCTAGGCTTACCACGAGTAAGCATAGCTTGAACTTTTTCCTGAACTATAGTCTTTCCATTCAAATGCATTAATGAATAGGCAGGTAAAAACATACCGCTAATTGTATCTACTTCTAATTTCTTTTTACCTGGCCTTAATGAAACCTCAAATTTTATTATATCTGAAATACCATGTAACTTAAAAGTTATAACACCCAGATAGCCACCTGATGTTGGTTTTGCCTCATCTAAATTTATGTTTAACCCTAATTGTTCTAATTGCCTAATTGTTTTTATAAAAATATCATCTATAACCCTATTTGAGAAAATATTTTGCCCAGTAAAATCCAAATCTTCGGAAAATCTTGGACTTTCATAAATTATCCTCAATGCTGTTCCGCCCTTAAATAAAAACCTATTAGAATCTGGTAATTGATAAAAATATGACAAAAATAAATGTTGAACATACTCTCTTACAACATTTCCAAATTCTGTTTGTTGTTTTCTAGATATGTCTTGTAAATTATCTATATTCATCATATATTTCTTTAGCTAATTTATTTAAAGATTTTCTATTAAACAAATCAATATATTTAAAAAACTTATTCTTCTTAATATTACTTAAATCTAGTCTCTCATAAGACATTTCCTGTTTCCCCAAATCGACAAAATACAAAAAATCAGCTAAAGCTTTCTCTGCTTCAGCCATCAATACTGTTTCATTTAAATATTTTATAACAGAATAACCAGTATAAACATTTTTTTTAATTTTTCTATACACATAATGATTATTCAAAACATCAAACTCTCTTGATGTTTTAGGAGTAGCTGATGTGATACTGTAAATTGTCTCAGGAATTATTTTATGAAAAGAAAATGCTGTTTCAAATGAAATATATGAAGGATTATATACTTTATTAGCAATCAAATAATGATTATATGGAATATCTGACAAAATATACAAACCATTTCTTAATTTTTTAAATAAACCTTTTTGTGTATAAGTTTTAATAAACCAACCACTGGCGTATTCAGATACATTAAAAACCCTCCTAAATTCTAAAGGAGAAAAAATATACATTTTCTTTTCTTTTAATTTTTTATCCACAAAAAGTGGTTTCAGTTTTTGGAGCATATACTACTAAAAATGAATTAGCTATTATTCTAATAATACCCACTTTTTAACTAAAAATCAACCATATTATCCACACCCTCCTATTTCCTAAAACCAATCAATATTCCTGCTGTTGTCCAGAAATAGAAAGAAATAGTTCTAACTTCAAAATATGGACCAAAAAAGCTTTGTAATGGATAAATAATTAATATACCCATAAAACCCAAAGTTAAACCTTTAGTTAAATTATCTTTTGAATTTAAATATATCTTCCTTGTTTCCCTGTATAACATAAAAAACAAACCAAGCCATAGCAGTAACCCAATAGTCCCATATTCACCCCACAAACTCATCCAGTTATTATCAATCTGTCCATATCTATCTTGTACACCAAACGGCATACCAAACTTCTCATATATCTGATATTGGTTTAAACTAGCAGCTACCCCACTCCCATAAGTACCAGGGCCTACTCCAATCAATGGGCTATATTTTACTACACGCAATGGAGTATTTACCCAAAAGAATATTCTACCATAACCATAATAGCTATTTTGTAATTCATATTTTGAAAAAGATTGTAAAACTCTTTTAGGTAAACTTAAACTGCTTGGAGTTTCTTCATATCTCTGCAAATTAAAGCCTGTTGATATGATATATATTCCAAAATATATAATTAAAATAAAAATAACAAAAATAAAACCAACAATAATTTTTTTATCTTTTTTTAATATAATGCCTATCCAAATTAAACCCAAAATTAAACCCAACCAAGATAATCTGGAAAAAGTAAAAATTAAAGCTAATAAACCAATTAAAAATATCCCAGACCATAAAATTTTATCCTGAAACAAGTTCAGGATGACAAGAGTGGAATGTTTAGAATAAAATATTCCAATAGCTAAAATTAAAAAGAAAGATAAAAAGATTCCTAATTTATCATATCTACCAAAAGTACCTGAAACTCTTTGAGACGCATCCCACCCTATACTGCCTGTATCTAAACTAGCCCCTCCTACAGATATCTCTGAGCTACTAGGTAACAAAAAATTGCTATATGACTGAGGTAATATTAATTGAGATAAGCCAATACCTGCTTGAACAACCAAAACCACAGCCATAACAATTACAAATTTACGCACAAATTTTTTATCAGCTCCTAAATATATTATTAAATAAAAAACCAAAGCGTAACGCAATAATTGTCGTAGAGATAATAACCCAACAGATAATTCCACTGAATTGTAGAATATTGAAATTAAACCAATTACAAGAAAAAGAATAACAATCAAATCAATCCCACTCTTCCTATACTTAAACTTCCTTATTCCAGTTAAATATTGAAAACATAACAACAAAACCATTAAAACAATCAATCCTTCACCAGCAAATCTAGCAAAAACATATATCTCCTCAGGAACAAACTTTAACAAAAATGTTTCAAAAGGCAAATACACAGCTAAAAACAAAACCCCATTTAAAGGATTTTTTAAAGAAAAATACAAAACCAATAAAACAGCAAACAAAACAAAAACAGCTGGAGAAGATAAAAA
>JBDRGZ010000059.1:0-7687 GCA_043817345.1 Patescibacteria group bacterium
CTGTAATTTCAATCTACCAGATTCTATACGCGAAACATTTAAAAATATATTAACTAATCTAACCAACCTATTACTGTTATTAAACACATCTAACATCACTTCTTCTTGCTCTTTCTTTAATTTACCAAAATCACCTTCTAAGAACATTGATAAATATCCTTTAATACCTGTTAAAGGAGTTCTTAATTGATGAGAGGTTATAGAGATGAATTCTGTTTTAGCTCGATCAAGTTGTTTTAAGTGTTCATTAGCAATTCGTAAGTCATGAGTAGCGAGTTTCACCTCTTTCTTTAATTTCTCAGCAAAAGCTTGTGATTCCTGATAAAGCAAGGAGTTTTTTAAAGCAACTGCTGTTTGAGCACCAGCAACTCTCAAAATTTCTAAATCTTCTTTGTTGTACATATCACCTGACTCTTTTTCACTTAAAGCAATCAAGCCAACCATTTCATCTTTGATATTTAATGGCGCTAAAATTTCTACTCCCAATATATTTAAAAGATCAATGGTTTTTTTGGCATTTTTGTAATCCAAATTATTCCTAATTTCTTCAACAATCAATATTTTGTTTTCTTTAGCAAAATCTGCTTGCAACAACTTATCATTAGAAAATTCAGCCTGTTCTTTAATCTGAAAACCATGATTACATTCAACCAAATATTTATTTTTTTTCTCATTAAATATTAATATACCAATAGCTTTGACACGAAAAGCATCAATCAAAGTTTTAGAGACTAAATTACAAATTATTTTAGTATCTAAACTAGAACGTAATTTGTCTGATAAACCACTTAATACCTCTTGGCTGTCATACAAAGAAGAAAAGAAATATTTATTAGCCAATCTGTAATAGAAATTCTTAAGAGGGATGAAAGCTAAAATAGAGAAAATAAAGATAATGACATTAGCAATACTTACCCATTCTGGTAGATATAAATTAATTAAGTATTGGATTATAGTATATCCAATAAGTACAGTTATTAATGGGGCTAAATATGCAAAAGATCGACGCAAAACAAGCTTAATGTCCATTAAATGGTGGGCAACGATTGAATATGCTGTAATGATTGTAAAAACAACACCCAAAAGATAGAAAATTGGAAAAACACCAACACCATAAGCTGGCAAAAATTCAATCGAGGCAAAAGCTAAAACAAAAAAAGCCAAAAATAAATATTTGGCTTGATTTTTTTTGATTGGATTGTTTGTTTTTTTATAGAATTTAAAAATTACAACAAAAAAAGAAGTTAAATATATAGCAAAAGTTAATAAAAATAAATGATGTAAAAATTGTGCTCTAGCATGTGCGCCCCAAGAATATTGAAAAACATCATTAATAAAATAATTTGTGCGACTTAATACTAAAAAAATAAATGAAGTTAAATACCCAAGATTTCTAGAAAGTTTATTTTTTTCTTCACAACCACTAAAGATCAATGAAAAATGATACATTAAGATTGGAATAAAAATTACACCAATATATAGAAAACGATCCCAATGAAGTATTTCCATTGGTATATTGGTGGAAAACATTTTATATGTTCCTAACATCCAAATGGAAATAGACAAACAAATCAATCCAAAAATTACATGCATTTTAGATTTATAATTTTTACCCCAAACTAGTAAACCTAAAAATAATACAAAAATTGAACTCAATAATGGGAGAATTGTTAACATAATTTTTATTTTTGATGTGTATATAAATTATAGCATAAATTTTCGGTAAAATAAAAACCCCCTAAATGTTTTAGGGGTTTTAGAAAAATATTGAAAAAATTATATAATAAATTTTTTCTTTCTTTCTGGATATTGTATGGCGTTGGAAAATAATTGTGGTGGGGCAAGTGTTACGCCCAATTCATTAGCAGCTTGTGCAAGTAAATCAACACCTACTAAATCATGTTTCATTGTGGCAGTTTTCGGATGAAATGCCCCAATTAGTGTTTCTGCTAAACAAGCATAAACAATTCTGCGCGTTGGATTATTAATATCCACTCCATAACAAAACATGTCTGATGGAATTCTTGCCCATCCTCCGTCCACATAGAATATTTTTTCGTAATTTAATTTTTCAGCGGAACGAACTAAAAATCTTGGCATTGTGAAATCAACAACTGCCTTGATTTTGTTAGTAAAAAATTCAGGTTCAATCATTGGGTTACCTGATGTAACAATCACTATAATATCATGTTGATGAATAAAATTTTCAAGAGTATTTTTTACTGAAAAATCATTATTTACAAAACAACTAATTCCAGTCTCATTCTCGAAATCTTTTGCCTTATTTGGCTTTTTAGAAATCGAATTAATTCTTTTTTTATCAAATCCGTCCCTTAATAATAATTTTATTATTAATGAACCAGTTGTGCCAGTTCCGCCAATAAATAAAATTCTTGGATTTGAAATATCAAGTTTTTTAGAAATTTCTTTTATCTGCTGAAAACCCAATAACGCAGTAAATTTGTCTCCTGAGACTATTTGAATATTCGAGTTAAGTGGATCTGCTCCATTATTTAAATGCGGTGGATAAAAAAGTTCTCCATTTTTGCTGGCAACAGCGGTGTAAGCGCCAAGACCAAAAATGACCTTGTCCGTTTTTAAATAATTTTCTTGTTTCATCCAACCATAAGTCCAGTTCATGGAGTTAATCATTGATTGATTAACTTCTTTCCTTTTGCGTGGATGTATTAATAAATCATCAGTAAAAGGAATTAATGGCAGAAAAGTATATTCTGGATTGTATGGTTCTTTTTCACCGCGAATTAGACTACGCACACTTCCAAAAATTTTTGGTATTAATTGGCTTATATGATCAAAATTTTTCATCTGACCTCGTGTAATATTAAATAGCCAGCGGACCAAATCATCTTGAACTGGATACCAACATGGATGTACTAGAAAAGCACTGGGGTTTACTAAATTTTTCATTTTTACCTCCTGTTTAATGTATTGTTAAAGTTATTTATTTTTTTGTGATTATTGTATCTTAACATATATAAAAAATAATGCAAATAAAAGGCCATCACCATAGATGGCCTAAAAAAAATGAACATGTTTTTATCATACATATTGCACACAGCACCGTAACAGCTGCTGTAAACAAGATTACAATAAAAAACAAAAAATAATGTCGAAAATTACTATCTTTATTGCCTTTTTCTTTTATATAAATCACTTGTGTTACAGGAATTAATATAAAAGAAAGTAATAACATATAAAGAAATTTAACTATTTTTTCAGACAAAACATCAAAAAAATATTTAATACTGTCCATGATAAACCTCCCAAATTTTATGTTTTGAAAAATAATTACTATATTATTCCGGCCATTTATGTATAATTAACATTTCTTTATCTTTTTTAGGTAATTCACTCCATATCTTTTCTGTAATAAACGGCATAAACGGATGTAATAGTTTTAGACTAGTTGAGAGGATTTGATATAGAGTAGATTGAGCTAATTCCTTATCTTCTCCTACATCTTCTCCTAAACGAGTTTTTGTTTTTTCTAAATATATATCACAGAAATCTGACCAAAAGAATTGATAAATACTTTGAGCTGCTTCATGAAACATAAAATTATCCATATCTATTGTAACTTGTTTAACTGTTTTATCTAGTTTTTCAAGAATTTTTTGGTCATCCGGGTTTGTATTAAAATCCACGGGATCCTTCACGCCTCCGCTTCGCTTCAGCGTTTCAGGATGACAATGTAAAAGAACAAACTTACTAGCATTCCAAACTTTATTTGCAAACTTCTTTTGAGCAGCAATTTTTTCTATTGACATTGATACATCATTACCTTGCCCCGTACCAAAAACTAAAGCCATACGCAGTGCATCTGTACCATACTCTTTAATAATTTCTAACGGGTCAATCACATTTCCCTTTGATTTAGAAATTTTTTGTCTGTCTTTATCGCGCATTAAGCCGTGGAGGTAAACATATTTAAATGGAACTTTACCAGTCATATAGATTCCGAACATTATCATTCTGGCGACCCAAAAAAATAAAATATCCCAAGCAGTTTCCATTAATGTTGTGGGATAAAACTTATCTAAAAGATTTTGAGTTTTCAAAGTTATAATTGGCCATTGTCCTGATGAAAACCAAGTGTCAAAAGTATCAGTTTCTTGGGTTAATTTTTGTGAATCACATTTTGGGCAAGCTGTAATTTTATTATCAATATCAACAATTATTTCCCCACATTCACAATATTTGATTGGAATTTTAATCCCCCAAACAATTTGACGAGAAATATTCCATGGTTTAATATTTTTCATCCAGTGCATAAATATTTTTTTAAATCTTGCGGGAACAAATTCAACCTCCCCTTTTTCAACTGCAGTAATTGCTTTTTTTGCCATCTCATCTACATCCAAATACCATTGAGGTAAAATAATTGGTTCAATTGCACGCTTACACTTATAACATTTTGAAACTGGAGTTGTGTACTCTTCAGTCTTAACTAATAAACCCTTAGAGTCTAAATATTTAATTATTTTTTCTCTAGCCTCTTTTACTTTGAGTCCCGCATAATTCTTCCCTGCTTCATCTGTCATTTTTCCGTTTTGATCAATTACTGAGATTATTTCTAATTTATGTCTTTCTGATATTTCAAAATCAACTGAGGAATGAGCTGGGGTTACTTTTACTGCTCCTGTTCCAAATTCAGAATCAACTTCTTCGTCTGCGATTATTAAAATTTGTCGTCCCGTGAGTGGAAGTTCAACTTTTTGTCCAATTAATTTCTTATATCTCCTATCATCTGGATTAACAGCCACAGCAGTATCTCCAAGCATTGTTTCTGGACGAGTTGTGGCAACTTGAATAAATTTATTTTTATCCTCAGATAAAGGATAATTTATATACCACAAATTACCTTTTTCATCCTCATGTTCTACTTCTAAATCCGATAAAGAAGTTTGATGTTTTGTACACCAATTTATAACTCGTTCACCGCGATAAATTAATTCATCATCATATAATTTTTTAAATGTTTTATAAACTTCTTTTATAATATCCTCATCAAGGGTAAATTTTTGTTTAGACCAGTCACACGATGCACCAAGTTTTTTTAATTGATTATATGTGTGGTCTTTATTTTCCATCGTAAAATCCCACATCATTTTATAAAGCGTGTCTTTGTCAAAATCAAATCGTGACTTACCTTCTTTTTCAAGTTTTTTTTCAAAAACAACTTGGGTCTCAAACCCTGCATGATCAGCACCTGGCAACCATAAAGTTGGCTCGCCTTTCATTCTGTGGTATCTAATCATTACATCTTCTAAGGTTACAAAAATTGCATGTCCAGCATGCATTGGTGCATTTGCATTTGGTGGTGGCATTATTATTGTAAAAGGTTCTTTTTTAGAATTTTCATCAGGCATAAAAAAACCACCTTGTTCCCAAGCTGTATATATCTCATCTTCATGATCTTTTGGATTGTATGGTCCTTTTGGAAGCATAGACAAATAATGTCATCCTGAGCGACTCTTATGATTGTTAGGAGCCGAAGGATCTCGTGTTATTTTTGATATTTTTTAATTTTAGTGGGTACATATATTTCTGATTATTTTCAATTCTGGTTCTTTCGACTCGTCGCCCTAGCGGGGCTCCTCGCTCAAGATGACTTATTGCAAACAACCTCTACCATCTCTGATAATCTCTTAGAATATGCATATTCATTGTCGTACCAAGCAAAAACTTTAATTAATTTCTCTTGTACAACCTGAGTACAAGACAAATCTACTACAGACGAATGAGAGTCACCAACAATATCTGTTGATACTATTGGCTCATCAACAGCAGATATAACTTCTTTTAAAGCTTTACTTTTAGCTGCTTTTTTAAATACAGAATTAACTTTAGCAATTGTTACACTTGTCTTGACCTCAAACACTAAATCAGATAAAGATCCGTTAATAACTGGTACACGAATAGCTATACCTTCAAACTTACCTTTTAATTTTGGCAAAACTTCTGCTACAGCAATGGCCGCACCTGTGGTTGTAGGAATCATATTATGGGCAGCTGCCCTAGCTCTACGCAAATCTTTGTGTGGACCATCAATTAAATTCTGTGTTGAAGTATATGCATGAATTGTTGTTAAAAAAGCTTTTTTAATCCAAAAATTTTCATCAATTAATTTTGTTACAGGAGCAATACAGTTAGTTGTGCAAGAAGCCATTGAAACAACGTCTTCCCCTTTATATTTATCTTCATTTACACCTATAAGGTAAGTTGGAACATTACCACCCTTAGCAGGTGCAGAAATTACAACCTTCTTAGCGCCAGCTTTAATATGTGCTTTAGCTGAACCATCTTTAACAAAAAACCCTGTTGCTTCAATAACAACATCCACGTCTAATTTTTTCCAAGGTAATTTAGATGGATCTGGAATTTCAAATACAGGATATTTGCTCCCATTAACATATATATTCTTGTTATCACTATTAACTTCTCCAGTATATTTTCCAAAAACAGAATCATATTTAAATAAATGAGCTAGAGTTGTGTTATCTGTTAAATCATTAATAGCTACAATTCTAACTTTTGGATCATTTTCTAAAAATTTAAAAACTGCTCGGCCAATTCGACCAAACCCATTAATTGCAACTCGTATTTGTTTGTTTTTTGTAGACATATGTTTTTACCCTGTTAAATAATTTTCACTCTGTGAAAATTCCAGCCTTGCTGGATTTAACAGGGTGAATTTAATTTATCTATCCTCATTATATATCCATTTCCTACAAAAAGCAAAAAATCCCGGCCACGAGATTTCTTTATTCTTGATTTTCTTTTTTAATTGGTATTTCTACTATTGTTCTATCCTTTCCATCAATTCTAACTCTTACACTTTGTTTTAATATATGATGACCAATTACTTCTCCTCTACCATGATCTGTTCTAACCCTTGTACCAATAGGTGGCAAAGTTTTAGCTAGATCGACATATAGGTCTTGTTCAAATCTTAAACAACATTTTAGTCTTCCGCACATACCAGATAGTCTATCACCGCCACGATGTGCAATTTGCTGACACTCAACAAATTCGCCTGTTACCTGCCCTAATTCTTTTAAAAAAGCACGGCAACAAAGTTTTTTACCACAAGGACCAATACTTCCGCAACATTTAGCTTCATCACGTACACCTATTTGATGAAAACGAATTGATTTTTGATAATGTCTTGTTAAATCTTTAACTAGTTCTCTAAAATCTACTCTACCATCAGATATGAAGGCAAAAGTCATCCTTCCACCGTCAAAAGAAAAGTGCACATCAGTTAGTTTCATTTCCAGCTTATGTTTTACAACATATTGACGTACTTCATTTAAAACATCTTTTTTCTGCGCATTACGTTTAGAAACTTTTTCTAAATCTAAAAAATTTGCCTTACGAACAATCTTTTTAATTTCTCTGCCTTTTGTTTTTTCTTCATCTATTTCTTTAAAACCAACAACAGAACCCATTTCCATGCCAAGTTCTGTATGGACAATGGCTTGATTGCCCACTTCTAAAGAAGAGTTTGATGTATCAAACCAGTATACTTTATCCCAAGGAGTAAATTGAATTTCTGTAACTTTCATTTAGGTATTTTGTCATCCTGAGCGACCTTTTTGGTCGTTTTGAGTCGAAGGATCCCGTGAAAAACGCTGAAAATTTACGACTCCTCGGGAGAAATAAT
>JBDRGZ010000060.1:0-28943 GCA_043817345.1 Patescibacteria group bacterium
GGAAATTTGAATATCTTGTACATTAACAATGCTGTTGCAATAAAATATATGATAAAGAAATATGAAGGCACGACTTGCCAAGGAGAAACAATAGAATTATTTGTTTGATGTGAGAATAAAATACAAAATAAATAAATAATAAATCCAATATAGATTATGTCCAGAAGATATAGAGATTTTGTTTTTTTGTTTTTGTCATGCCGAACTTGTTTCGGCATTTTACTATTTTCATTGCTTGATCCTGAAACAAGTTCAGGATGACAGTGTGGTGATTCAGGATGACAAGCGTGTTTTTTTTGCAAAATAAAAATACAAATCAGTGGTACTAATAAAATAACAGCAATACTCCAGTTAAATAGTCCAATTGTATAATATATTATTGTCCCACAGATGATAATTAGGGTTAAAAGGAAAACAAAACCCAATAGCCAAGAAAAACATTTATTTTTTTCAGAAAATAGGTTTTTACCAAGATAATATGAAAAAACAGATAAATATATAATTCCAAAAAGAACGCCCAAAACAACACTTTTAATTAAAAAGATGTTTAAGATGGTTACTAGGAATATAATGCCCAGAATTGGCAAAAACTTGATTTTATTCATATGTTTGTATATGGTTATATTAACAAAAAAAAAGAAAAAAACAAAAAAAGGAGTAAAAAAATGGAAAACAAAATAGGGGAATTGGGTCTGTTGTTACACTTAATTAGACCTGAAACCCCCGAATATGTTTTGGAGGAAATATCAAAAGGAATGAATCTTGTAAGTTGGGATTTCAGCCCTGTTAATGTCGATATTAAAAGCGACATTGACAATTTTCTTCCAAAGACAAATTGATCCACTAACATAATGGATCTTTTTGCTTTAAACTAAAATATATAGGTATAATATAAATATATGCAATGGTTAAAGAAAAATAAAATAAAAGTAATTTTAGGCACTTTTTGTGTAGTTTTTTTTGTAATATATTCATATTTACCCTTATCTCAGATAATACAGAGTGATATTTCAATGGATGAGATAGGAATGAGGTTTAATACCCCTGATGAAGTAATGAATTTTCATTTTACAAATATATTTGTAGATGAGAATAAGATGTACTATATAGAGCCATATAATCTAGTAGCCAATGGAGTAGTTTTTCCTCGTTGGGCAAAACCTTTAGATGATAAAGTTACATTAGGAACTTTTCAAGGAATAATATTAATTTATGGTTCAATAGCTAAAGTTTTTAGTAAATTTGTAATTCCATTTTTAACTCCAATATTTGCAATTATTGGAGTTTTGTTTTTTTATGGAATCGTCAGAATGATTTTTGATAAAAAAATAGCATTAATATCTGCGATATTAATGTTTATATTTCCGGGATTCATATATTATGCTTCACGCACAATGTTTCACAATGTTTTGTTTTTAAGTCTGTTGTTAGGTGGTATATATTTTCTTTTAAAACTCTTTTATGCCGAAAAGAATAAACCCAGTAAAGCTACGCCACGGGGCAAGTATATTTATTCTGTATTAACTGGATTGTTCTTTGGCTTGTCTTTAATTACACGTACATCAGAGATTGTATGGGTGTTATTGATAGTGTTAATAATATTAGGATTTAATTTTAAAAAAATAAAGTGGAAATATTTATTAATTAGTTTAATAATATTTATTCTTTGTTTTGTTCCGGTGTTGGCTAACAACAAAGCAATGTATGGATCATATCTAGCTACTGGTTATTCAAGGGTAGTTAGTGAAAATTTAGAAGAGATTTCACATGCTGAACAAATTGGTTTATTTGAAGCAATGTTATTACCATTTGGATTTCATCCAAGAGTAATAGTAGCTCATTCGATATATAAATATTTTATACATTTATTCTATTTTCACATCCTGTTATTTATCCTCGGTCTAGTTTGGTTTTTTAAATCTGAAAAAACAAAAAAACAAAAAATGTATTTTTGGTTTTTTTTAATGTCTTCAATTTTCATTTTAACTTACTATGGATCTTGGTTTTTTCAAGACAGTTTAGATCCCAAATTGGTTAGTGTTGGTTCTTCCTATGTAAGATACTTTTTACCAATATATATATTTGCATTACCATTTGTTGGTTTTTTGTTTGTAAAATTGTGGGAGTTAAAGAAAAAGATATGGAATAGAGCTTTGGTTGTCGTATTAATGTTATCTATCTTATGTATTTCTTTAAATATGATATATTCTAAAAAACCAGAATCTTTAGTGCAGATAAAGAATAATTTGTTACAATATCGTATACAGGCTAAAGATATTTTAAGTAAGACTCATCCAGATGATATAATTTTAACAGATGTTTCAAACGATAAAGTAGTTTTTCCTGAAAGAAAACATTTAATTATTCCGCAAAACGGAGATGAATTAAAATCTGTTAAGGTATTAATAGAATTTACAGATGTTTGGTTTTTCTATCGTTCTAAGGATATTAATGTAGAATATTTTAATGAAAATAAATTTAATCCATATGGATTACAAATAGTTGATTCTCAAGAGATTAATGCAGGAGGAATACTATTTAAAGTAATATCTGATACAGAATATTTTGCTAAAAATATATGAAGATTTTAAGAATATTTTTAATATTAATAATATTGGTTGCCTTGATCTGGCTATTTGTTTTAGATTTTGTGCCAGGAGAAAAATTAGAAATTAATTATGATTTTTGTAATAAAGAATCAATGATTACAGAATTGTCCCCAGGAGATAGGCTGTGGCCAATTAAAAAAGTTAATAATGAATGTTTTCAAGACATTGCAGCCAGTCCAGTATATTTTGATATTCGTGTACCACAATATTTTAATTCAGCTGAGATAGAGGTTAAATATATTAAACCAGATAATGAAGAATTTAAGATTGGACCACAAGTTAAAAAAGATGAGTGGATATGGATGTTAGAAGATATTCAAGAAATTGAAAAAAACGGTGAATCAAAAATCGGAAAAGCAGAATTCAATTTAGAAAATATTTATCAAAATAGCTCAGTTATGCGTTGGTTGATCTCTGCATCTACAGTTGAAGAAAACAAACAAGTAATTTCTATAAGTAATATTAAAATTGTTTTGTATAAAGACAGGTTAAGTGTAGATAATCTTTTGCAGCAGATTAAAAGTTATGTGAAGAAAATAATTAGATAAATTATTCTAATTAACCTAATTACTCTAATTATTCTAGATAATAACTAAACCCAAATAAACTAAAAATAAAAAATGTTTTGAAAATTGGTTATTGGGTATTAGGGTTTATTTAGGTCAATTAGTATAATTAGAATAATTAGTATAATTCTTTATGTATAATATTTTTAAATTAATTTTTATATTCAGTTTAATTGCTTTTTTAATATTTTTTGGATTAGAATTAATCAAAGAAGGTTTTGTTTCTAATCATTTTGATTTGAATATTCTTTTGATATTTATATTCATTTTTGGGTTTATATTATTAATAACTAAACTTTCACAAAACAAAGTGGAAGAAGAATAAATATATGGACTGTATATTTTGTAAAATCATTAATCAAGAGATTCCATCTCATAAAGTTTATGAAGACGAGAGCGTTTATGCTTTTTTAGATATTAATCCATCAACCAAAGGACATACAGTTGTTATTCCTAAAAAACACTTAGAAACTTTGATGGATTTACCAGATAATGATGTTAATAACCTTTTTCTAGCAGTTAAAAAAATTAGTCAACACTTAGAGAAGACATTAGAACCAGCAGGTTTAAATATTGGTATAAATATGCGTAAATATGCTGGTCAAGTAGTTGATCATCTGCATATACACATTTTACCTCGTTTTGAAGGGGATAATGGTGGCTCTATTCATTCTATTGTTAATAACCCACCAGAAGAGGATTTAAAAGATATTTTAGAGAAAATAAAGGTGGATTAGTAGAATATCAAAAAACAGAGCTTAATCAAGCTCTGTTTTTTAATTAATATATTTATTGTATCTCGCTTTGATAAATACCTTTTTCTGTTAGCCAAAACAACATATTGCCATCTTTGTTTAAAAAAGCTTTTTCACTGTTTTTAATCTTCTCATATTTAATCACATTATTATCATCACTTACAACTTCTGTAATGTGTAAACCTTGGTTTGTTAAGAATATTAGATGAGTATCAAATGTAAACCAAAGTGAGTGATTTATTTTTGTACCTAATCTTGTGATCAGGTTTTTTGTGTATTTATCATCTCTTTTTTGCCAAGTCCATATCTCATAGTCATTAGCAAATAATAATGAATCTATATCCTCATGCCATGCTAAGTATTTAACTTCAGGGATAATGATTTTTTTGTCTAGGAATATTTTTGTATCAGGATCAAAGATATATAATATTTGATGTTTTTCATCAATTAAGTTTAATATATTATTTGGTGCTGGATAAAATGTATATGTAGATGAAAAAGGTAGTGTGCTTAATATTTCTGAGTTATCTGGGTTAGAAAGACGTGTCTGAATAAGCTCTAGGTTATTAGAACTATTTTTAATATAGAATAAATCATTATTATCAATATAGAAACTAATAATATCATCTTTAATTAAAGTCGATTTGCTAGGCACAATACTATTAATTTTTTCTAATCCATTGTCAGATAAAGCATAAAAGATATCTGAATTATCTGGATCAAATACTGGGTTATTGATCTTTAAATCTATAAACTTAGATAAGTTTATTGTTTCTTTACTATTTATGTCTATAATCAACCAACTATTTTTATTTTCTATTAAAACTTTTTCTAAGCTTGGGCTTAGAAAAATATTTTCAGGATTTACATCAAGGTTTGTTATCGTTTGGGTTGTTGGAAAACCAGAAGAGTCTAGATCTTTTGAGTCTAAAATCTGTAATTGTATCTCTTCTTCATATTTTGTTATTAATGCAATTTCGTTATTTTCCATCTCAGAACATTTTAATATGTCTTTACTAGAAAGATTAATGGTTGGTAAGTCTTGTTTAAATAACCGTACATATTGGGCAAAGGTTGTGATAGATGGATATATATTTAATTTTTTGATCCAAGGAATATATCCTTCTTTAGTAACCTTTACTTCATATTCGTTTGGCAAAAGGTTTTTAATACGTACAGATGTTTCTTGACCATAAAATTTATTATTTAAATATACATCAGAATTTTTAGGTTTAACTTCCAAAAACAAAACACCTGTCTTTTGCCAGGATCTATTATTCCAATCAAATTTGTATCCCTGCGCCCACATAATAACTAAGGGGGCAGTTATGAAGAATACAATGAAAAAGAAGATGTATAGTATTCTTCTGTGTACTATTGTCATATGCATATAATCTACCAGATTTGGTTAAAAAAATCAATTTTTATTTTTTTATTTTTTGTGTTATAATTTAATAAATGAGTTATCCAGACTTACAATATCAAAACTATGGCGTTCAGCCTAAAAAAAGCAAGATGTACAAAATCTTTGTTCTTTTTTTAATTATCATAGCTATAGTTATTGTTTTTAGTTTTGGGCGTTCAGTTGGTCGTAGAGAAGGAAATGTAACTGTTGTTACAGAAACAACAAATGAAGAATATGGTAAAGTTGTTGATAAAGGAAAAGAATTACCAGATTTTTTCAAAAAAGATGTTAATTTTTCAATCTATTGGAGAGTTTGGAATAAAATTCAATCTGAGTTTATAGATCGTCCTGTTCCAGAACCTAAACTTTTTTATGGGTCATTAATAGGTTTAGCAACTTCACTAGGAGACCCATATACAGTATTTCTTGAACCAAAAATATCTCAAGAGTTTCAAGAAGAATTAAAAGGTAGATTTGAAGGTATTGGATGTGAAATCGGTATTCGTGATAGTCGTTTAATTGCTGTATCTCCATTACCAGAATCTCCAGCTGAGCAAGCTGGGTTAAAACCAGGCGATAGAATATTCTTTATTGATGATTATGATACAACAGGAATTTCAATTGAGGAAGCTGTTAATAGAATAAGAGGGGAAAAGGGAACTAAAGTTGTTTTAACTGTATTAAGGAACGGAGAAGCTGAATACAGGAAGATTGGTATTACTAGAGATACAATTAAAATCATATCAGCTTCATGGACAATGAAAGAAAAAGATGATAAAAAGATTGTAGTTATTGAATTAACACATTTTAATCAAGATACAAATGCAAGACTGATTAAAGCCATTAATGAAATCATATTAGCTAATCCAGATGGTCTAGTTCTTGATTTGCGTGGTAACCCGGGTGGATATATTAACCAGGCTGTAGATGTTGCTTCTCATTGGGTAAATAATGGAGAAGTTGTTGTAAGTGAAGATTATGGTGAAGATGATGTTAATAGACATCTTGCTAATGGATCGTCAGAATTAAAAGATTTTCAAACTGTAGTTTTAATTAACAGAGGTTCAGCTTCTGCTTCAGAAATTGTTGCTGGCGCATTACAAGATTATGATCTGGCTAAAATAATTGGTAGTCAAAGTTTTGGTAAAGGGTCTGTGCAGGCTTTAGAGGAATTTGAAGATGGATCTTCATTAAAACTTACAGTTGCTCGTTGGTTAACTCCAGATAATCATCAAATTGATGGTCAAGGCGTTACGCCCGATGAAGAAGTTGAATTAACAGAAGAGGATTGGAACGAAGGAAGGGACCCTCAGTTAGAAAGAGCATTAGAAATTTTATCACAATAATTCACCCAACGCAACACATCGTGAGAAATATCTAAAAACCTTCTACGGTAAAATGTTTTTAAAAAATAGACTCAAATCTTATTTGACGGGGTAAATATGCAAATAATTTTACTTAAAAATGTAGATAAACTAGGCAAGAGGGGGGAAATTAAGCAGGTGTCAGATGGGCACGCTCTTAATTTTTTGATTCCTCAAAAATTAGCTACAACAGCAACTCCAGAAAAAATTAAAGCATTAGAAGTGATAGAAAAAACTAAAAACAAAAAAGAAGATAAAGTTAAAAGTGAATTACACAAGATTGACAACAAAAGTATTAATATTGAAAAGGAGGCTTCTGATAAAGGCAAACTTTTTGCTGCCATATCAGATAAAGAAATAGTAGAATTAATAAAAAAGAAATATAATGTGGATTTAAAACAATATAAGTTTAAGATATCAGATCACCCTAAAGAGGTTGGGGATCATAGACTCAAAATCACTGTCTCTGGACAAGAAGTCACTATCGCTATCAATATCTCTAAAAAATAGTGCTTTGCAATATTTTTAGCATTCGCTCAAAAATAAAAATTATGGGGCAACAATGCGTTTAGGTGCTTGTCCTGCAAAATTAAATAAAGAATCTTTAAGTTTTAAAGCATATAAGACAGATAAGATCTCTGAAAGGCACAGACATAGATATGAATTTAATAATCTATACAAAGATAGATTTGAGAAAAAAGGTTTGCGTGTTGCAGGTATAAATCCACAAAGAGATTTGGTTGAAATAGTAGAAGTTATAGATCATTCATGGATGGTAGGTGTTCAGTTTCATCCAGAGTTTAAATCCAGGCCGTTAGTACCACATCCATTGTTTAGGGAGTTTGTAAAGGCTTGTGTAAAAAGATAATGTACAAACTAAAAACCGATTATTAATTAATTGGTTTTTTGTTATTTCTTTGACCCACGTTTTTTCTTTTTTTTCTTTTTAGCCATCTGTTTGTCGCGGGCACGTTTAGCTGAGTTAGGCATAGTTTTTAGTTATTTTTAAATGAGTGAATGAAATAAAAATTTATTTTTATTTTTGAGCGAATGCTGAAAATATTACGAAGTACTATTTTTTATTCTCTATAACAGAAATATACTTAGTCCATTGTAAACTTCCATCAAATTTAGTTTTTTTACGTCTATAAAAATGAACTTTACCAGGTTTTATTGTAAATAAAGTGTCGTCTTTTCCTTTTGATACATTTTTACCAGGATGGAATTTTGTACCACGTTGGCGAACCAAAATAGCACCAGCTTTAGCTGTTTGTCCTTCATAAAGTTTAACACCAAGTCTTTGTGCGTTTGAATCTCGTCCTAATCTCGTAGAACTTTGGGCTTTTCTATGTGCCATATATTTAAAGTATACATTTAGTTAGTAAAAAAATAGACAATATGTCTATGTTCAAGTATAATTATAATATAATACGAAAACGAAAATATGTCAAATCAAAACCATGTTCTAAAAAAGATTTTGGCATCTGTGGCTTTAATAGCCATAGTTTTGGTTGTTTTTGTTTTTTTAATTAACAAGACAATAGTTTGGCAGAATAGTGATAATAATCCTAATCCCGAGAAAAATGTAGAAGTAAAAATTAATCCAGATGGATTTATTGCTTCAGCAATTAAAGACAGGAGAGAAATATCAAAGATAATATATCAATTAGGAGATCAGGAAAAAACTGAAGATTTAAATTTAATGCAAGCAGTTAGTTTAATGGATAGATTAGTGGAAAATAGTAATGTATTTTTTATTGCTAGATTAGATTATAAAGAACTAGGTGTTGAATCAGAGGAGTTTGAAAATTCTTTAGACGCATATTACAATTCAGTTATAAAAAGTATTAATGTTTTAAACTCTACAGAATGGCAGAAAGTATCAGATGATAAATTTGTTATTGTTGCTACTGTTCAAAATTCAAAAAATAAGATGTTTAATGAATTTTATACAACACTTAATAATTTAGATAAAGTTTTTGAAGAAATGGATAAATTAGTTGTAGTGGATTTGGATAAACCTTTTCAGTGTGGTTTGCCTAACACTCGTATAGTATATCTATGTGAGAACGGATATTACAAGATAATTAACTATTCAGGGTTTGAATTTTATGATGATCAAGGTCAAAAGGTTGACAATTGTAAGTGTAAAGAGATAAAATGTTTTGAAGACAATAATTTATGTAATTAAGGTATTAAGGTAATGTCATCCTGAGGAGAAGTCCCGATAGGGCGACGACGAAGGATCTGTTTGTGTAGAATAAACTTGAATTAAAAACAGTAATTTAATAAAATTAACAAATCCAGAGTTTAAGGATTTATCAGATAAATGGTTATTTCCAGATTTATTGGAATAATAAACAGATCCTTCACTCATAACAACACTAAAGGTCGTTCAGGATGACTACTAAAAAAAATATGTATTCAAATAAGGTTTTAGAACATTTTCAGAATCCACATAATCAGGGCCAAATCCCTGATGCTTCTGGTGTTGGGGAAGTTGGTAATCCTGTATGTGGAGACATGATGAAAATATATTTAAAAGTTAAATCTGATGGTTCAGATAATATTGATAACCATATTATTGAGGATATTAAGTTTGAAACACTTGGTTGCGGAGCAGCCATAGCTTCAACTTCAATGTTAACAGATTTAGTTAAAGATAAAACAATAAAAGAATCTTTAGAAATTACAAAACAAGATGTAGCAGATTCTTTGGGTGGTTTACCAAAACCAAAAGTACATTGTTCGGTTTTAGCAGTAGATGGTCTAAAAGAGGCAGTAGAGGATTATCGTATTAAGTTGTCATCCTGAGGAGGTGTCCCGATAGGGCAACGACGAAGGAGCTGTTTGTTAAAAAGATTCTTTGTTTCATTCAGAATGACATTATAATAAAAAAGAAATTAACAAATCCTGAGTTTAAGGATTTATTAAAATAAAAAACAGATCCTTCACTCATAACGACATTAAAGGTCGTTCAGGATGACATTGCTTATGATTATAGATAAAATTAAAGCAGAACTAGAAAAAGTTCGCCCACACCTTAAAATGGACAGTGGAGATGTTGAATTTGTAGATTTTGATAAAGAAACAGGTGTATTAAAGTTACGCCTACAAGGTGCTTGTGTTGGTTGCCCAATGAGTCAGGTTACATTACAAGACGGTATTGGTAGAACAGTTAAAGAACATATACCAGAAGTTAAAGAAGTTCAAAATGTATAAGATTTTATGCAAAAGATATATTTAGACAATGCAGCTACTACACAACTTGATAAAGAGGTTTTAAAAGCCATGGAACCTTTTTTTTGTGATGTGTTTGGTAATGCTTCGTCGTTACATTCTTTCGGCCAGGAGGCATCAAAAGCTATTGAAGATTCAAGAGAAAAGATTAGTAATTTTTTAAATTGTAAACCAGAAGAAGTCATATTTACATCTGGAGCAACAGAATCTAATAATATTGCTATTCAAGGAATAGTTAAAGAAGGAGATCATATTATCACAACATCAATTGAACACCCATCCGTTTTAGAAACTTGTCAGTATCTAGAAAAGAAGGGTATGGAGGTTACATATGTTAAACCTCAGGCAGATGGAATAATCCAAGTTAAAGATGTTCAGAATGAAATAAAAGACAATACTGTCTTAGTCTCAATTATGTATGCCAATAATGAGATTGGAACCATACAGCCAATAAAGGAAATAGGGGAGATTATTAAAGATAAAAACATAATATTTCATACAGACGCCGTGCAGACTACAAATTATCTTGATATGGACGTGGAAAAATTAAATGTTGATTTATTGTCCCTGTCTGGTCATAAAATTTACGGACCAAAAGGTGTCGGTGTTTTGTTTGTTAAAGAAGGAACTAAAATTCAAAAAATTCAGCATGGTGGTCATCATGAATTTAAAATTAGACCAGGAACTTTGAATGTACCAGGAATTGTTGGCCTAGGTAAAGCAATTGAATTAATTAAAGCTAGAGATAATGAGAAAATAAGGAAATTAAGAGATTATACTTGGGAATTAATTCAGAAAAAGATCAATAATGTAAAATTAAATGGAAGTTTAGAACAAAGATTAGATAATAACTTAAATGTTAGTATTGTTGGAGTAGAAGGTGAGGCATTATTGTTAGGATTTGATATGGCTGGTATAGCTGTTTCAACAGGTTCTGCTTGTTCTTCTGGGTCTTTAGAGCCATCACATGTTTTAATGTCTCTAGGGCTGTCTCACGAGGAGTCACATGGTAGTTTAAGGATTAGCTTAGGAAAAGAAAACACCCAAGATGAAATTGAGTATTTTGTAGGGAAATTATTAGAATTGGTTGAAAAGTATAGGAAAATGGCTCCGTAATTTATTATTCTATTGTTGTCTCATCAAAACTAGAAAAAGGATTATTTAATATTTCATCTGTTTTTAAAACAGATGATTTTTTATATTCAATATTTTTTTCAATATCATTCCATAGGTTAATATTAACAACCTCAAAAGATACTTGGCCACTTAACATATATACTATTTCCACTTGAGCAACTGTCTTGTAAAAATCATTATACAAAAAACTGATATTTAAGCCAAGGGCCAATATTATTAATGCTATTGATATATAGTATATATATCTTGTAAGTGCGGGTAATTTCATATTTTATTTACTTATCCAATAATTTACATATCCATCAAGTATTAAACTAATGGTTGGATTTATTGGGTCTACAGATGTAGGTTCGTATCTAGTTTTACCTTGTGCGTTTTTAGAAAATCTAATTTTATCAAAATTGATATATAGGTCCAAGGCCTCAACTTCCTCTATATATTTAATTATGTCTGTATATTGACCTCTTATATTTAAAGCAATATACATTTTTTCATTATCTGTATTTTTTTCATTTTCTTTTATATTTAATTCTTGTTTTACATTAGTTTCACTAGCAAGAGTCTCAAGTTGTGTAATTAAATTTAATTCTTGTTCCTCGTTTATAAAAATATTCTCTAATTCACTAATTTCATTTTTAATTTTACGATATTCTTCGGTTGATCTTTTTAAACTCTGTCCTTTTAGGTATAGCTCTTCTAATTTAGTACGTTCTGCAAAAATTTGATTACTGAGTTCGTTGATATGTTTTATAGAAGGAAGAACAATATATGCTAGTATTATAACCAAAACCAAAAGAGTAGAGACCTGGACCCCGAATGTTCTAAGTAAATTGTATATTTTTTTGTTATTCATCTTCTGTTGCGGTTAAACTACCGGTTAAAGAAAAATTTAAATCTTCTTGGTTTAGTAAGTTGGACAATGGGGAAGATATGTCAAAGACAATATTTGATTTTTTTAGGCTTTCTTTTAAGTTTAGAAAGTCTTGACGATATTTTGCTGTTCCAGAAATAAGGAATTTATCTTTTTCCTTATCAAATTCCATATTTGAGACTTTAACATCTTTTGGAATAATTCTATTTAGTTTAATTATTATTTCAGACCATTTAGTATATGCTCCTTGTATTTTATTAATTTTTGTCATCCGCCTATTAATTTCAGCAACCTCTATACTAAAAGGTTGATTGTGCATACGTATTAAATTTTTTTGATTTTTAATCCTTTCAAAATCTTTGTTTAACATTTCGTGAGATATAAATATGAAGGTTGCATTAGTAAGCACAGCAAAAAGGATGAGTAGAAGTACATCTTTGACTAAAGAAAATATTATCTCTCTAGATATCTTTTTCTTTATTTTACTTGTTGCTAAATTTAATGTAATCATGTTTACTATTTATATGTCTTCAATAATATGACGCAAAGATAAGCCAATTGCACTTGTTAGGCCAGCTATATGTTTTGTAGGAATTATGTTTTTCTCTAAATTTAAATTAGTTAACGGATTAGCCAATTCGACTTGGGCTTTTGTTTTTTGTTTTATAAATTCTGTTAAGCCAGTTAAATTAGATCCTCCTCCTGCAAGTAATATTTTAGTTTCTTTTAAATCAATGGGAGTCGTTCTTTTATAGTAGTTTATATTTTTATTTATTTCATCCAACAAATTATCAAAAGGTTCTAAGATAAGATTGGCGATTTCTCCTTTTGCTTTTTTATTATCTAAACCACAAACATGTTTGGCTTTTTCTGCTTTTTCATGGCTCATATTTAGCTTCTTTGCTATTTTTTTGGTTATTCTGTTACCTGAAATTTCTAGTGTTGAAGTAAACTGAATAGCTTTTCGGTGCCAGAAAATTAAACTAGATCTATTGGCTCCTAGATCAACAATTATTGTTAGTTGATTATTATTTGTTTTGTGTTTCTTATTCTTCCGTGTTGGTAAATTATGGAAAATTGGTTTTGTGATTTTATGGTCTTTAAAAATTGCACGAACAATTGATTGGGCTTCAATTTCTAATGCTGTTATTTTAAGTTCTGCAAAAGATAATGCTTCAACATATTGTTTCACAATATCTTTTTGTACTGCACCAACTAAAATTTTTAATGTTTCATCAGATTTACCTATTAACTGAAAATCGTATTGTAAATCTTCTATTTCAACAGGAATATGATTAGGAAGTTCGTTGTTAATAAGGCTTTGTATTTGATCATTACTCAGTTTGCCTCTTGTTTTTGGTTTTTTAAGTTTAAGTAGTTTAATAAATGTTTTACTTTCAGGAAGAACGCTTACAACATAATTAGTACCAACCTTGCCCCTAGCCTCTTTTACAAGCTTTTTTATTTCCATGGCCACTTTCTTTGTGTCTCGAATTTCACCGTTCTCTATTAATTCTGGATCAAGCTTAGATACTCCCCAGGCTTTAACAGCAGTTCCTTTAAAGCTTTTATCACATTCAACCAATTTTAAAGTACCATCAGAGATGTCTAAACCAAAAGAATTAAATTTTGTACTGAAAAAAGCCATGTTTTTTTATTTTTCTGTTACTTCCTCCCATTGTAGGAATTTATATTCACCATAAGTTGGGAATCCAGGAGGTGGGTTATAGTTTAAGTTGGGGTCATATGTTGTATTGGTGTGTTCGTATCCAGAAATTGTTTGTCCGCTGCCATTGACCCAACTCCATGTCCAAACTTGATTTGTAATTATTGTTCCGTATGTTGTAATAGTGTCACGTAAATAGTATGGCCAAGGATAATAGTAATATGGTCTATATACAGAACCATTTTGAGCTAACATCGCTGCATCTATTTCCAAATCATCTGGTGCTGCATAAAGGGGAACAATTATATCTTGTTGAGCAATTAATCCTAGTACATTACTGCCATCTTTTGTTTGGTATGTTATATCGTCATTGATTATTATGGTTCTTCTATTGTTTGGCACTTCTGGTATTTTTGCAGCCACCACAGTTGTTCTGGTATTTACAATTCCGTCTACCCACACATTGTCTTCTACAAATATTATACCACAAGTAGAAGGTATTGAATAATTGGCTTCAAAGCTTTGACGGTCAATATCCCATGATCCTCGGTGCCAGTCGCCATCCATGCCATAATACCAAACATTATTTTTTAATTTAGTTACTTTATATACATCAACCGTGCCGTCTGCTTTAAAATTTAATCTGTAACCTAATCCTTGTTGTCGTAAATATATACCAGATGTCTCAGCGATATCTTTTAAAGCACTTAGATCTACTGTTAACATATCAAAATCTACATTTGATGTCGGGTATTCCCAAAGGTTTTGATCTTCTCCTGTTCCCCAAACTCCGTCTTTAATTTCTGGTGGATCACATGAATGATGAGCTTGGCAAGTATATGTTTCTTTAGCTGACGTCATTAAAGAATCGTTAATACCATCCATTCGGATACCGCCATTAGAATGCACTGGTCCGTGTAGAACTTCAGTATCACCAAACCAAGCATCTGAATTAGTAATGAAAGCAAAAGAAGCCATAGAAGCTAAACCATATTCAGCTTGTATAATTCTTTTTGTATCTGGATAGTCAGTAGACCAACCAGTTGATTTTATTGAAATAACACTAGAACAAGAAGAAGGGGCAGTAATTTCTAAATTATATTGTCCTAAAGTGCCAGCTTCTGGATCTGTATAGTCATGAACTCCTACATCATTAAGATAATCTTCTGGGGCATGTGCTAAATGCCATCTATAGTAGTTAATACCAGCCTCAGAGATATTTAAAGCATTGTGCCAGGCTACTTTTTGTTTAGCCAATCTATTTTGATAACTAACCATTCCAGCCAAACCAACAGTTGTCACAGTAAAAATTGCTGTGAATACCAGCGTCATTATTAATATGGATCCTTTAATTTTAATGTCATCCTGAGCGACTTTGTTGGTCGTTAGGAGCCGAAGGATCTGTTTTTTAATATTTATTTTATTTTCTTGTTGTATATTTGACATAAATTTGATTGTCGGTGCAGGTCTCGTTGTAGGTCTCGGTGCGGGTATAAAATTTTTGTGTAAAATTATTTTTTCGCAAAGATTTTGGAAGCCAATTTATAATTTTTTGATTGCTAAATAAATAACAACAGTTTTTATCAATCCTTATTCAGAATTTTCTTTTCTGGGTAAGGATTTTTTTACAAATTTTCTTTTAGATTTCTTAAAGTAACATCAGACTCAAGTTCATAATTAAAAGGCGTCCGATCTTCATATACATTTATATTTAAAAATACATTAACTAATTTAATACTGTTTGGATCTGCAGGTGTTGCTAGTTCCGTATAGTCAGAATCGCGATAAGTAAAAACCGTGGTTGTATTATTCCTAACATATTGTGAAATTACTTGTATTTCCTCGTCTAGTGGATCATAAGTTAGGGGAGTACCACTAGCTTCTATTACTCCCTTTTTAAACTCACTCCCATCCAACCAGTAGTGAACTTTCTCAATTGCATTATCTCGATCAAAGTCAGAATAAAAGATTAGTTCCTGAGGATTAGCTGATTCAATTGGATATGACCCATTATCACCAGGCAAAGTTTCTCTTAATTCTTTTACCATGGTTTCTACACCTCTTCTAGCTTCTGTTATTGCTGATGATTGTTCAAAAGTAAAATTTTGTATTTTGTATGAGTTTGTAATAAAGGACCAAATTACTACACTAGCCACAACAAAAATACTTAGAGCAACTATGAGCTCAACCAATGTTACACCTGATTTGTTTTTTTTGATATATATCATGGTATTGTCATTATTATTTCTTCAATATGGTAACCAGAGAGTTCAAAGGTGTCAGAGTAGTTTTCATAACCGCTAGCTGTTATATTAAGAAAAGTTTCAGATTCAATCCAAGGAGTAAAATATACTTGTCCAGAAGCATTAGTAACTAATATTTCATCATAGCTTGGATTAGTGGTATATAGATGAACATTTACACTATCAATAGGCACTTCGTTTATGTCTTTGACAGTAATTAATGCAGAATGATTTGCCTTAGCTGAAAGGCCTAATGTAATAACTGTTGTACTGGCTGGTAACAAGTTTAATGGTTGTGTCGGTGTTGTTTCAGATATATTATATACTGAGCTTATGGGTAAACTAAAACTATATGAGTCCCATTCTAAATTTGGTATTTCAATCAATCCATCATAGCCAGTTGAGTGGCTACTTTCGGCGTTTTTATATACAGGTAATTCATCAGAATCATAACCAATTATTTTATTACCTCTCATATTAAAATCTATATTACTTATTATATATGATCCAGATTTTTTATCTTCCTTGTCCTCTTCACCACCAATTGTTATACAGCTTTGAGTCATTGAACAGTACTGAAATCTTATCCAATTACTACTCCTTACATTTGTGGATATTCTAAATTCATCAACAAAAGTACCTGATTGGCAAAGATCAGCTTCTGTTCCTAAATATATTGTGTTTGGACTAGGGTCTTGATTTTCATCAAATGTATCTTCTAAATTTCCATTTTTGTATATCCTAAACCTGGCTTCGCTAGAACCCCCCCCATCCCAGTCCATTGATAGGGTATATAAATCGAATCCACCATTACCAAATTTTGTTTTATCACTATTCCTTTTTGCATCATTATTGTAATCTGTATATTCAATATATGATTCAGGTGGGTTGCCTTGACTACCAATAGTTAATCCAGTCCAGCGTCCCGATGTGATAACAAATTGGTCAGATTGATTTGACCACGGTGCAGAAGAAACTCCTGCAACCCAAAAATTAATTGTCCAGTCGCTCCCATCTCCTATACCGGTTGACTTTGGCAAAACACCATTATATGGATCATGTGCTTGCATATATAGGGTGTCAGATACAGCTCCTCCAGAATTCCATGTCCAGGTAGGCAACAAAGAAGCATCGGATCTATTACCCGAAGAATCGGCCATCGCAGAACCTTGTCCTTCCATATGCCAAACTACACCGTAACCATTATCCCATACAGATAATTTATCTTGATTGTCTATGGCTGAATTATTATTATAGTACATGTATATATAGTCTACATTAGAATATTTATTTATTCGTGGAACTTTTACCCACACATATGAATATCCTGATTCGTCCCAGTCTTCTATTTCATAAGGTAATTCTGTTACATTATCACTATCTACAAACCTAATGTCTTCGCCACTATCTTTTGTTTTTGCATAATCAATATTATCTGAATATAGTTTTATTAAAACAGGGACATTGTCTAAATTTTCACTTGAGGCAGTATTATCAAATGTTATTTTTTTCCTGTAATTCCAAGCAGTACTCCACCAATCATCATATACGTTATATACTGTACCCACTATCATTGTGCCAAACTCATCAATCGCAAAACTAATATTAGTTGTTTGATTTTCAAAAACACTAGCATGTGGTTTTTCAGGACTTGGCAATTCAGCTGTCACTCCATAGGTTTGTTCAGAAGAATAGCCTGTTTTTGAAACGGTAATTTCGTAACTTTCAACAGATTCTGGTGAGCCTGGCAAGATTACATATCCTTGATCATCTGTAACAGTAGTAATATCAATATTAGGTTCTATGGCTGTGTTTTGTATAGTAACATCTGCTTGAGAAACAGGTTGTCCACTTGCATTGTATACTAATATTTTTAATGTTCCACCACCAACAGCACTTTCTAGTCCTAGTGGCATAATGTCGGTCATAAATATGATCGGTTTATGTGCAAAACGGTATGGCCATGATATTTCTACCTTTATTCTTTTGTAATCGGTATTTAAGGTATCATCTGGATCACCATCTTGTGTTCCGTCAAACACATCATCAATATATATAACCTGAGTTCTTACAGCAAATTCAATATTATTACGTGTTATTTGTTCAAGTTGTTCAATTGGTCCATTTGGAATACCTCCAACAGTTCCAACATCCTCATAATCTAAATTATGTGCCATTTCAATTTTTTGAGTAGCTAATTGTGTAGCAGTAATTTTAGCTTTAGATTCCCAAATTACTTTTAGAGACATGTTGAATAAGGAATAGATAGTTAAAACAGCCAAAGCTAAAATTAGGATACCTATTAAAGTTTCCACCAAAGTAAATCCTTGGTTGTTTTTTGTTTTTACTTTTTTCAGATAAAGAAAATTTTAATTGATTGCTTCACCCAAAGAATACATTGGCATTAAGACAGAAATAGCCATGAAACCAACACCAAAACCTAATATTAACATTAAGACAGGTTCAATGATGGATGGTAGGTTTTCCATTGTTTGATCTACCTCTTCTTCATAAAAACTTGCAATTTCATCTAAGATATCTTCAACAGAACCAGATTCTTCTCCTACAGTAACCATTTGAGTAACAACTGGTGGAAAAAGTTTAGGATATTCACGGAGAATAGTATTCATTTCAGTTCCTTTCTTAACTTTTTCTGCCGCATCAAATAGGGCTTCTTTGTAATACATATTACCCAATGTCTTGGCTGTTATTTTAAAACTTTTTATTATAGAAATTCCTGATTTTGTTAGTGATGACATTGTTCGAGCAAAACGTGCTAAATTAATCTTTTTAACAATCGGGGAAAGAACAGGTGCGGTTAAAAAGAATTTATGTAATATTGCTTTTCCTTTTTTTGTTTTTATGGCCTTGAGGAAAACAAGTACTAATACAATAGTAGTCAAAGCGACAAAGAAACCATTATTTTCAACAAATTTAGAAATGGCAATTAAAATACGTGTTGGTAATGGAAGTTCTGCATTAAAATCATCAAAGATAGACATAAACTTTGGCATAACAAAAACAATCATACCAACACCAATACCAATCATTGCTACAATCACAATAATGGGGTATATCATTGCCCCACGAACCTTAGAAATTAATGCATGACTTCTTTTTAATTGTTTATGGACTTGAAGTAATATTTCTTCTAAATTACCAGAGGCTTCACCAGAAGCAACCATACTAACAAAAAGGTCATTAAATGTTTTAGGATAAGTTGCTAATGATTTTGAAAAAGCATCTCCTTTTTCAACTTTTCTTGTTACATCTTTTAAAATATTTTTTAATTTCTTATTGGATGATTGTTTTGTAATTGCTCTAAGTGCTTGACCAAGAGAAAGGCCTGCTTTAAGCATGATTCCTAAATTTTGTATAAAAAATATCTTTTGTGTTAATGGAACAGAGCCTGTATTTTCAGCCCAGTCATTTATTTTTTTAAAGTAATATGTGAAATTTTTCTTTTTTGAATCAAGTTTTTCTAATCCATCTTCTTCTGTTTCTTCTTCATCTTCATTATCGTCATCCTTTGTCTCAAGTTCTTTTAACACAGTTTCTTCATCAGCCTCCTCATCTTTGTTTTTCATCTTGTTTCTTAACACTTCCAATAAACCAGATTTTTTGTCTGGTTGTTTTTCTTTTTCTGTCTCACCCAAAAGTTTTTCATCATCATCTATTTCTTCACTAATTTCTTTGATTTGAAAATCTAGATCAGATAATGTTTTCTCAGATTTTGTTTTTGTTTTCATGTTTCTAAATTTACCCTAAGTATTTAAGATTAGTTGGTTGGGAATTCCAAAACTCTAAAACTCTAACCACCTAAAACTCTAGTATTATTCTTGTGTTACCCTAATAATTTCTTCAATTGTTGTTATTCCTTGTTTGGCTTTTAAAAATCCATCTTGTGATATTGTAACCATGCCTTCTTCCTTGGCTAATCTATTAATCTCATCAGCTGAAGCTTTTTTTAGAATTAATTCACCAACACCTTCGGATATTTCTAAAACTTCATATATTCCAATTCTACCTTTATATCCAGTCTTGCTACATTGTTTACATCCTTTACCTTTATAGAAAAGCATAGAAGAAAGAGGGTCTTTTCTGTCTTTAACAGCTCCTTGTTTAATTAAAATCTTTTTTAACTCTTCAATATTGAATTTTTTTTCTAAGTCTTTAATAATTTCTTTTGTTAGGTTATATGAAACAATACAGTTTTTACAAATTTTTCTAACTAAACGCTGAGCAATAATTACATTTGTAGTGGTTGCAATTAAGAATGGTTCAATCTTCATATCTCCTAAACGGGGAAGTGTTGTAGCTGCGTCATTGGTGTGTAGTGTAGATAAAACCAAATGGCCAGTCATTGCAGCATTAACAGCAATATCTGCTGTTTCATTATCACGAATTTCTCCAACCATAATTACATCTGGGTCTTGACGTAAGAAGGCCCTTAAACCACCTGCAAATGTATATCCAATTTTTGGATTAACTTGTGATTGGTTAATCCTTGGCATCCTATATTCAATTGGATCTTCAACTGTAGTAATATTTACACCAGGTTTATTCAACATGTGCATGATTGTATACAAAGTAGTTGTTTTACCAGAACCAGTAGGCCCAGTAACCAATATCATTCCGTGTGGTTTTTCAGTGTTGCGTGTAACTTTTTCTAAAGTTTGGTCTTGAAAACCCAATTGATCAAGGGTTAATACATCACTAGTCTCATTTAAAAGACGCATAACAATTTTTTCTCCATCAAAAACAGGAATAATGGATACACGAAAAGATATTTTATAGTCATTGGTTTGAATTTTAAACCTCCCATCTTGAGGTAAACGATGTTCATCAAGTTTTAGGTTTGATAATATTTTAATTCTAGCAATGATACCTGCAACAGATTTTTTAGGCAATGTCATTACATCTTTTAAAATACCATCAATACGATAACGAACCACAACTTCTTTTTCTTGTGGTTCTATGTGTATATCTGAAGCACTTTCAAAAATTGCATATTCTAGCAAAGTATCAACTATTTTAATAATTGGCAGATCTTCTGCCATTTGTTTTAATTGGTCGACATCTCCTGACGCAATTTTTTTACCACCCTTAGCTTTGGTCTTAGCAAGGATTTTTTTCTTTTTATCCGTTGTAATTTTTTCTAATTCAGCTTCTAATCCTTTATGGTATTGTTTTAAGGCTTCTTGCAAAGAGGCAGGAGTAGTTAAGAATAACTTGATAGTTAAATCAGTTTTTTTCTTTAAAAACTCAAAAGTTTCAATATCATCTGGATCAAGACAAGCTATTTTCAATTCCTTTTCATTTTTATCAAAAGCAACTATCTGATGAGTCCTTGCTATTGGTTCAGTTATTGTTTCTAATATATCTTTCTTAATCTCATCTTCTTTTAGAATAATGAAAGGTATTTTATAGTATTTAGCCAATACTTCATAAACTGTTTCTTCTGCAATAATAGTTTCTTTGATTAAGAGATCAATCAAGCTCATCTTACTTTTTTCTGCTTGTTTGTTAAATTTATCAAATTCTTTAGCAGTAATGATTTTAGCTTTTGTTAATATTTTTTTAATATCTTTATCTTCGAGCATAGTGTATGAGATTAAATATATATTATTGTGGACAATTTAAGTATATCATACATTTAATGAAAATGTAACCTATATATTTGATTTTTAGGTATATGTAGAGGTATAATGAATGCAAGAGAATTAATATATTTTTATGGGTATTTTATCAAAAAATAAAGTGATTAACAGGAACTTCATTTTAAGTTTTGTCTTAAATTTACTTCTGTGGAGCTTTTTATATTGGAAAATACAACCCCAAGTTGATCCAATTGTTTTAAACTACAACATATATTTTGGAATTAGCTTAATTGGTGCCTGGTGGCAAGTTTTTTTGTTTCCTTTAGTAGGTTTAGTTATTTGGTTAATTAATTTAATTTTAGTTGCTATTTGGTCTAAAAAAGAAAGACTATTAGCTTCATTTTTATCATATACAACAACTTTAATACAAATTCTTTTAATCATAGTTAGTATTTTTATGGTTATGGTGAATGGGTAAAGTTTTTTTCTAATGTCATCCTGAATGTCTTTTAAGGTTGTTAGGAATGAAGGATCTAGTTATAAAAATAATCAGAAATAAATAATTACACTAAAATAAAAAAATATAAATTAAAAAAGTACGGGATCTTTCGACTCGTCCTTAAAAGGACTCGCTCAAGATGACATTATCTATCAAAGTAGAAAACAAAACATATTTACGTTTTCCAATTAAAACTCATTTAATTACTAAAGATGATAAATTGGAAAATGTAGTTCAAAAATATATTATCTCTGAGTTAAAAGATAAAGATATTGTGGTTATGTCTGAAAGGATGGTAGCTATTACCCAAGGAAGATTAATTCATGAAGATGAGATAAAAGCAACTTGGTTGTCTAAGGTTTTAATTAAATTTGTTAAAAAATGGCCCAATGATCCAGGTTTTAGGAACGCAGAGAAAATGCAATTAGTTATTGATATTGTTGGTATTCCTAGAATCCTTTTAGCTGCCTTTATTAGTGCCATAACTAAACCATTTGGAATTAGGGGTTTATTCTATAGAATATGTGGGAATCAGGTTTCAGAAATTGATGGCTTTGCACCTGGTACAATTCCTCCATATGATAAATATGCAGTTTTAGGACCTAAAGACCCAGATAAAGTATGTAATACTTTAGCTGAAAAATTTAATTCCCAGTTTGCAATTGTTGATGCAAACAATATTGATGTAGCTGTTTTAGGAGTAAGTGATAATTTAAAGATATCTAAAGCAGAACTACGTTTAACATTTATTGATAATCCTATTGGACAAGGATTAGAACAAACCCCTGTTTGTATAGTTCGTTGTTTATAATGTCATTCTGAGTGAAGCGAAGAATCTGAAACTTTGATTGGATGTATATTTTGTTTTCTGTTATAATTTTTGTTATAATTAATGTAGACTTGTCATCCTGAACATTCCACCCCTGTCATCCTGAACTTGGTTCAGGATAAAACAAACAGATCGGAAGGAGTGTTAAATCCCGAAATAAATTCGGGATGACAAAATAAATAAATTTAAAATTTTTAATATATGTCTAACAAAATACAAGAATTTGAACACAAGCTTGTTGAAGAAGGAGAAAAAGTATTAGAGGAGGTTGGAGAAGCTTTACATCTCAAAAAGAAAAAACCATTTTATAAAAGAATCTGGCCATGGGTTTTGATTCTCTTTGTTATTCTCCTCTTATTATTATCACTAGGATATTTAAGATATTGGATGCCATTTAAAACGGTTTTAAGAGAATCACAAAGAGCTCAATCATATTTTCTAGCTGCACAAGAACAACTTTTGAATGCAGATTTTAAGGCTAGTTCAGTTTCTTTAGATCAAGCTAAACAAAGTTTGGACAGAATGGAAAAAGGTATAAATTCATTTGGTGTAATGGCCAAGATGGGTCCTTTAGAAAACCAATACGATGCTTTAAAAGGAATGGTTGTTGTGGGACAAAATTTAAGTTCGGGATTAAAGATGGCTACAGATTTGACTAGTAAAATTTTATCTCCTTTAGAAAAGACACCAAATAAAAGGATATCAGAGATTACTACTGCAGAGAAAAGGGAAATCTTGAGGTTGTTTTATGAAGCAGCTCCAGAGATTCAAGGAGCAAAAGCACAGGTTGAGTTAGCAATATTGGAATTAGAAGAAATTGATAGGCGAGGATTACATCCATTATTGGAAACATATATTAAAGAAACATCAATAAAATTAGATGAGGTTCACGAAGTTTTAGAACGTTTTGCTGTTATGTCTAGGGTTTTACCTAATTTATTAGGTTATCCAACATCTAGGACATATTTATTTTTGTTAGAAAACAGTGGTGAATTAAGAGCCACTGGTGGCTTTATTGGTACAGTAGGAGTTTTAAAAGTTAAAGATGCAGAAATACAATCATTTGAAACAAGAAATGTATATGAATTAGATATTAGAGCAGAGAATGTGTTAAAGATTAAAGCCCCAGAACCAATTACTAAATATATGGGAGTAAAGTATTGGTATTTACGTGATGCAAACTGGTCACCAGATTTTCCAACTTCTGCAATTAATGTTGAAAATTTCTTTAATTCAGAAAGTAGATTACCAAACACTCCTTTCGCTCCACAAAACTTTGATGGGGTTATAGCAATAACCCCACAAGTTATTCAGGATTTTTTAAGTTTGGCAGGAGCTATAGAAGTAAAAGGATTTGTATTTAGTAAAGATAATTTTGTTGAAAGATTACAATATTTGGTTGAAGTTGGGTATGAAGAAGTAGATGCATCATATGGAGAAAGAAAAGATATTATTGGCACTTTGTCACAAGACATGTTTGATAGATTTGAAAAGATGCAGATTAAAGATTGGATAAGCTTAGTAGAGATGTTAGAAAGGAATTTAAAAGAAAAACATATTCTTGTATATTTAGATGATCCAATTTTACAAACAGAAGCAGCAAAGGAGGGTTGGACAGGCATGGTTGAGGACACTCCTTTAGACTATTTAATGGTTATTGATTCTAATTTAGCTGCTTTAAAAACAGATCAGTATATGAAGAAGAGTATTGTGTATAAGATAAGGGAGAATGAAGATAAAGAATTGATTGCTAGAGTTGATGTAAATTACGAGAATGAAGGTAGTTTTAGTTGGAAATCTACTCGTTACAGAACATATACACGTGTATATGTTCCTAAAGGTTCAGAATGGATAAAAACAGAAGGATCTATGGAAGATGACAGAACAAGCGTCCCAGGAAAGACAGATGTATATGATGAATTAGGAAAAACAGTTTTTGGTGCATTCATATCAATTGAGCCAGGAGAAAAAGGAACTTTAAGTTTTGAATACAAATTACCTGAAGATGTGAAAGAAATTGTCGAAACCGGACACTATAACCTACTAATCCAAAAACAACCAGGAACAGAAGCACACGAAATATATTTAGATCTTGATTTTAATAGAAAACTTTCAGGAGCAAAACCTGCTGAAATAAAAGAAAATTGGGGAGATGATAAATATATTATGATGTCAGATTTAAGAGAAGATAGGGAGTTTATAGTTAGTTTTTAAATATTGACTAATTTTGCATTACAGGTAAAATCAATTATATTAATTAAATTAATAATATGCGTAAAATAAATTTAAAAAATATTGTATGGAAAGAAGGAAACAATTATGTTTCTTGGAATTTGAATACAGGGGTGTCTAGTTTTGGTGATACAAAAAAAGAGGCATTAGATAGTTTGGAAGAAGCTTTAGAATTATATTTTGAAGACGTTTCAAAACCCAACATAGTGAAAATAGAGAGACCTGATATTGTGCCTTTAACTTTTCAATATGCCTAGGTCCATTAAATTGAAGGTTGTAATCAAAGTATTAGAAAAAAATGGTTTTCTTTTTATTTCACAAAAAGGATCTCATGCTAAATTTCGAAGGGAAGGGGATCCTACTAAAACAGTTATTATAAAAACGACTAAGAAAGAGATTCCTTACGGCACATTTAGGTCAATTTTACTTCAATCTGATTTAAAGGAAAATGATTTTATGAAAGTAAAATAGATAAAATCGACTTAATAAAAAGGCTAATTTGTCAGCCTTTTTTAAATTGACTTAGAAATACAAAATTGTTAAGATAAGGCTACTAAAACAAACAAATTTATGTTTATTAAAAAGATCGGTATTGACTTAGGAACAACATATATTCTGGTATATTTACCAGGTAAGGGTATTATTATTAATGAGCCTTCTGTTGTGGCACATGCGGCTGGAGATAAGAAGGTTTTAGCTGTGGGTGATGAAGCCAAAGAAATGCTTGGTAGAACTCCAGATACAATTATCGCAGCTCGTCCTTTAAAGGACGGGGTTATTGCTGATTATAAAACAACAGAAGCAATGCTTAGGTATTTTATTAATAAAGCTTTGGGTGGAGTTAGACTTTTTAGGCCAGAAGTAATGGTAGCTGTACCAGCTGGGATTACTTCTACAGAAAAAAGAGCTGTAGTAGATGCAACCATGTCAGCTGGTGCTAAAGCCGCATATATTATCAACGAACCTATAGCAGCTGCTATAGGGGCAAATATTCCAATTGGTTCTGCTTCAGGTCACATGATTGTAGATATGGGTGGAGGAACTTCTGAGGTAGCTGTAATATCTTTGGGTGGTATTGTGGCTAATACATCAGTCAGAATTGGAGGTAATAAATTAGATACAGCAATTCAAGAACATGTGAGACGGAAATATAACCTGGCTATTGGTGAGCATACAGCTGAACAGATTAAAATTGAAGTTGGTTCAGCTTTGTATTTAGATAGGCCTTTAACTATGGAGGCGAAAGGAAGAGACATGGTTTCTGGTTTACCTCGTGTAGTAGAGGTTTCTTCTAATGATGTAACAGAAGCTGTTCAGGATGAACTTGAAGGTATTGTAGGAGCTGTTAAGGATGTGTTATATAAAACACCA
This sequence comes from Patescibacteria group bacterium, assembly GCA_043817345.1. Classification (GTDB taxonomy): domain Bacteria; phylum Patescibacteriota; class Patescibacteriia; order UBA2196; family UBA2196; genus CAYSXS01. The sequence goes on from JBDRGZ010000060.1 coordinate 26,388, forward strand.
CCAGAATTATCTGCTGATGTTATGGATAAAGGCATGGTATTGTCTGGCGGAACTTCGTTATTAAGAAATATGGATAAGCTATTATCTCAAGCTACAGGTGTACCAGCATATAATGCGGAAGATGCTAAATTGTGTGTAGCGATTGGTACAGGCATAGCTTTAGAAAACTTAGATGCATATAAACGATCAGTACTGGCGACTAAGTAGTTATAAAAATGTCATTCTGAACGACTTTTTGGCTGTTTTGAGTGAAGAATCTGTTTTAGTTATTTTAATAAACAGATCCTTCGTCGTAAACTCCTCAGGATGACATTAATAATTTTATGAAAACATTAATTATACATGATAGGTTTCAGTTTAGAGGCGGTGCAGAGCGCCTCATTTTAATCATGGCCAAAGCTTTGAATGCAGATATTATGACTGAGTTCTGGATTGATGGAGAAACATATGATAGATCTGAAGTACCAAATAAATTACATATTCTAGATAAAGGAGATCCAGAATTAATTGTTTGGAGATATTTTCGTGCCCAATTAAACTTTTTATTCAAAACAAGAAAGATTATCCGTCAATATAATTTGGTTATTTTTTCTGGAAATAACTGTTTAACAGCCTCAGTTCATTTAAAAAGAAACCAAAAACATTTTTTGTATTGTCATGCTCCTATTAGACATGTTTTTGATTTATTTAAAAAATTTAGAAAAGAGCAAAAGAAATTATGGAAAAGAATAATATATTATGATGTAGGAGCGTGGGGGATTAGAATAATATATTGGTTAGGTTTATCTAGATTTAAAACAGTCATAGCTAATTCTAAAAATGTACAAAATAGGTTAATTAAATATTGTAGAAAACAATCTCAAGTTGTTTGGCCACCTATTCAAACAGATAAGTTTAAATGGATATCACAACAAGATTATTATCTATCTTTTGGTAGAGTTTCTGAATTAAAAAGAGTGGGAGATATTGTTAGGGCATTTCAAACAATGCCAGATAAAAAATTAATTGTTTCATCTGGTGGAGATGATCTAGAAAATGTTAAAAAATTAGCTAAAGGATATGATAATATCCAGGTTTTGGGTTGGGTTGAACATAATAAACTAAGAGAATTGGTAGGTAATTGTTTATCTTCAATATATATCCCTATAGACGAAGACGCAGGTATGGCACAAATTGAGTCAATGGCAGCTGGTAAGCCAGTTATTGTAAATTATGATGGTGGATTTAAAGAATCAGTTATAGATGATGTGAATGGTAAGTTTGTTCCTAAAGACTATACTATTAAAGATTTACAAGATACTGTTAAATGGATGACTCCAGATAAGGCTATGTCTATGAAGGAGGATTGTGCAAAACAAGCTAAGAAGTTTTCAGAGGAAAGGTTTATTAGAGAAATTAAGGAAATAGTTAAGGAGGTGTATGAATAAAAAAATAATTAGTATAGATGCATCAAGATCAATAGATTCTATTCAGAAAACAGGAGTAGAAAATGTTAGTGATGAGTTAATAAAAAATATAATTAATTTAAAAAAACATAATATTAAATATATTTTTTATACACCAGAATATATATCTTGGTTACCTAAGGAAAAGCAAAAAGTTTTAAAATGGCCATTTAAGTTTTTATGGACCCAAATTAGATTAAGTTGGGAGATGTTAAGAAACAAACCAGATATTTTCTTTTCTCCTGTGCATATTTTACCTTTTTTTACACCTAAGAATGTTTTTAAGTTAATTCACGATATTGCATTTAAAAAGAATCCTAAGATATATTCTTTAAAACAAAGAGTATTATTAAATATTGATTTATATAGAGCAATTAAGAAATGTAAAAAAATATTTGTTCCAAGCAACCAAGTTAAACATGATATATTAAAATATACAGACATAGAAGAGAACAAAGTTATTGTTATCCCTCACGGATATACAAGAAAGAATAAGGAAGTAGAAAAGAAGGAAACAAAAAAACAAATATTGTTTATTGGGAGAATTGAAGAGAAAAAGAATATATTAAACTTAATTAAAGCTTTTAAAATATTTAATCAAATGCATCCAGAATATATATTAATTCTTGCCGGCGGGATTGATCGAGCGTATGTAGATAATAACAGAGACATGTTTGATACTAGGAATGTAGAATTATTTGGGTATATTTCAGAAGAAAAAAAATATCAACTCTTATCAGAGTCGGCTTGTCTAGCTTATGTATCCAAAGAAGAAGGTTTTGGAATTCCTATCTTGGAAGCTTTTGATTTTAATCTACCAGTAGCTTCCTCAGATATCCCAGTTTTAAAAGAAGTCGGAGGAGAAGCTTGTGTGTATGTAAATCCAGATTCTGTTGAAGAAATTGCTCAAGCGATTTTTTCTGTCGTAGGGACATCTTCTTTTGTCATCTCAACTAAACCTTTTGTCATCCCGTTGAAAAACGGGATCCAGTCTGAATTAAATAAAAAAAACCAACATCAATTAGATAAATTTAGTTGGCGGGTATCAAGTGAGAAATATTTAGAAGAGATTTTAAAGTAAAAAAAGAACGCTACCATCAATGAGGAGGAT
>JBDRGZ010000061.1:0-2784 GCA_043817345.1 Patescibacteria group bacterium
ATTCTCAATATATTGGTGCAATAATGCAGAAACATATTAGATCTGAAGAAAGAGCAACTGTAATTTCTTCAATCTCTATGTTTCGAAGATTTGCATTAATTTTTCTAAATCCGTTATTGGGAATTTTAGTTGACAAAAACATTTCTATAGCTTTATCTGTTGTTGGTGTAATATCTATGCTTTCAATATTGTTTTATACGAATTTTGAAAAAATAAGGGTGACTTAATAAGCGATGTTCGAACTCATTTCATGACTAATTCCACAGATTATCAAGTATTAAAGGCATTACTTCTTTTTGATAGGAAACAATTTAACTATGCTAATATAAATTAAGTGATAAATAAGGAAAAATTAAGAAAACAACTTCTAGAAATCCTTAGCTTTGTTGATAGGAACAAATTTATCTATATGTTACCTGTGGTTGGTGCTTTAGGTAGAACAAAAACTGAAATATTTAATGCCCTTTTTGAGGAATTGACTTATGCAGAAAAGAAAGAAGTACCACTGTTTATAATCAAATTGTTTTTTAATAGTAAGACTAATATACTTGGCGACTCAACATTTAATAATATTGATTTCCCTGCTTTTTTAATTAAATCCGTAAGTGCTACTGAATCATATATAACAATTAAATTAACTAACTATATGACAATAGAGTCTCGTGAAGGTTCTACAAACATATATTATGATCCTCCAGAAAATTTAAAAATAGATTTATAGCAACTGAATAAGTTTTAAATCTGTTATTATGTAATTGTGGCCAAGAGAAATATATTATTTCTAATTATAAAATTTTTAAGACCTGGATTTAGTGGTTTGAATAGATACTAATATAATATTTTTTTAAAAGGACAAAAAATATACCGAAGAAAATAATTGTGTCAGCTTACTAAATATCCTAATATGAGGGTATGAGGAAAAACTTAATCGGAATATTGTCGCAGAATGTGATTATTAAATTTTGGCAACTGTTACTATCTACATTAGGGTTTATTTTAATTATCGTAGGACTTGTTTTAATTATTCTGTGGCAAAGGGGTTTAGTCCAGTTAAGATGGTTGCCGTGTCCAAAACAGGGAGTACCCATTGCTTATAAACTGAGCTGTGGCAAAAGTTTTATCATTAAATTTAATTTCCACACTAAAGCTATTGCCCAATTACCTATTAAACTAAATCGAGAGGTAAGAAATCCAACTGTTGGTCATTCTTATCCTAACTTCAACAGAAAATGTACCTCTTGTCTTTTTCGTAAACATATTGAGTGGTGACTTAGTAAGCGATGTTCGAACTCATTTTGTGGTTAATTTCATAGATTACGAAGTGTTAAAAAGTCTTTTGTCTTTAGATAATAATTACATTTATTTTTGCCTAATTGCAAAGTTTTTTTAGTATGTAATATACTGAATATAAGATGGCGGATATTAATGAACAAAGTAAAATTGTGAACCCTTTTATTAGTGTTGAAAAAATAAAACCAGATTTGCGTAAAAAAGATCCTCCTTTGGTTGATGTTAAGGTTTCTAATCCAATTACTTATATAAAATCTTGGTGGAAAAGAGTTGTTGGAAATGAGGGAATGGAAATAAGAATTAAAATAAAACCTCTTACTGCTATTCTTATTACAGTAATAGTTGTTACTCTATGTTTAGGTATAACAAGAGTTGTACTTCCTTTTGAGATTCCTTTCCTTGAATTTAATTCAGAAGTAACTCCAACACCTGTAGTATATAGACAGACAGCTTTTGCAGGCATTTTGAGATTTACGGAAAGTAATGAAAAATATTTTCTGGAAACTAATTCAGCTGAAGCTATTAATCTAGAGATTCCAGAAAATATAAGTTTAGATAAATTTATTGGTAGCAGAATTTTTGCTACTGGGCAGTACTCTGATAGTGAAAGAGTTTTGATAGTATCAGACGTTTCTGATTTGGAAATATTTCCTGAAATTGAAATACCTATTCCAACTGTAAAACCTACCTCAATTCCAGTTATTACAAATTCACCAGAGCCCACTATTACACCTACAGAAGTACCAACAGCTACATCTGTTCCAACACAGGAACCTAAAATAACACCAACCTCTTCTTCGATAACTAATTAAAACAGTAATTTACGAGTTGTTTATAAGTTATAATATCCTCAAATGGACATTTCTGTATGTATAACCATATTAAATGAAGAAAAGACAATTTCTACATTATTAGATTCATTAATTTCTCAATCAAAAGAACCTAATGAAATAATTATTATCGATGGGGGATCAGAAGATAAAACACTAGGAATAATAAAACATTTTCAAAAAAAATATAAATTCATCAAACTTCTTAAAGAAAAGTGTAATCGGGCAAAGGGAAGAAATTTAGCAGTTGATATCGCAAAGAATGAAATAATTGTGATGACTGATGCTGGATGCATTCCTACAAAAAACTGGCTAAAAAATATAACTGAGCCTTTTCTTTTTTCAAATGTAGATATAGTAGTTGGTTTTTATCATATGATATATAAAAATAAACTTCAGAAAGCTGAATCATTTTTTTTAGGAGTGCTTCCAAATAATTTTTCGAATACTTTTTTACCCTCTACACGTTCAATGGCATTTAAAAAGGAAATTTGGGAGAAAGTTGGAGGATTTCCTGAGTACTTAGATGAAGCAGCTGAAGATACAGTATTTAATTACAAATTAATTAAAAATAATGCTAAATTTGTGCGCGTGAAAAACGCAGTTGTGGAGTGGGGGATGCCAGAATCTATAAAAGACTATTTTAAGAAAATTTTTACCTACG
>JBDRGZ010000062.1:0-11942 GCA_043817345.1 Patescibacteria group bacterium
CCAAAAACCAAGCGAAGAAATTAAAATATTAATTTTAAATGGAACAAAAGTAGAAGGTTTAGCTAAAGACACTGCTGGATTTTTTTCATCACTTAGTTACCAAGTCTTAGATGTCGCAAACTCACCAAGACAAGATTATGAGAAGAATGTAATATATGATCTATCTGATGGGAAAAAGAAAGAATATTTAAAAATATTAAAAGAAGCCTTAGATGCAAACACTTCTAAAGAAATTCCTGAATTCATATCTAACAATGAAATAGAAAAGATAAATGAAACAGATTTTATTATAGTATTAGGTTGTAAAGAAGGAGAACCAAATTGTATTACAGAGGAAGAAATAAAATAATATTTTAAATTTTTATGAAACAAGTCGCAATCATTGGCCGAACAAATGTTGGTAAATCAACTTTGTTTAATAAACTAATTGAAAAAAGAAAGGCATTAATTTCAAATGTAGCAGGCACTACCCGTGACCTGAATTTTGGTATTTGCGACTGGCAAGGTAGACTTTTTCAAGTTGTAGATACGGGTGGACTTTTTGATATTCAAAAAACAATCAAACCAAAAAATGACGATGAACCATATATTGAAGAGCAAGTTGCAGAAAAAGCTAAAGAAGTTATTAAAAAATCAGACCTAATAATATTCCTGGTTGATTCTCAAAACGGAATCTTAAAAGATGATAGATTAATAGCTCAATTATTAAAAAAATCTAAAAAACAATACATCCTAGTAGCTAATAAGATTGATAAGAATAAGTCAGTTGCACCTGAAGAATTTCAAAATCTTGGTTTAGGTGATGTGTGTGGCATGGCAGCAGTTAGTGGTGTAGGTGTTGGTGATCTGTTAGATAATATTATTAAAAAGTTAAAATTAAAAAAAAGAAAAAGAACTGATTTAAATAAAAAAGATTCTATTAAAGTATCAATTATTGGCAAACCAAACGCAGGTAAATCTTCTTTACTTAATCAAATCTTAGGTGAAGATAGAGCTATTGTCTCCTCTATCCCGCACACAACAAGAGAACCGCAAGATATATTAATTGAATACAAAAACAAATCAATTCAATTAATAGACACAGCAGGTATTCGCAGAAAATCTAAAGTCAAAGCAAAGACTTTAGAAAGTGCTGGTATTGCCATGAGTATCAAAACCTTAAAAAGATCAGATATTGCTTTGTTTGTTTTAGATATGTCAGAACCTCTATCTGCCCAAGATGCTCAATTAGCTGGTTTGTTTATTGATTCTGGAGTAAGTGTAATATTTGTAGCTAATAAATATGATTTATTGGATATAGATATGTACACAACAAAAGAAGTAAGAAAAAATATTCTCCAATACTTCCCTTTCCTAACCTGGGCACCAATTATCTTTACTTCAGCTAAATCTGGTAAAAATACTCATAAAATACTACAATTAGTATTAGATATATATGAAATGAGGACTAAAAAGATTAAAAAAGAAGAATTGAATGAATTAGTAAATTATCTAATGAAAAAGATGCCTCCTCCAAGACAACCAAGAAAATTTGGTTCACTCAATAAAACTAGGGCATTCATTTCTAAGGCTGTTCAAAAAGATACCAATCCACCGGTTTTTGAAATTAATGTAACTAACTTGGCAAAAATTCCAGAATCATATTTAAGATATTTAGAAAATAACATAAGGAAAAAATTTAAATTTGACGGCACACCAATTAAAATTGTGGTTGAGAGGATGAGGAAATAAAAAAGTCATCCTGAGCGGTCTTTATGGTCGTTATGAGTGAAGGATCTAAAAATTTGCAAATAATACCTTATGCTAAGATAAAACTTATCTTGCAAACCACTAGATCTTTCGACTCGTCGCCCTAGCGGGACTCCTTGCTCAAGATGACTACCAAATTCTATGTATTTAATCGTAGGCCTAGGTAACCCAGGCAGAAAATATTTAAAAACCAGACACAATGCAGGTTTCCAAGCTGTAGATTTTTTAGTGGAAGCTATCCGCCTTCGCTCTCTACCAACTCTTTATCGCTATGGCGGACAAGCTTCAAGTTTTAAAAATAATAAAAAATTAAAATCAGAAATTTTAGAAACTCAAATCAACAATCAAAAAGTAATTATAGCTAAGCCACAAACCTTTATGAACAACTCTGGTGTTTCAGTAGCTTATGCAACAAAAAAACATAATATACCTGCAGAAAATATTATAATTATCTATGATGAACTAGATTTACCATTCGGAGAAATACGTGTTAGACAAGAAGGTTATAGTGCCGGACATAATGGAATCAAATCAATCATTCAACATTTAGGTACAGATAAGTTTAATAGGATAAGGATAGGTATATCTAATGAATACAAAGAAAAAATGCCAACTGACCCCATAAAGCTTCGCAACAGGGCAAGTAAATTTGTATTAAAGAAATTCTCTCGTGCAGAGCAGAAAGAATTAAAAGAAACAATCCTACCACAAGTACTTGAAAAAATTCAGGAAATAATATAAAAAAACTAAAAATATCCAGAATTATCTGGATATTTTTGTTTAACCCCTCACCTTTTGTAGCGTATTATTACTTTATAAACAAATCGTCGTTTATAAAAGGTGAGGGGTTTAATCTACATTTTACCCTGCTGAGTGCAAGAACATATACGAAGATTCGCAACATCCTTGACTTTAGGCTACTCGATCCAGTAAGGAGGGGTTCTTTCACTTTGGCCACTCAGACAGGGGAAAATATAGACTATTTTTTTTAACCCCGTCAAATGCGGAGCAATTTTTCTTTTAAAAAAATTATTTGACAGGGTAAATAAAAAATCCTCCCTAGGTATTAGTATATACTAGCATAGTTTGATGATTATGTCAATAATGATATAATATATAATGATATATACATAATATATAAATTATGAATGAAAATAAATCATATTTTGCTTTTTCTTTAATTAAAGATTTGGGACCAAAAAATTTCCAAAAAATCAACACCTATTTTTCTTCTATAAAACAAGCTTGGGATGCATCTCATAGTGAGCTAGCTAAAGCAGGTCTAGCAGATAAAATAATATCAGAAATTATTGAGACAAGAAATAAAATTAATTTAGATCAAGAATTAGAAAAAATATTTAAGCAAAATATAAATATTGTAACTCTTAATGATAACAACTACCCAAAACTTTTAAAACAAATATCTAATCCCCCTTTTTTATTATATTATCGCGGAAAATTAAAAGATGAAAGAGATAAAAACAGCATTGCTGTAGTGGGTACTAGAAAAATTTCAAACTATGGAAAATTAATTACAGATAAATTTGTTAATAATTTAGTTAATAATAACTTAACTATAATTTCTGGTCTTGCTTTGGGTGTTGATGCAGTTGCTCACCAAACTTGTTTAAATAACAACGGTAGAACCATTGCTGTACTTGGATCTGGGTTAGATTATGATGCCTTTTATCCTAAAGATAATTGGCGTTTGGCTGAAAAAATTATTGAAAATAATGGCTTAATTTTATCTGAATATCCACCAGCAACAAAAGCTCAAAGACATTTTTTCCCATTAAGAAATAGAATAGTGGCTGGATTATCTTTAGGAACTCTAGTTGTGGAAGCACCAATAAAATCAGGTGCTTTGCTCACAGCAAAAATAGCATTAGACCAAAACCGAGAAGTATTTGCTGTGCCTGGTGCAATTAACACACAAAATTCAACTGGTCCACATGATTTAATTAAACAGGGAGCTAAGTTGGTTGATAATATAGATGATATATTAAACGAATTAAATTTAAGAAGAACAGAAGAATTGAAAATAAAAAATACTACCCCTTCAAACCCACAAGAAGAAATAATTTTAAACTATTTATTAAATACTCCGGCATCAATAGATGAATTAATTCAGAACACAAAACTTGACAGTTCAACAATAAATAGTACACTAACCATAATGGAGATTTCTGGAAAAATTAAAAGTTTGAATGGAGTGATATATATTAAAATTTAGTTGTCATCCTGAAGAGAAGTCCCGATAGAACTACGACGAAGGATCTGTTTATTAAAAAGATTTTTCGTCTCACCCAGAATGACATTATAATAATAAAAATTAACAAATCCAGAGTTTAAGGATTTATTTAAACAAGAAACAGATCCTTCACTCATAATCCCGGGCACTCGGGATTCAGGATGACATTGTTTAAATTATGAAAAACAAATCCCTTGTTATAGTAGAATCTCCTGCTAAAGCAAAAACAATTTCTCGCTTTCTTGGTGATGAATATATTGTTTTATCATCATATGGCCATATTCGTGATTTACCTACTAAAGAAATGGGTATTGATATAGAAAATGATTTTGAACCAAAGTATGTTATTCCTCCTAAAGCTAAAAAGAATGTAGCAGAAATTAAAAAACAAGCTAAAAAGACCAAAACAATATATTTTGCACCTGATGCTGATCGTGAAGGAGAAGCTATTGCTTGGCACCTGCAATATATTCTAGATGAAGATGATGATGGAAAGCATAATGATTCTTTTGAATTTAAAAGGATTGTTTTTCATGAAATTACAGAACATGCAGTTAAAGAAGCTTTAAAAAAACCTAAAGAAATTAATCAAAACTTAGTAGATGCACAACAGGCACGTAGAATATTGGATAGGTTGGTTGGTTATGAACTATCCCCTTTTCTTTGGAAAAAAGTAGCTAAGGGTTTGTCTGCTGGTCGTGTCCAATCAGCAGCTGTGCGTTTAATTGTTGAAAGAGAAGAAGAAATTAAAAAATTTAAACCAGAAGAATATTGGAGTATAGAAGCAGAACTTCATCCAGAAAAAAAACCTAAAGATTCTTTTGTTTCTAAACTACATAAAATAGATAATAAAACTTTAGATAAATTTTATATTAAAAATAATAAGCAAGCTAAAGAAATTGAAGAAGAAATTAAAAAAGGAAGTTTTGTTGTTGATAAAGTAGAAAAGAAAAAAAGTTCAAAAAATCCTCTAGCCCCTTTTACTACTTCAACATTACAACAAGAAGCAGTTAAAAAATTAGGTTTTTCAGCCAAACAGACAATGATGATTGCCCAACAGCTTTATGAAGGTATTGAATTGGGTGGAAAAGAACAAATCGGTTTGATTACTTACATGCGTACAGATTCTGTTAATTTATCAGATAAATTTATTAATGAAGCTAAGGAATATATTAAATCTAATTTTGGAGATAAATATTTACCAGCTAAAGGTAATATATATAAAACAAAATCAAAATTAGCTCAAGAAGCTCATGAAGCTGTTCGTCCAACCCATGCTAGCTTTGCACCAGAAGATATCAAAAAGGACTTAAACTCTAATCAATTTAAGCTTTACCAATTAATCTGGCAAAGAGCTATGGCTTGCCAAATGAGTCCTGCTTCTTTTGATGCAACTACTGTAGATATTACAAACCAACAATATCTTTTTAGAGCAACAGGTAGTATATTAATCTTTGATGGTTTTCTAAAAGTTTATTCTAGTCTTTCTAAAGATTCTCTACTTCCAGATTTAAAAGAAAAACAAGAACTAGATTTAAAGAAATTAGAACCATTACAACACTTTACAGAACCACCTGCCAGATATACAGATGCTAGTTTAGTTAAAGCTATGGAAGAATTAGGTATTGGTCGTCCTTCTACATATTCACCAACAATATCTACCATTATTAATCGTGGTTATGTAAAAAGAGATGATAAAAAATTTGCACCACAAGATATTGCTTTTGTAGTTACAAAACTTTTAGTCAAACATTTTCCTGAAATAGCAGACTATAAATTTACTGCTAAGATGGAAGATCAATTTGATGATATTGCCCAAGGTAAACTTGAGTGGCAACCATTAATTAAAGAATTCTATATGCCTTTTAAAGAAAACCTACAAACAAAAGAAAAAGAAATTAACAAATCAGACTTGATTGATGAAAAAACAGACGAAGTCTGTGATAAATGTGGTGAACCAATGACTGTTAAAATTGGTAGATATGGAAAATTCCTAGCTTGCTCTGGATTTCCTAAATGTAGGAATATTAAAAACCTACCAAAGGACGAGAAAGAATTAAAAGAAGAAGCTGAAGAATTAAACCCAGAAGGAGAAAAATGTCCTGATTGTGGAAAAGAATTAGTTGTTAAACAAAGTAAATATGGAAAATTCCTAGCTTGTTCTGGTTACCCAGATTGTAAGTATATTAAGAACAACTTTTCAACAGGAGTAAATTGCCCACAATGTGAAAAAGGTAAAATAATGATGAGAAAAACAAGATCAAAGAGAGTTTTCTATGGTTGTTCTGAATATCCAAACTGTAATTTCGCATTATGGCAAAAACCAGTCCAGGATGAAAAAAGCCCAGGTAAAGGCAGAGAATGTCCTAAATGTAAAGCTCTTCTAGTAGAAGCTGGTGAAGATAAGATTAAATGTTCTGGAAAAGAATGTAAATATACTGAGGAAACTAAAGAATAATAATGACCATAGATCGAATAATCGAAACTATTAAAAAAAATCACCCTGAAGCAGAAGTTGGGATTATTAAAGCAGCATATAATTTTGCTCAAAAAGCTCATACAGGACAACCCAGAATGACTGGTGAAGAATATATTCAACACCCTTTAGAAACAGCATACAAACTGGCCCAGATTAATTTAGATCTACCAACCATCACTGCTGGAATATTACATGATGTGCCTGAAGACACAGAAAAAACTTTAGCAGATGTTGAAGAAGTATTTGGAAAAGAAATCGCTGATTTAGTTAAAGGTATTACTAAATTAGGAACAATTAAATATCGTGGCCTAGAAAGATATGCAGAAAATTTAAGAAAAATGTTTGTGGCCATGGCAGAAGATGTCAGGGTCATTTTCATTAAATTTGCTGATCGAATCCATAATCTAAAAACCCTCTATGCCCTACCTCCTGTTAAACAACAAAGAATTGCTAGAGAAAGTTTAGAAATTTATGCACCTATTGCTGGTAGATTAGGGATGGAAGAATTTAAAGGTGAATTAGAAGATTTATCTTTCCCATATGTCTATCCTGAAGAATATGAATGGATAAAAAAGATCTCAGAAAAGAAATATGAAGAACAAAAAAGATTTACAGATAAAGTTGGCAAGGTAATAAATAGAAATCTAAAAGAAAACTCTAATGTTCAATTAATTAAAATTGAAGGTAGAGCTAAAAGGTACTATTCTCTTTACCAAAAAACAGTACGCAAGGAAATGGACATTGACAAAGTATATGATATTGTAGCTTTACGTATTATTGTTAAAACATTAGAAGATTGTTATACAGCTTTAGGACATATACATAAATTGTGGATACCTGTTAAAGGAAGGATTAAAGACTATATCTCCCAACCAAAACCTAATGGTTATCAATCATTACATACAACTGTATTTGGTCCAGAAGGCAGAATCACTGAATTTCAAATTAGAACCAAAGAAATGCATGAGGAAGCAGAGTTGGGTATTGCTGCCCATTGGGCATACAAAGATACTAAAGAAAATTTCCAAATTCCACAACAAAAATTAAAATGGATAAAAGATCTTTTAGAAGAACAAAAAAAAGTAACATCTCCTAAACGCTACTTAAAAACATTAAAATTAGACTTCTTTAAAAATAGGATATTTGTTTCCACCCCTAAAGGTGATGTAATTGATTTACCAGAAAATGCAACACCTGTAGATTTTGCATACCATATACATACAGATGTTGGCAATAAATGTATGGGAGCTAAAGTAAATGATGAAAAAGTGACCTTAACAACTGCTTTAAAAAACGGTGACATTGTAGAAATCTTAATTGATAAAAAAAGAAAAGGACCATCCGAGGAATGGCTCCGTTTTGCACAAACACATTTAGCTAAGAATAAAATAAAGAATTATCTTAGAAAACAAAAGAAGATAAATATCTTTAAGTTATTTAATAATTAGGAAGATATCTTATTCACCAAAGCTTTTAGTTCTTCTTCTGAATAAAACTCAATTTCAATTAACCCTCCCTGTTTACCTCTTTCTCTAATTCTAACCCTAGTACCTAGCTCTGCTTGCATACTATTCTCCCACTCTGTAATCTGGGGGTCTTTTTTTATTCTTCTTTCATAATTCTTTACTTTTATCTTTCTAACTTCTCTTTGTGTATCAGATACAGTTTGATCTGTTGTAACAGCCTTCTGATATACCTGCTTTTGTTTTTTCTCATCTTTAACTTCAAGCATTACTTTGGCTTGACCTAAACTAATCTTTCCACCAGCAACGCCCATTTGAGCTTCTTCTGGTAAAGATAGGAGTCTGATGAAATTACTGAACTGTGGACGTGAGATGCCTAGACGTTTAGCAGCATCTTCATGAGTTAAATCAAATTCATCAACTAATTTTCTATAACTTACAGCTTTTTCAATAGCGTTTAAATCGTGTCTTTGGATGTTTTCAATTAAAGATAATTCTAATTTTTCTAATTCTTTAGCTGTACGTATAATTACAGGTACAACATTTAACCCAGCTTTTTTTGCAGCTCTTAAACGTCTTTCACCAGCTATTAATTCATATCCACCACCTAAAACAGTTGTAACTACTAATGGTTGAATAATTCCGTGTATTTTAATTGACTCAACTAATTCACTCAAAGCACTTTCTTTAAATTCTGTTCTTGGTTGATGAGGATTTGTCTTTACCTTACTTGGATCTAAATACAGAATCTGATTAGCTTGATTACCGGTCTTTTGTGGAAAATATGGAGTTTTTAAATTAGAACTAATGTTCTGACCTGTTGCTTGGCCAGATATTAAAGAAGAAAGTCCTTTACCTAATGATTTGTTTTGCATTTTACAATAATGTCATCCTGAACGACTTTTATGGTCGTTTTGAGTGAAGGATCTGTTTTTTTATTTTAATAAATCTGAAAATCTCCATTTATCTGATAGATCCTTAAACTCTGGATTAGTTAATTTTATTAAATTTATTTTTTTAATTCTTTTCCAACCTTTTAATTCTTTTTCTCTTTTTATAGTATCATTAGGATTATCAAAACATTCATAATATGCTAATTTTTTAATATTATATCTTTTTGTAAAGCCTTCTATTAACTTATGTTTATGCTCCCAAACCCTTTTAAATAAATTACCTGAAATTCCTACATATAATACTTTATTTGTATAATTTGTCATTATGTATGTGCAATAATTTTTGCTTTTTTTCATGGAAACAGATCCTTCGTCGTCGCCCTATCGGAACTCCTCCTCAGGATGACAATATTAAGAATAATCTACTTCCCTAGCTAACCTATCATATGCTTTAGCCCCTCCGCCCTGAGGATCAAAATGCATTATTGTTTTGCCAAAAGAAGGAGCTTCTGCTAATTTAGCATTTCTAGGTATAACTGTTCTAAATATTTTATGTGGGAAATATCTATACAATTCATTAAATATTTCCTTAGTTAATTTACTTCTTTCATCATACATAGTCATTACAGCTCCTAATACTTTGATGTCTGGTTTAATATGTTCTTTAATTAAGTTAACTGTGTTTAATAACTGACCAAGACCTTCTAAGGCATAGTATTCACACTGAACAGGAATCAAAATCTCATTTGCAGCTACTAATCCATTTATTGTTAATAGCCCTAAAGATGGTGGTGAATCTATGATGATATAGTCAAAATCATATTTTAATTCCTCTAACTCATTATGTAATCTAAACTCTCTTTCAGCATGTCCTGCTAATTCAATATTAGCACCAGCCAAATTTTGACTAGATGGAACTATATTTAAATTAGGAATGTTTGTTGCCTGCTTTACATCATGTAAAGAATTAGGACCCATCAAAACTTCATACAATCCAAAAGGAATTGTATTGTAATCAATACCAACACCAGAAGTGGCATTAGCTTGGGGATCTAAATCAACTAACAAAACTCTCTTACCCAACTTAGCTAAATAGCTAGCAAGGTTAACAGCAGTGGTAGTTTTTCCAACTCCACCTTTTTGATTCATTATTGAAATTATTCGTGCCATACATATATTATATCAAAAAAATTGAATAAAAAAAAATGGCAAGCTGTTACTGCCACTTATACAAAAAACAAAAGCATTACCTATGCATTTTATCTTATTCAATTTCCTGAAAACCTTCCCTATCTCCAATAAGTCTGGTGTAATATTTACATCCATCTACAGCAATAGTACCACACCTACTTTTTACACCTATAAGATATATTTTTAGTTTTTAAGGCCATAAATTCATTAAATATATTAATTACTTTTCTGCATCTAATAAAAGTCTAAGCAAAAATATTGTATCTTCTTTTAAATGTTCTTTTACCCATACTTTTTGCTTTTGATCTAATAATTCCCCCATACCACTTAAAATTTTACGATTTTCAAACTTTTCTAAAGCAACAATGCACTTGTTTAAAAAACTACTAAACGAAACTTCTGACCTATCAATAACTATTTTTTTATTTATAGACCAATTATTTTTTAAAAAAAACCATACATCATAAATATCTCGATTACTTTTACCCATTCTCTCATACATAGCCATTAACTTATGAGCAAACATATCATCTTTATTCATAACTAACATTGAAACCCCTAAAGATGTTTTTAACTCATATTCTGAGCTAAATGATCTACGATTAATTTCTACTTTAATATTTTGTGCTTTTTCCCCATATGATAATAAAAAAAACAAATTATATCTTTTCATTCTTGATTCTTTTACTTGCCCATATTTCTTAACAATATCTTCTACTCTAGAAAAAACATTTTCTTCCTCATCCACATTTAATAAATCAAAATCAAGATCAACAGAAAAACGAGATAAATCATAAAACATATATGCAGCTGTCCCACCTTTAAAACCCAAAAATGGAGATATACGGGTATCAGAATAAATATCTTTAAGAATTTGAAATAATATATTTTTGTGTTTTGGAATATTTAATAACATAAAATTATCTTTTATCTTTTTTGTAGTGTTCAAAAATATCCTGAACCTTTTTTGTCATTCTTTTATTATTATATATTGGCAATATTTCAAAAACTTTATCCCAATCAAGAGGTGATAAATTATCAAAATAATAATCCTTGTTTATATACATTACATCTAAAAACGCCCTTTCTTTTGAAGCTGTTAAATATTCACCTTCGTTTTTTAGACCTATCTTGTTAATTAAAATTTCATCTTTTATTTTCCTAAAAGAATATGTTTGTCCATCGCATTTTATTTCTCTGCTTAAATATGATGCAACAAAAATCTGTCCATAATATTGAAATGTTAAACCCTCTTGCCCTAAAACTGTTTCAAAACTAACATATGCAGGTGTAAATATTCTAGTTGCTAATTCCAATCTATTATACTTTTCATCTTTAGCATAAAAACCTTTGCGTATATGATACAGACCGCCATCTTTAATATGATAATTAATTCTAACCCTAACTGCATCACTAGAATCTCCCCATAACATAACTATGTCTTTAAATGAAAAAACAGTTTTTTTTGATCTGAGAATTGTAGAAATATATTTACCTTTTTTCATAGTTATGAACTATATGTTAGTTTAAACCTTATATTTAGTTTAAGGTATCTAAAATAAAAAGTCAAGTGGATAAGTCAAAAATCCGCTAATTTTAGGATAAAACCTATTTAAATTAACCAAATGTTTCAATAATAGTTATTCAAGCAAATCACCTTCTTTTAAACAATTAGCTTTTAATCTCTTTTGCCATACATTTACTTATATTATATCACATTATTCTATATATGGAATCTAATTATGTATCTAGAATTGGACACTCAAAATCCACCCTACTCGGGTGGAATTTAATTATTGCGGGGGCCGGATTTGAACCGGCGACCTTTGGGTTATGGGCCCAACGAGCTGCCAGACTGCTCTACCCCGCGTCATTTTAGTTTTTATACAATATATCTAAGATAACACAAAACAATA
>JBDRGZ010000063.1:0-4538 GCA_043817345.1 Patescibacteria group bacterium
ACAATTTTCACCAGTTTTTAATGAATTTGATTTAATGAATATTGAGAAATTTAACACATATATTCGAATGATGATAAGTAATCAAGCAGCTCGACCATTTAATATGGCAACACTAGCACCAGTTAAAGGTGATCTAGAAAATATGAATAAAGTTGCAGAAGCTTCACGTAAGAAATATGGCATACCAAAAGATGATGTTGAAAAAGATATTTTAAAAAGATCAAAGATAGGAGAAATGGGTAAAGAGGATTCAAAAGAATTGTGATATTTATATAAAAAAGTGAGATGAAACTTCTCACTTTTTAAATTTGTCAAAATAATCAAATAGATGTAATATGTAAGTAATATGTTAGAGAATTTATTTGGCTCTAGGGCCCGTACAAACTTACTTAAGCTTTTCTTATTAAACCAAGAAGAATTTTTTGTACGTGAAATTTCACGAGAGACAGGAGAAAAATTAAATTCAGTTAGAAGAGAGTTAGAAAATTTAGAAAAATTAGGATTGATTCAAGTTGTTGAAAAAAAAGTAGAGCTTGATGAAGAAGGTAAGAAGAAAAAAACTGAAAAAAGGAAGTTCTATAAAGTCAATCAAAATTTTGTTCTTTATGACGATCTACGAAGTTTGTTTTTAAAATCAAAACTTTTGATTGAAAGAACATTGGCTCAAAAATTAACAGAGCTTGGCAAGGTTAAACTATTAGTTTTAAGTGGTTTTTTTGTTGATGATTCTGATGCTCTTACAGATATTTTAATTGTTGGGCAGGTTAACAAGACAAAATTGAAAACTTTAATTACCAAGATATCTAATCAAGTAGATAATGAGGTTAGGTATACTTGTATGACAACTCAAGAATTTAATTACCGTAATGGTATTACAGATAAATTTTTATTTGAAGTTTTAGAAGGTAAAAAAATTGTTGTAGTTGATAATATGAATTAGTTAATCTGCCTTTACCACCAATAACTCTTGTGAAATGGCTGATTAACTTTAATATTTTTTTAAAAAAAGAGTTTGCCCGCCGTAGTCCAACAGGATTGCTAGGGGCGAAGGCGGGAAAGTCACCATGGAAGAAAGATTGCAAAAAATATTATCAAGATATGGAGTAGCTTCTCGGCGTAAAGCAGAGGAGCTGATTTTAAATAACCAAGTAAAGGTAAATGGAAAAATATCTAAGTTGGGAGATAAGGCTGATATATCAAAAGATAAAATATTGGTTAATAACAAACCAATAAGTGTTAAAGAAGACCTTGTTTACTATATTCTAAACAAACCTAAAGGATATGTCTGTTCAACAAAAGACAGACATTCAAAAGATTTGATTACAGATTTAGTACCAAAAGTGCCAAAAGTTTGGCCTGTTGGAAGATTAGACAAAGATACTACTGGTATTATATTATTAACCAACGACGGGGAACTAACTAACAAGTTAACACATCCAAGTTTTAAGCACGAGAAGGAATATGTTGTAACGGTTAATAGAGATATTACAGAAGGATTTTTAGAGAAAATGAAAAAAGGAATAAAACTAGAAGAGGGAATTGCTAAAGCAGATAAAATTCACCATGTGAAATCGTCAGAGACGAATTTTTCCAAAAGAAAAATTATTTCACAGGGTAAAAAGACATCAGATAATACTTTTAGTTTAGTTTTACATCAAGGTTGGAAAAGGCAAATACGAAGAATGTGTGCAGAATTAAATTATACTGTATCAGAATTAAAAAGAATAAGGATTGATAAAATTGAATTAGGAGATCTAAAAACTAAAGGATATATTAAAAAAGATAAATTAAAGATTTAAAACATGTATATATTTATTAACACATCAAATCATAAACATATATTTTTAGCTTTGATTAATAAAAAAGGTGATATTTTGATTTCTAAGAAAATCAAAGCAGAATATCAGCAATCAGAGAAGTTGTTATTAAATATTGAAAAGATATTATTAGATTCAAAAAAGAAATTACAAGATCTAAAAGGAGTTGTTTGTATAACTGGTCCAGGAGGTTTTACTTCTTTAAGGATAGGAATAACTACAGCTAATACAATAGCTTGGGTTTTGCATATTCCAATAATTGGTTTAGAACAAAAAGAGAATCAAGATAATTTAGATTTAATAGATATAGGGTATAGGAAAATTATTAAATTAAAAAAGTTTAAACAAGTTTTACCTAGATATGGAAAAGAGCCTAATATAACAATAAAGAGATAGATTTTATCTTAATATATCCCTTTGACCGACGGCGTAATCATGTAAATACCCTCGGTTTTTTATTTGACACAAAAATATACTTAGTTTAAAATTAATATACAATATGGCATTATCCAATGTTGAAAAAAATAGATTTAAAGTACTCGCTATTTTAATCCTAGCGGTTTTTTGTATTTTAATTGTTTTGAATATGCCAGCTGGAACTCCATTACAAAAGTTTTGGAATAAAGCAACTTTTCATTTAGGTTTAGATTTGCAGGGTGGTACTCATTTAGTATATACAGCTGATACTTCAGAAATAGATCCACAAGATAGAGAATCTGCTGTAGAGGGTGTTAGAGATGTTATTGAACGTAGAGTAAATGCTTTTGGTGTTTCTGAACCTGTTGTACAAACAAATTTTGTTGGCAGTGAACATCGTATCATTATTGAATTAGCTGGAGTTAAAGATGTTAATCAGGCTATAGATATGATTGGTGAGACTCCAATCCTAGAATTTAAAGAACAAGATCCTTCATATAGTCCAGAATTAAGTGCAGAAGAACAAGTAGCTTTAGATGCTCAGAATGAAGAGATTAAGAAAAACGCTGAAGATATTTTAGCACAAGCAATATTGGGCGAAGTAGAATTTTCAGATTTAGCTAAACAATATTCTGAAGACCAGGGTTCTGCTGTTCAAGGTGGTGATTTAGGTTGGGCTAAACGTGGAATGTTTGTTCCTGAGTTTGAAGAACAAATTTTTGATCTTTTGCAAGTAGGTGAAGTTACACCTAATTTGGTTCAAACACAGTTTGGTTATCATATTATTCAAAAAATCGAAGAAAGAGGTGATCTAACAGAAAGAGAAGTTCATTCAGCACACATATTATTAAAAACAATAAGTCCAGAACAAGTTAAAGAATTAGGTGATCAATGGTTAAATACAGAATTATCTGGTAAAGATTTGGCTAGATCTCAAGTTCAGTTTGATCCTCAAACAGGAGAACCTGAGGTTGCTTTAGAGTTTAATGACCAAGGTAAGGAACTATTTGCTGAAATTACTACTCGTAATGTTGGGCAACCTGTAGCAATATTTTTAGATGGTTACCCAATTTCTGTACCTACTGTTAATGAACCAATTAGAGAAGGTAAGGCTATCATTTCTGGTAGATTTAATATTCAAAAAGCTAAAGAATTAGTCCAAAGACTAAATGCAGGTGCTTTACCTGTTCCAATTAATATTATTTCTCAACAAACAGTAGGTGCTTCTTTAGGGCACGAATCAGTTAATAAAAGTTTAATGGCTGGAATTATTGGTTTAATAGTTGTAGCTATATTTATGCTTTTGTTTTATCGTCTCCCAGGCTTGTTATCAGTAATTGCTTTAGTTATATATACAGCTATTGTATTAACAATATTTAAATTAGTACCAGTTACTTTGACTTTAGCTGGTGTGGCTGGTTTCATTTTATCTATCGGTATGGCTGTTGATGCTAATGTTCTAATTTTTGAACGTTTAAAAGAAGAATTAAAACATGGTAGAGATTTATCTGGTGCTGTTGAAGAAGGTTTTAAACGCGCATGGACAAGTATTCGTGATTCAAATATTTCTACAATTTTAACTTGCTTAATATTAATCTGGTTTGGAACTTCTGTAATTAAAGGTTTTGCTGTTACACTTTTAGTTGGTGTATTAATATCAATGTTTTCAGCTATTGTGATTACTAGAAGTTTCTTAAGGATATTTAGTAAAAGTAAAGGCAGGTGGTTGTTTGGAGTAAAGTAGATTTTTTGTCATCCCGAATGCTCGGGACAGGGTGACAAGAAAAATAATTTTAAGAAATAAAACAAGAAAACAGATCCTTCGGCTTATAGCAACCTTAAAAGTCGCTCAGGATGACAACCAGTATTTATGGTAAAGATTATACAAAACAGAAATAGATTTTTCATTTTTTCAGGCATATTAATTATTGCTAGTATTTTGAGTTTATCAATTTGGGGTTTAGATTTAGGAATTGATTTTAAAGGCGGTTCTTTACTTGAAGTTCAAGTACGAGGCGAACATAAAATGTCTGTCCAAGATGTTTCTGAAATATTACAAACTGATTTACCAGATATTGGTGAAATTCGTGTTCAACCAACTGAGGATGGATTCATGCTACGCATGAAAGATTTGTCTGAACAAGAGCATCAGGAAGTTTTAAATACTTTAAATTCAGAGATTAATAACTTTAAAATTGAAACAGAAGAACAAACATCTGAGGAAGGTGATAAAATTATTTTAGAAGATGCAGAAGGTTTGGAAGTACAAAGTATTGAATTGGTCCCTGAAAGGGAAACTATTCA
>JBDRGZ010000064.1:0-10289 GCA_043817345.1 Patescibacteria group bacterium
CCTTTTCCTGTAAGAGAAGAACGTAGATTTACTTTAGCTTCTCGCTGGATTATTGAAGCTGCTAAAAAAATGAAAGGTAAACCAATGGCAGTTAAATTAGCTGAAATTTTAATGCAATCAGTTGATGGAGAAGGTCCAGCACTAAAGAAAAAAGAAGATGTGCATAGAATGGCAGAATCTAATAAGGCTTTTGCACATTTTGCTAGGTTTGGATAAAGATATTAAAAAATGTCATTCTGAACGACTTTTAGAGTTGTTAAGAGTGAAGAATCTGGTTTAAATAAAATAATTTTAATATTTTTTAGAAATTGCCTAACTAGTTTTTAATAAAACATATTTTTTTAAAATTGTTTTTAGAAAGTTATGTTTTATTAAAAATAACTCAGAGCATTGAAGAAGGAGATCCTTCGGCTCAAAGCGACCAAAAAAGTCGCTCAGGATGACTACATTAATATTATGCCAAGAGAATATACACTTGAGAAAACTAGAAATATCGGGATTATAGCCCATATTGACGCTGGTAAAACAACTTTTACTGAGCGTGTTTTGTTTTATACAGGAAAAAAACATAAGATTGGAGAGACTCATGATGGAGCAGCTGACATGGATTGGATGGAACAAGAAAAAGAAAGAGGAATTACAATTACTTCTGCTGCAACAACATGTTTTTGGAAAGATCATAGATACAATATTATTGATACGCCGGGCCATGTTGACTTTACAGTTGAAGTTGAGAGAAGTTTACGTGTGTTAGATGGTGCTGTGGCTGTATTTGATGGTGCCCAAGGTGTAGAACCCCAATCTGAAACTGTTTGGAGACAAGCAGATAAATATTATGTACCTAGAATTGCTTTTGTTAATAAGATGGATAAGATGGGCGGGGATTTTAAAATGTCTATTGATTCAATTAAATCTCGATTAAATCAAAATGCTGTCCCATATGTTATTCCTATTGGAGCTGAAGATAAATTAAGTGGAGTAGTGCATCTTTTGGATATGAAAGCATATGAATTTAAAGGTGAAAATGGGTCAGAATTGATAGAAATTGAGATTCCAGCAGACTTAAAGGAAGCAGCAGAAAATTATCGAGCGGAAATGATTGAAAAGGCTGCTGAACAGGATGATACTTTATTAGAAAAATATTTAGACGGTCAAGAATTAACTAGTGAAGAAATTAAAAAAGGTTTACGTAAAGGTGTCTTATCTAATAGTATATACCTAGTTCTTGGTGGATCAGCCTTAAAGAATATTGGTATCCAGTTTGTTCTTGATGCTGTTAATGATTTTTTACCTTCTCCTTTAGATGTCCCGCCTATGGAAGGTTTTGACCCTAAAGACGAAGAAAAGAAAATTGTTAAAAAAGCTAGCGACGAGGAACCTTTTGCAGCTATTGCTTTTAAGATTGCTACTGATCCATATGTTGGTACTTTAACTTTTTTCCGTGTTTATTCAGGAGTTGTTAAGGCTGGTAGTTATGTATATAATTCGTCTTCTGGTAAAAAAGAAAGATTTGGTAGAATTTTAAGAATGCATGCTAACTCAAGAGAAGACGTACAAGAAGTTTATGCTGGTGAAATTGTAGCAGCAGTTGGTTTAAAAGAAACAACTACTGGTGATACATTGTGTGATGACAATAACCGGGTTATTTTAGAAAAAATTATTTTTCCAGAACCAGTTATTCAAATTGCTGTTGAACCAAAAACTAAACAAGATCAAGAGAAGATGGGATTGGCTTTACAAAAATTAGCTCAAGAAGATCCAACTTTTATTGTTTCAACTGATGAAGAAACTTTAGAGACCATTATCGCAGGTATGGGAGAATTACATCTAGATGTTTTAGTTGATCGTATGAAGAGAGAATTTGGTGTAGAATGTAATATTGGGGCCCCCCAAGTAGCATACAAAGAAACTATTAAACAAGAAGCTGAAGCTGAAGGTAAATATATTAAACAATCTGGTGGTAGAGGACAATATGGTCATTGTTGGCTTAGAGTTAAACCTTTTGTTAAAGAAGAAAGTGAAGATGATAAAATAAAGAAAGATAAAAAAGATAAAGGCTTTGAGTTTATTGATGAAGTTAAGGGTGGAATTATTCCAAAAGAATATATTCCGGCCATACAAAAAGGTGTTAGAGAAGCTATGGATAATGGTGTAGTAGCAGGGTATCCAATGATAAACATTAGCACTACTGTATATGATGGTTCTTTCCATGATGTTGATTCATCTGAAGCAGCATTTAAGATGGCTGGTATAGTGGCTTTCAAAGCAGCCACCAAAAAGGCTAAAGCTGTACTATTAGAACCAATCATGAGTATTGAGGTTACAACCCCTGAAGAATATATGGGCGATGTTATTGGTGATTTAAATTCTAAGAGAGCTGTTATTAAAGAAATGACTGAAAGAGCAGGAGCTAAAATTGTTGATGGTGAAGTTCCTTTAGCGGAAATGTTTGGTTATGCAACAAGCTTACGTTCTTTAACTCAAGGTAGAGCAGCATTTACAATGGAATTTTCACATTACCAAGATGCTCCACAAATGGTAGTTGATAAGATATTAGAGAAAAGAGGTGAGAAAAAAGAATAGATTTGACATAAATAGTTAATGATATAAAATACATAGAAGATCAATAAAAAATATATCTATGTTTGAATACAACTTAAAAAAAGTTTTTGACTTAGTAAAAAAGACAAATGATAGGGTAGTTGTAGTGCCTGTCCCGGGTACTCGGGATGATGAACCATATGTAATAGTCCCTTTTAATCAATATGAGGGAATGCTAAAGGATGAGGTAGATTACAAATCAATGACAGAAGAAGAGGCTTTAAATAGGATTAATAGGGAAATGACATTATGGAAACAATCACAAAGAGAACTTGGTTTTGATCCAGATATGGATTTTTTACAAAAGATACAGGAAGACAAGGGGAAAGTGGCTAATATTAGCCCAACAGTTGATGATTGGGGTGATCAAGATGATGGTGAAGAAGAGGAAGAAGAGCTAGATGTAGAAGAATTAACAGATTTAGATGATGATTTAGATGAATATACACGTAAAATGAGAGATTTGGATGAACAAGAGCCTGATTATGAACAAGTTCCACCTCCGCCAGATTTGCAAAAGAAAGAAGAATTACCAGTTATAGATATGAGTTTTAAGGAATCTGATGACGTTTTAGCAGATATTAAAAACAACGAAGAAGAGGATAATGATTTTTTGGTAGAACCAATAGAATAAATTTGATCCCTCACCTTTTAGTTTCATCGTGTTTTTTGTAAATATTTGCAAAAAGTTATTATAAGTGGTATGTTAGATATGAGTAAAACTAAAAGGTGAAGGATTGACACAATATCGATTTTAGATATATACTATATAAAGTAATCAAATAAAGCTTAACGACTGGAGAAAACGCCCTTTCTGGGCGGTTGTTAGCAACAAAATTTTAATATGGCAGAACAATTTGACAGATCCCTACCACACATAAATGTGGGTACAGTTGGTCATGTTGACCACGGGAAAACTACCTTAACTGCAGCAATCTTAGCAGTTTTAGGTCATGCTGGTAAAACAGCATCAAGTAAAAGAGTAGATGAAATTGATAACGCTCCTGAGGAAAAAGAGCGTGGTATTACTATTTCAACAGCTCATGTTGAATACCAAACAGATAAACGTCACTATGCACATGTTGACTGTCCTGGTCATGCTGATTATGTTAAAAACATGATTACTGGTGCAGCTCAAATGGACGGAGCAATTTTAGTTGTTTCAGCAGCTGACGGACCTATGCCACAAACTCGTGAGCATATCCTATTAGCTCGCCAAGTTGGTGTACCTTCAATTATTGTTTATTTAAACAAGACAGATCAAGTTGATGATGATGATCTAATTGCTTTAGTTGAAGAAGAAATCAGAGACCTATTAAAGAAATATGAATTCCCTGGTGATGAAACTCCAATTGTTAGAGGTTCAGCTTTGAAAGCTCTTGAAGAAGCTGAAGCTGGTAATGCTGATGGTGCAAACTATAAATCAATTTTAGAATTAATGGATAAGTTAGATGAATTTATTCCACAGCCAAAACGTGAAACTGACAAACCATTCCTAATGCCAATTGAAGATATTTTCTCAATTGAAGGACGTGGTACAGTAGTAACAGGTAGAATTGAACGTGGTGAAGTTAATCTAAACGAAGAAGTTGAAATTATTGGTATTAAAAATACTACAAAGACTACAGTAACTGGTATTGAGATGTTTAACAAATCTTTAGATAAAGGTGTTGCTGGCGATAATGCAGGTATCCTTTTACGTGGTACTAAGAAAGAAGATATTGAACGTGGACAAGTACTTGCTAAACCAGGTACAGTTACTCCACATACAGACTTTGATGCTGAAGTATATGTATTAAGTAAAGAAGAGGGTGGTCGCCATACTCCATTTATGAATGGTTATAAACCTCAATTCTATATCCGTACAACTGACGTAACAGGTGATGTAATATTACCTGAAGGCACAGAAATGGTTATGCCTGGTGATACAGTTAAAGTTAAGGTTAAACTTATTCAACCTATTGCTTTAGAAGAAAAGCAAAAATTTGCTATTCGTGAAGGTGGTAGAACTGTTGGAGCAGGTGTTGTATTAAAAATTGATAAGTAATATATTTTCGGAGTCCTGGTGTTTACACCAGGACTTCTAATTTTGTCCCCAATTTGTTGGAGACAAAATTAGGAGAAAGTAAATTAAAGTAATTCACAATTAAAATGTCAGACAAAAAACAAGATATACAAGTTAAGACTGAAACCAATGAAACCGACCAGGGCACTCGTCTTAGGATTAAAGTTCGTGCTTTTGACTATAAACTAATAGATCAAGCAACACGGACAATTATTGATAATGCTCATAGAACCGGGGCAGAAGTAAAAGGACCAGTACCATTACCTACTGAGAAGAGTAAGTATACTGTTAATCGTTCAACTTTTGTTCATAAAGATGCAAGAGAACAGTTTGAAGTTAGAGTTCATAAGCGTTTAATCGATATATACAATCCACAACCGAAAACCATTGATGAGTTGTCTAATTTAAATTTACCATCAGGTGTTGATATTGAAATTAAAATGTAAATTGCTTTATCCGCCTTCGCTCCTAACGGCACTACTAGACTACGGCGGACAAGTTTCTTGTTTTTAAAAAATTACAAATTACAATTTTATTTGCCGAAGCATTAGAGTTGAAGGCAGATAATATAATATATCATTTAGGCATATCGAATGATGCCCCTCACCTTTTAACCACACTGGTCGGGATAAAGATTATTTTTTAAAATTATTTTTATTCTGGTTATTGTTCATATATATTAGCTGGATAATGGCTACGATGTAGCCAAGTGGTTAAAAGGTGAGAGGAACAGTTCGCAGGCTGTTGAAATGATAGGAAAGCAAAAATTTAGATTTGAGAAAATACATATTCCATATATATTTTTTTGGTCTGGTTTTTTGTAACCAGATTTTTTTGCTGAAACAAGTTCAGCATGACAAAAATATGAATTTTATTTTAGGTAAGAAAATTGAAATGTCCCAGTTATTTGATAATAAGGGGGATGTAGTTCCAGTAACAGTAGTACAAGCTGGTCCTTGTTTGGTTACCCAAGTTAAGAATGAAGAAAAAGATAAATATATAGCTGTACAGATCGGTTTTGGAAAAAAGAAAAATTTATCTAAAGCTTTAAAAAACCATTTAAAAGATTTAGATTCATATAGATGGTTGAGAGAATTTAGATTAGAAGATGCAAAAGAATTAAAAAGAGGTGATAAAATTGAAGTTAATACTTTTGAAGAAGGTGAAAAAGTAAAGATTATGGGAGCTTCTAAAGGTAAAGGTTTCCAAGGTGTTGTTAAAAGACATGGTTTTCATGGGCAACATAAGACTCATGGTAATAAAGATCAAGAAAGAATGCCTGGTTCAGCTGGACCAACAGACCCGGCTCGTGTGTTTAAAGGTAAAAAGATGCCTGGGCATATGGGAGACGATAGAGTAACTGTTAAGAATTTAGAAATTGCTAAGATTGATGAGGAAAATAACTTGCTATATATTAAGGGTGCAGTACCGGGAGCAAGAAGTGGCTTGATAATGATCCAAGGTAATGGAGAATTAAAAGTTAATGTAGTTAAAGAAAAACCAGAAGTAAAGAAAGAAGAAAAACCAAAAACAGAAGATAAGTAATATATATGAAAAAATATCCTGTTTACAACACAAGCGGAGAAAAAGTAAAAGAATTGGATTTAAATGCAAAGGTTTTTGGTGTTGAAATTAAAGAAGGTGTTGTACACCAGGTTGCCATATCTCAAATGGCTAATTCAAGAGTAGCTATTGCACACGCAAAAGATAAAAGTGAGGTACACGGTGGTGGTGCAAAGCCTTGGCGTCAAAAAGGAACTGGTCGTGCTAGACATGGTTCAAGTCGTTCTCCAATTTGGGTTGGTGGTGGTGTAACTTTTGGCCCAACTAAAGATAGAAATTTTTCTAAAAAAGTTAATAAAAAAATGAAGACTAGAGCTTTGTTTATGTGTCTTTCAGATAAAGTTAATGATAAATTGTTAACTGTTTTAGATAAATTTGAAGCAAAAGAAGGTAAAACTAAAGAAGTTGTTGAAGTTGTAAAGAATTTAAAGAAAGTATTGGATTTAAAGGAAATTAAAAAGAAAGTTAAGAAAGAGTACAAACAAGAAAAGAAATCAAAGAAATTTGATATTAAGAATTTTAAACTATCTTTATTGTTAATAATCCCAAAACATGACAAGAAGGCTATTAACGCAAGTAAAAATTTAACAGGTATTAAAGTAATTACAGCAGATTCATTAAATGTAGTGGATTTGTTAAAATATGAAAAAATTTTACTAACAGAAGGTAGTTTAGAAGTAATTGCTAAAACATATTTAAAATAATATGGGAATATTTTCAAAAAAGAAAACTGAAAAGAAAGAAGAAGCAGTGGAAAAGACTGATGAGGTTAAAGTTGTACAAAATAAGAAGCCTATCCGCCGAAGCACAAGGAATGTTAAGGGTGAAGGTGGAAAGGCTAAAACCCATGGTGAAGCATACAAGAATCTAGTTAGACCAATTATTACAGAAAAAGTTTCTTTTTTAGGTATGTATAACCAATATGTTTTTGAAGTATCAGAAAAAGCAAATAAAGTAGAAATTAAAAAATCAATTGAATCACTATACGG
Organism: Patescibacteria group bacterium; assembly: GCA_043817345.1. Lineage (GTDB taxonomy): Bacteria > Patescibacteriota > Patescibacteriia > UBA2196 > UBA2196 > CAYSXS01. The sequence continues at coordinate 7,219 of JBDRGZ010000064.1, forward strand.
TGTATCACCGATTAAAGTAAATATCTTTAATGTACGTGGTAAATCAACGAGACATGGTAGAACTGTTGGTAAAAGAAAGAATTGGAAAAAAGCTATCATTACATTAAAACAAGGTGATAAAATTGATGTATACGAAGGTGTATAAGAAGCAAAATGTCATCTTGAGCGAGGAGTCCCGCTAGGGCGACGAGTCGAAAGATCCAGTTAAAAAAATAATCAGAAATAAATACATCTACTTATAATTCAACAAAATAACTAATTATTCCACGGGATCCTTCGGTTCATAACAGCCATAAAGGTCACTCAGGATGACTACTACTAATTTATGCCAATTAAAGTTTACAAACCAACTACTCCAGCTAGACGCAGAACATCTGTTGTTGCTTCTTCAGATTTGACAAAAAAGAAAAGGGAAAAAGGTTTGTGTAAATTTTTAAACAAGAAGTCAGGCAGAAATAGTCGTGGTAAAATTACAGTAAGGCATAGAGGTGGCGGAGCTAAGAAGATTTACAGAATGGTAGATTTTAAAAGAGTTAAGTTTGATATGCCAGCTATTGTAGAAGCTATTGAATATGATCCAAATAGAAATGCCAGAATAGCTTTGATTAAATACGAAGATAATACCAAATCATACATCCTAGCAGCTATTGGAATGAAAGAGGGTGATAAAGTAGTAAGTTCACAGAACAAAGTAGAAGTTAAGAGTGGAAATAGAATGCCTTTGGAATTTATGCCACAAGGACAGACAATATATAATGTGGAAATAATGCCAGGTAGAGGAGGTGTTTTAGCTAGAGGAGCAGGAACTGGAATTATATTACAAAACGTTGAGGGAAAATATGGACAGTTAAAGATGCCTTCTGGTGAAATTCGTTTAGTTAAGAAAGAGTGTATGGCTTCTTTAGGACAAGTTTCAAACCCTGAACATAAATTAATTAGAGTTGGTAAGGCTGGAAGAAAAAGACATATGGGCATTAGGCCTACTGTACGTGGTAAAGCTATGAATCCATGCGATCATCCGCATGGTGGTGGTGAAGGTAGTCAACCAGTTGGTTTGAAAAAGGGACCAAAGAATGTGTTTGGTAAACGGGCCTATGGTATTAAGACAAGAAAAAATAAAAAGTGGAGCAATAAATTAATAATTAAAGGTAGAAAACGTAAAAGACAAACTTAAATATATATTAAATATATGAGCAGATCACTAAAAAAAGGACCATACATTGATGAAAAACTGATGAAAAAAATCAGTAATCTTAAGGTTGGTGACAAAACTCAAATTAAAACTTGGGCACGTGCATCAACAATAACTCCAGAAATGGTTGGCTTTACAATTGCGGTTCATAATGGAAAGACTCATATTCCAGTATATATTGAAGAAAATATGGTCGGACATAAGTTGGGTGAATTTTCTTTAACACGTAAATTTGTAAGACATGGTGGTAAAATGCAGAAAACAATTGAAAAAGGTAAATAATTAGATATATGAAAACAAGAGCAAAACTTAGTAGTTTACGAATGGCACCAAGAAAGGTAAGATTAGTCGCAGATGTAGCCCGCGGTCTAGATGTTAAGATTGCTCAAGATCAATTAGGTGCTATGAATAGAAGAGCTGCTAAACCAATGCTTAAGTTATTAAACAGTGCGATTGCTAATGCAGAGAATAATTCAAAACTTAAAAAAGACAATTTATTTATTGAAGAAATTAGAATTGATGAGGGTTCAATATTAAAAAGATGGATGCCAAGGGCACAAGGAAGAGCTACTAGAATTAACAAAAGAACATCACATATTAATATTGTTTTGGAAGAAAGAGTTAAAACAGAAGTTAAAGAAGATAAGAAAGACAAGAAAGAAGATAAGAAAGATGTTAAAATTGTTAAAAGTTTAGATGAAGTCAAAGAAATGGAAAAAGAAGAAAAGCTAAAATCTGAAGGCGAAAGAAAACCAGATGCAGAAGGTAATTTGGCAGAAATTAAAGATGTTAGACGTGAAGCTTCTGATCGCAATCAACAACATTTGGGTACCGTTCGTAAATCAGAAAAAGGCGGAGGAATTAAAAGAATCTTTAGAAGAAAAAGTGTATAAGAACTTATCCTCCTTCGCTTTCTAACGACTCTATTGTTGCTTCGGTGGACAAGTTCTAAATTTTAAAAAATAATAATACATAATATATAGTAAACATTAAAATTTTATCCGCCGTAGTCTAGCAGTGTTGCTAGGAGCGAAGGCGGAAAAATACATAATATGGGACATAAAGTTAATCCAAAAATATTTAGAGTCGGACACACAACCCACTGGGCATCAAGATGGTTTGGTTGGGGTCTGTCTTATGCTAAACAAATAAAGCAAGATGTTACTTTACGTAGACACATTTTTACTACATTAAAAGATGCAGGAATTGACCATATTGATGTTGAAAGATCTCCAGACAAGATTAGTGTAATTATCTATTCTTCAAAACCAGGTATCATTATTGGTCGTGGTGGGGCAGGAGTAGAAGATATTAAAAAATATATTGTAACTAAGATTTTAAAAGATAAAAAAGTTAAATTAAATATTGATATTAAAGAAATAAGAGAACCACAACTTTCAGCTATGATTATGGCTAGAAATGTTGCAGCTGAGTTTGAAAAGCGTATTCCATACAGAAGAGCCATGAGAAGAAATATTGAGACAATTATAAAAGCTGGTGCTAAAGGAGCTAAGATCATTTGTTCAGGAAGACTTGATGGTGTTGAAATTGCAAGACAAGAAACTATGACTAGAGGTAAAGTGCCTTTACAAACCTTAAGAGCTGATATTGATTATGCACGTACAGCAGCTAGAACTACTTATGGAGCAGTTGGAGTAAAGGTTTGGATATATAAAGGGGATGTTTTTAATAAGAAAAATAAAGAAGAAAATAAGAAAGATAATAAATAACTAAAATAAATGTCATTCTGAGCGACTACTAGAGTTGTTAGGAGTCGAAGAATCTTGTTGAAAAATAGTCAGAAATATATATTTCAACTATAATTTAATAAAATAACCAATTATTCCACGAGATCCTTCGGTTCATAACAACCATAAAG
>JBDRGZ010000065.1:0-4758 GCA_043817345.1 Patescibacteria group bacterium
TAGCTGAGATTTTTTTTGCTCCCAAAGCTGATTAAGTTTGGCTAGTTCCTGGTTACGGTTAATGAATTTCATTTGTATACTCATAAGTATATAGTTTGTTAATAGGTCTGTATTAATTGACCTTATGGTCAATTATACACACATATTGTCAATTAGTATACTCGTAAGTATATTAACTATGAGTATATAGATTTAAAGTTTTGCCTAATCCCCTCTCTAAACTTAGGCGAAAAGTAAAGTTTTTGGTTTAAGATTCGAGTATCCTGCTCACAAGTAGCCTCGCGTCGTGTTTTAACTTGTCTGATTAATTCTCGGGTTTCTTGGTCACGTTTACTGGTCATTCTTGGTATTGATTACACCAACAATTTTTTAAGCAATTATTATATCGGTAGGTTTGGGGTGATTTAGATTGATATGTAAGTCCTTTCTAAACCCGTCCCTGAATCAGTGTTGGCACAATCGGTTGCATATTTTTTACCATCAGAGGCTTTTAATTTCAGTCCGTGACAAAATGTCACAACCTCACTACCCTCTTCTTTTAGTTGTTGTTTTAACTTCCTCCAATAAGCTCCTTGGTTAGCACTTTCGGATAAAACACCACACACATCTACTACCGAAAACCACCATTCGTTTTTGTAAATCTTTCTTCTGATTTTTTGGCCTTTGAAGATAGCTAGCTTTTCGTTAGTCATACTTAAACATATCCCGAATACTAGGCGAATGTCAATCTTTTGTTTTGTTTAATGCTATCTTGATTTATTTAAGCAAAAATATATCGATATGTTTGGGGTGATTTAGATTGATGTGTAAGTCTTTTCTAGGACCGTCCCTGAATCATAATATTAAACTTATTCTGAAGACGATGCGAATGTCAATCATTTGTTTCGTTTAATACTACCCGGGGGGTTTAATTTGGCTATTCTCCATTATTGGTAATCTCTTTTAGAGATTCACATATTTTTATTGAGTATACCAACAATTTTTTTAAGCAAAAATATATCGATAGGTTTGGGATAATTTAGATTGATGTGTCAGTCTTTCCCATGCCCGTCCCTGAATCAGTCCCTGAATCATCCGTTAATAATGAGAGGTTTGAGTATAAATGAAGCGTTAGAGGCTACTAAAAAATCTGTAGAAAGAGTTATCAAAGAAGATGAAAGATTTGGAATTAAAACAAACAGCAAAGGAATTAGCATAAAAGTGATATAATTAAATATTATATGACTGAAGTAGAAAGAAACTTAGCAATCTTTGAAGATCATCAAAGATCAATTGATAGCATGCAAAGGCTTTTAGAAATGTCTGGTTATTCAGTCGTTGGATTGGCAACTACTATGCAAGAAGCCCAAGCCTTAATTGACCAACTTAAAGATTTAGGTGTGAAAGTTGCCTTAGTTGATGGTAATTTAGTGGAAGGTGATTATTCAAATTATGACGGACAACAGATAATTGAACAGATTCAAGAGAAAGCTCCAGGCGTTAGAACCATAGGTCAACCAAGTAGAGGAAGTATCCCAGGAGCAAATTTTAATGTTTCTAAAGGTGAAAGTCCCCGTTCTTTGATAAACGCCTTAGAAGCAATTTTTTCAAGTAAATAGCTACAATAATTATAAGTCTATCCTCTTAAGTAGGATTAACATTCTATAATTGGTTAGTTTTTTAACAATAATTCCCTACCTCTGTTAAGTTGTGTCACTTAATTAACCATTATTCGACGGTGAAATTAAATATCGATAGGTTTAGAGTGATTTAGATTGATGTGTTAGGTTTTTCTAAACCCGTCCCTGAATCATAAAATACTGAGAATGTTTAAAATAACTGAATGGATAGGATTTGAATATAGGCTGTTTTTGAGTTTTACTAGAAACTTCAGATTTTAAAAATATATTGGAATAATATAGCGACAATAATGAGACCAATAAAGCAACTAAAGCTATAAATAAATTCGTATAAGAAAGTCTAGATGAGCTAATTTCGTACAATTTTCTATTACATGTTTCAATAATTTTGTTTTCTAAAGTGGTTAAGTACCATACTTGATTTGATAAAGCATTAATTGATGCATTTCTTTCACCAATATGTGTTGCAAGCATGCAGTTTTGAAATTCAAAGATATCATCATATAAATCTTCTATATCTAATTTTAGTAGGTCAAACTTTTTTAAAATACTGTTTAATTTGTTTTTATTCTTGTACCACAATGATGATGTATCTCTAGATTTTCCATAAAGGTTTCTTAATGAACTAATTAATCGTGTGGAATAAGAATGAAGTTCATTAGACCATCTAGTGTAATGTGTGAAATCAGTAAAAATATCTAATTTTTTTGGTGCATAGTGATATTTTTTGGGTGCTTCAAAGCCACCAGCCCGATTAGGATTTTTCTTAAGCTCTTTATAAACTATATTAAATGCTTGATGTTTGGTGTAAATGCGAGTTTTTTCCAAAATAAATCTTTATATTTTTATTTAAGTAGATAGCTTTCAATGTCTCCAAATATTTTTAAAACATCTTTTTCACATAACGCCGTAAAATTTTTTTCTTTAATTAAATCCCAATAGTTAGGTTTTAATGCTAAAACAACATTTTTGAAAACCTCTTTTCCAGGTAGCCATCTCCATTCTTCGTTTGTAATTACTTCATTTAACAAATCTTGAACTTTTTTGATTAATAAAGATGAGTCTTTAAACTCTTTTGTCGCTAGTTGTGTGAATTTATTAAGACCAGCTATTTGATCTTGTATTGTTTTTTTAGATAAACTTTTTTTAAAGCCAAATGTTAGTATTTTCTTTTTTGATAGAGTCCTAAAATAGGACGTTAAAATTATTTCAGATTCTTGTTTAATTTTTTCCCAAAAATCGGTGTTTTTAATACCCAACTTTTTTAATATACCTGGTTGATAAAGAAGATTTTCAATTTCAAAGCAGGGTAAATATCTAACTCTTTTATCAGACTCTTGTTTTGCAATTTCCACCCATTTTTGTAAATCTTTTTCAATGAGTTTATGAAATAATTTATCAGAATCTAATAGAGCGACTTTATTGATGTTTATCTCAGAGGATCCTGCCACTATTTGTAATAATTTTGTTTTGTCTTCATCATCTGGAGCTGAACCCATTGATGAAATAAAGATTTTTCTTTGATTACTTTTTTTGATTATTCTTTTTACTAAACCGACAGTGGTTGGAGAATTTATTCCCGATAGTTTTTTGTCGTGAGAATTTTCTATTAGTAAGAATGGTCCAGTAAGGTAATTGGACAAGAATTTAATTCCAAGTGCTTGAAATGCTTCAAGTTGTTCTCCGATTGATGTTATTTTTCCAAGTTTTCCATTTTTTAAAAGATAAAAGTTTGAGTTAGTGCTAAAGTGATCTATTAGTTCTGAGGAGTGCGTAGCTAGAATTACTTGATTTTTAATGGCAAGCTCTTCAATGAGTTCTGCTAACTTAAATAATTGTGAGCTATGAAGATGTAGTTCGGGTTCGTCAATTAGAACTACAAGTGAATTTGGCTCTTGTTGTAAAAGGCTTTTGAGTTTAAAAGAAAAATAAAGGTATTCTTTTTCCCCTCCGCTTAATTGTGAGAAGTCAAATTCGTTTCCAAGCTCATCTGTACAGAATATAAAATTACCTGGACGATTTAAATCAATTTGAATTTCTTTATTAAAATCAACCAGGCTATTATTTAATTCCTCTTTGAATCCTTGAATGCTTTTTTTAACAGCTTCTTCTTTTTCAAAGATTATTCTAATTATTGAATCATAGATTTCTTGAACGACAGATGCTGTTACATCAATTGTACCTTCAGGAACTGAATCAGTAGCAGGCTTCATTGTTTTTACTGATTGAAAAGGGCTATCTTGAGAGGAAGCAGTTGAAGAAACTATTCTATGGGATTTAATATACTCTGCTTTTAGGCGCTTATTGCTTGATTCTGGTTTTTCTCCATCAGATATTTCTGTGATTGCGTTTTTCCCAATCTCGTTTGTTTGTTTTATTTTATATGTCCACTGATCTTTTTTTTCTTGAATCTCTGCTCGAGCTACCAACTGAGGAGCGATTTTCCCTGAACCTTCTTTTTCCGTGTAAAAACTTTTGTTTATGTACTTTGGGTCAAAGGCTTCTTTGCCTGTAAAAGTGTTAATAAGGGAGAGTAATGTTGTTTTCCCACTGCCGTTTCTTCCAACAATAATGTTTAGGTTGTTCCCTAGTCCTATATTTTCTGCTGAGATTATTGGACCATATTTATTTATGGTTATTTTTTTTATTTTCATAATGGGTTAAGTAGATTATAGCATTGGTGATGTAATAATTTTATTGCCTAAGTTCTAAATGGAATCGCACCACCCTGCAATATAATGCGGGGTATGAAAAAAGCATCTAAAATCACTGCCCAAGAACGAGATCTAATTGCTGTTTGGTATTCCAAAGGACTATCGAGACGAAAGATAGCTAGAAAACTAGGTAGACACTACACTAGTATTGCTAGGGAAATTAAACGTAATAGTTTCAAACATAAATACTACATAGCTATCCATGCCCAAGCTAGGACTAGAGAAAGAGTAGTAGTAGCTAGAAAACGACCTACTTTAAAGAATCCTCAAGTTTACAAATGGACTCCTGACTTACCCAAATTAGTACGACAAACCCTAAAAACCTAACTTTTGGATAAAGTTATCCACATCACTTGAGGGGGAAGATGTTAGAGTAACAACTTCATTGGTTAGTTTGTTCTTAATTTTTGCATCTTTGACTGTTT
>JBDRGZ010000066.1:0-6358 GCA_043817345.1 Patescibacteria group bacterium
CAAAATTAATTTAAAATTTATATTTTTATTTTTTATATTTATAATTCTTTTTCTTCAATAACCTCTTCTGCTGGTTCTTTAACAACTTCCTCTTGACTAGTCTTTAATAAAGCACCGAACTGATCAACTAAAATTTTAACTGCTTTTTCAAAAGCATCCTCACAACCTATAGTTCCATCTGTTTCAAGATTTAAAGTTAATTTGTCCCAGTTAGTCATATCTCCTACACGAACATTTTCAATATCATAACCAACTCTTTTAATTGGTGTATAAATTGCATCAATAGCCATCATTCCAATTTCATAGTCTCTATCTTTTCTTTCTTCGGTTGGTGAATAACCTAAACCATATCCAACAGTAACTTCCATCTCTAGATTAGCAGCTGCATCAGTTAAAGTAGCTATCTTTAAATCTGGATTAGCAACTTCTACGCCAGCAACCTTTTTAAAATCTTTTGCTGTTACGTCTTTTGCACCTTTTAACTCTATATTCAATTTAATTGGTTCACCTGTTTCTTCAGCTTGTTTTATTACTTCTGGAGCCAATTTAATCCTAACCTGTTTTAAATTTAAAATTACATCAATAATATCTTCTTTCATCCATTCTAGTGTTGAAAATTCGTGTTCAATACCCTTAATTTTAACTGTTTCAATTGCACCACCACCTAATGAGGATAATAGTACACGTCTTAAAGTATTTCCCAAAGTTAAACCATAACCTGGGTAAAGAGGTCGCATTTCAAAACTACCTTTATTGGGTTCTGTTTCTTTAAATTCAACTTTTTGAGCTAGAGGAATATTGTTTTCCATATGTTTGCTTTAATCTTGAGTTTAAATAAACTGAAGATTGTGAATTTAATTTTTTGTTTATTTTTTTATATTATTTAGAATAGTACTCAACAATTAACCTAGTATCAAAACCTAATTCTAGATTCTTTTCTGTTGGTAAATTTAATACTTTAAGTATTTGTTTACTTTCATCCCATGCGATCCATTCTGGTGCGTTATGTTTATTAATCCCTTTCAAACTTTCGGCGATTGGTCCTTTTTCATGAGACTTAGACTTTTTAATACTAATTTCATCTCCAGATTTAACTAGATATGAAGGAATATCCATTTTCTTACCATTAACTAGAAAATGTCTATGATTAACTAACTGTCTTGCTTGTCTGCGAGTAGTTGTTAAGCCAGCTCTAAAAATTACATTATCTAATCTTCTTTCCAAAATTTCCATTAATTTTAAGCCTGTATTTTCTTTAGCATTCATTGCTTCTTTAAAATATTTCTTCAATTGCTTTTCTAAAATGCCATAGATTAATCTAACTTTTTGTTTTTCTTGCAAATGTAAAGCATAGTCTGTTAAACGCCCAAAACCCTTAGGTCCATGTATTCCAGGTGGATAACTACGTTTAGCAACAGCTCTAGCAACACTAGAAGCAGTACCAGCGTTTGATTCCGGCCTTATTCCTAATCGTCTATATTGCTTTGCTTTTGGTCTTAGATCTTTTCCCATTTTCTTGTAATAGTCACCCTGAGCGACCTCTAGGGCTGTCTTGAGCCGAAGGATCTTGGGAGACTTAATTTATTTAACTAATTATATTATATTCCAAAATTAAATTACATTTATATTTCTATCTTTTTATTTCTTTCTTTATTTCCTTCTTTTCTTTTAATACAGGTAAACTCTTTAATGCATTATATGTAGAAACTACATAATTAATCTTATTTGCACTTTTACCTACCATTTTACCTACAATATTTTCAATACCTGCTAAATCTAAAACAATTCTAACTGGTCCACCAGCTTTAACACCAGTACCAACAGGTGCTGGTTTTAACATAATTTTAGCAGATTTAAATTTTGTTCTAATTTCAAAAGGTATTGTGCCAAATTTATTTAAAGAAATAGTAATTAATCTTTTTTTGGCTTTTTCAACTGCTTTAGTTACAGCAATTGTTACATCTTTACCTTTACCCACCCCATAACTTACTCTTCCGTTTTTATCACCAATAACAACAAGAGCCCGAAAACTTAATTGTTTTCCACCTTTTGTAACTCTTGTTACACGTGCTAAATCAACCATCTTTTGATCAAATTCTGGTTTTTCTCTTGGTTTATCAAACTTTTTTTTGTTATTTCTTCTTTGCATATTGTTATATTAAAATTTTAAACCACCTTCTCTGGCTCCTTCAGCCACAGCTTTGACTCTACCATGATACTTATATCCACTTCTATCAAAAACACATTCCGTAATCTTTTTCTCTAAAGCCTTTTCGGCCATTTTCTTTCCTACCTCAAAAGCTATTTCTGTCTTATTCTTCTTCTCTAATTTCAATTCTCTTTGATCAACACTAACCAAAGTCTTACTTGCTGAGTCATCAATAAGTTGAAGATTAATATTCTTTAAACTTCTAAAAACTGACAACCTTGGTCTTTTTGAAGTACCAGAAAACTTAACTCTTGTCCTATCCTTTCGTCTTTGTTCTCTTTTAATTTTAGCTGTTTGTTTATTCATATATTTTTAACCAGCACTCTTGGCCTGTTTACCAGCTTTTCTAATAATTATCTCATCCATATATTTAATACCTTTACCTTTATATGGTTCTGGTTTTTTAACTTTTCGTATTTGAGCTGAAATTTCTCCAACTTTTTGTTTATCAATTCCTGATACATTAATAACATTCTTTTCAACAGCAATATCAATGTCTTCTGGAACATCAAATACAACAGGATGAGAATAACCAACATTTAATGTTAATTTCTTACCACTAATTTCTGTTCGATAACCAACACCATTAACTTCTAATTGCTTTTGATAACCTTCCATAACACCGAGAACCATATTATCAATTATCTGTCTCGTTGTGCCCCATAAGGATCTCTCCAATTTATTATCTTCTTTCTTAACAGAAACACCCACAACATTATCTTTTACACTAACAGAAACCAAGGGATGAATATTTTGTTTCAATTCACCTTTAGGTCCTTTAACAGTAACTAAACCATTATCGATTTTAATTTCGACTTTATCTGCAATTTGAATTGGTTTTTTTCCTACTCTAGACATATATATTTTATCCGCCTTCGCTTCTAATAGCGCTATTAGACTACGGCGGATAAATTCTTTTTTATTCTGGATACTTATTTAGAATAAATTTAGAACTTGCCCGCCGTAGCCATAAAGGGTGGTTGATGAGCGAAGGAGGGTTAAGTTATTTCACAAATTACTTCCCCACCAACGTTTTCTTTCTTGGCCTGTTTGTTTGTCATTAAACCTTTTGGTGTAGAAATTACTGCTATACCCCAACCATTTAAAACACTTGGTAAGCTGTCTTTAGTAACATATACACGCCTACCTGGTTTAGAAATTCTTTTCAAACTCTTAATCTTAGGCTGACTATTTGAATAAATAATATTTAATTTAATTCTATCAAAACGTAAATTCTTTTCTTCGTTGATTTTTTTACTTTTAGTTGGAATTCCTTTTATAACCTCAACATTAGAAACCCATCCTTCATTTTCTAAAAGTTTTAAAATGTTTAACTTTAATTTTGAATACGGCAAAAACACCTCAGTTTTCTTAACCATCTGAGCATTTCTTATTCTTGTTAACATGTCTGCTATTGGATCTGTAAACATAATATTTATTTAATTACCAGCTACTTTTCTTTACGCCTGGCAGTTCATTTCTATTTGCTAATTCACGGAAACAAATTCTACACATATCAAAATCACGCATATATCCATGTCTTCTACCACAACGCCAACATCTTCGTACAATTCTTGTAGAAAATTTTGGTTTCTTATTAGATTTTGCTATTTGTGCTTTTGTAGCCATAAATTTAATTTATTTTTTCTTAAAAGGAAACCCTAATAATTTTAATAGTTCTGTTCCTTCTTCTTTATTCTTTGCACTTGTAGTAATTACTATTTCAAGTCCGTGTACTTTTTCAACCTCATCTGGATTAATTTCTGCAAACGCTAAGTTTTCCTTAAACCCTATTGTTAAATTACCACTTCTGTCAATTGATTTTAAAAATAATCCTCTAAAATCTCTTACACGCGGTAAAGTAATATTAATTAACTTTTCTACAAAATCATTCATTCTTTGTTTGCGTAAAGTAACTTTTGCACCAACAACATTACCTTCTCTAATCTTAAAGGAAGAAACTGACATTCTAGCTTTAGTAAAAACAGGTTTTTGACCAGTAATTCTAGTTAAAGTATTTTCTACTAATTCTAAGAATTTATCATCCTTTTTATTAGCTGAAATACCAACATTCAAAGTTACCTTTTCTATTTTAGGAACAGCTAGTTTGTTTTTGTATCCAAATTTTTCCTGCATAGCAGGAATAACCTCTTTCTGAATTTTTTCTTTAAAATTATTCATATTTAAAATATATTTTTACATTTTTTACAAATTCTATTCTTCTTTTCTCTAGAAACCTCACTTTTACCTTCTCTTACTTTGTATCCCATTCTGGTTGGTTTCCCACATTTTGGACATACAATTTGAACATTTGAGACATCCATAGGAGCTGGGAACATAATACGTTGTCCTGATTCTCCACCTTTTTTAGGTCTCAAGTGCTTAAATCGTAAATTCAAACCTTCCACAACAATCATTTGACTTTGTTTTCTTCTTGTTTTAATTGAACTTGAAGGAGTTATTAATTGTAAAACCTTACCGGTCTTGCCAGCATCTTTTCCTTTCAAAATCTTTACATTGTCGTGTTTTTTAATTTTCATATATTTCAAGTAGTCATCCTGAGTGGCCTTTATTGTTGTTAGGAACCGAAGGATCTGGTTATTTTTTTAGTTATTTTATTGAATTATAGTTAATATATTTATTTCTAACTATTTTTCAACCAGATTCTTCGACTCTTAACGGCCCTAGTAGTCGCTCAGAATGACATTGTAAATTATTACAACACTTCTGGTGCTAATGACACAATTTTATTAAATCCTCTAGCTCTTAATTCTCTTGCAACTGGTCCAAAAATACGAGTTGCTTTTGGATCTTTTGATTTTGGATCTACAATTACTCCTGCATTTTCATCAAACCTAACATAAATACCACTTGCACGACGAACTTCCTTTTTTGTTCTAACAATTACAACCTTAACAATATCACCTTTTTTAACATTTGTATGAGGCTGAGCTTCACGGATGGTACAGGTAACAATATCACCTACTGTTGCAAATCTTCTTCTATACCCACCAAGTACCTTAATAACACGCAGCTTTTTAGCTCCGGAATTATCTGCGACTTTAAGTTGTGACATTAATTGCAACATATATTAATAAATTACCTTCCACATTTTGTCTTTAGAAATTGGTCTACATTCTATAAATCGAACTGAATCACCTATTTTGAATTGATTCTTTTCATCATGCACTTTATATTTTCTAGAGAATGTATATCTTTTTAAATATCTTTTATGTAGTTTAGTTCTATCAACCTTAACAACAATGGTTTTATCCATCTTATCTGAAACAACAATACCAGAAAAAGTTCTTTTGGTCTTTTTCTTAGTATCTTTATCTTGTTTATCTTTTTTATCTGTCATAAAAATTATTTATTATTCAGTGAGTCTATGATTTTTCTTTAAATTAAGAATTGTAAGAATTTGTGCGATTGACTTCTTTGTCTTTCTGACGTCTCTGATATTCTTAAGTTGTTTCTGTGATACTTTAAAATTTAAATCACGCAACTTGTCTCGTAAGTCTTTTAACATTGTCTTTAGTGCTTCTTCTGATTTATTTTGTAATTCTTTAATTTTCATATTATTTAGTCACTACCTTTGTTTTAACTGGTAATTTATATCCAGCTAAACTTAAAGCCTTTATTGCATCACTTTCTGGAATACCGCCAACCTCTAATACAACTGTACCTGGTTTTATGTTAATAACATAATGGTCTAGAGCACCTTTACCTTTACCCATCTTTTGTTCACTACTATGCATGGTAATTGGCTTGTCTGGAAAAATCCTAATCCACATTTTACCTGATTTTCTAGTATATCTTACAACTACTCTACGAGCTGCTTCAATTTGACGAGATGTAATTCTACTTTCTGTAGTTGCTTTTAACCCATATTCACCAAAACTAACTTTATTTGTACGCGAAGCTAATCTACCACCAGATGTTCCTGCTGTTAAATGCCATTTTCTGTGTTTTGTCTTTTTCGGTGACAACATATATATTATTAGTAATAGTCATCCTGAGTGACCTTTATGGTTGTTATGAACCGAAGGATCTCGTGGAATAATTGGTTATTTTATTAAATTATAGTTGAAATATATATTTCTGACTATTTTTCAACAAGATTCTTCGACTCCTAACAACTCTAGTAGT
>JBDRGZ010000067.1:0-2387 GCA_043817345.1 Patescibacteria group bacterium
ATTGTAGTGGCTTGTATGTAATCACTGTACTGAGAATTAAAAGAAATTTGTTTTCCAAAATCATCTAAGAGGTGGGGGTGTTTTTCATAAAACTCTGCTTTTTTTCTTCCTCTTTCTAAGAAATATGGATCTATGGTAAAAGCAATCCCGTCAGGAATTGGATAGTTGTCCATTAGGCTAACACTGTCTTCAACATTAAAATGGGGTCTTGTGTCTAATAGTGCGGTTTCAAGAGGAGAAACTAGGACTCCTGTAGCTAGAGCTAAGGCTAAACTTCCCTTTATCCTGTTTTTAAAAATATTCCCCATTTTTACAAAAAGTCACTATTCTGGATTTATAAAGGTTATGGTTTTGTTATTTTTATAGAGTGGTTACAATGAACAATTCCACACCCCTTTATTTAGTCTTATAGCCTCGGCTTCTGCAGCTTTTAATTGGTAATATTTAGAGGTATCTTCTTTGTATTTATCATAAACTTTAGCATAACCATTTTCCACTAGATATTCATTGATTAAAATATTATCCAAATACACATACCTTAGCAACCGACCATAGTTTCCACGGTTTGTTATGTCTTGTTGAATGTAAATTTCTTTATCTAGGGTTAATTCTTTTAGTTTTTCTTTGGCCCCGGAATAATAGCATTCTCCTTTTTCAGGGGTGTTAATGCCACTAAAACGTATTCTTTCTGTTTTTCCATTAATATTAATATCTAATGTGTCTCCGTCTACAACATAAGTTACTAAATATGGACCTTCTAATGGATGTTCTTTAATAATATTTCCAGTTGTACAAGAACTAATAAAAACTAAAAATAAAATCAAGATTAGTATTTTTTTCATAAAAGAGGAATCCATAATAAATTTAAATAGGTTTTGCTCTTATTAGAATTTGTAATAATTGATCATCTATATATATTCTCTCTGAGTGAACAATAGTCTTTTTTAAAATTTCATCAGATAGCTCATAATGTCTCGGATATTTGTCTTTACAATGAGCTTTATATAAATATAATACTGTTTTAAGTTGAAATGGACTTAAATTACCAGAATCCGGCTGATATACTACAAATTGATTAACAGGTTTTCTAAAATCTTCTAGAGTTGGAGATTCAACTTTACATAGTTCTAATAGAAGATAGAGTAAATTAACAGCATTTGCTTGTCTGTTACCCATTAATTGTTCCATTTCTTTTCCTGTTTCTATTTTTTCCATAGTTTAGTATAACTAAGAATTTTGGAAGATTTTTAAAGATTACTATCTAAGGAAATATATAAAAAGAAGTATTAAAACTATTAAAAATACAATCCAGAATATCAGACTAACAAGCGTAAAATGCTGTGTAATCATATATATTTAATGTTAAATGAAATTAATAATACTTTCTAATTCAAACAAAAACAAAACGTTGGTGTGTGTTTTTATATAGTACTCTTTAATTATTAATGATAGGCACCACAAGAACAAGGTCCATATTTAACATCACATCCTCGTCCAGCATTAGAACCATATCTTCCCTCTAATTCAGCCATTTTTCTTAAACTGATGCAGACTTCACCATCCACTTTTATAAGTGAATGTGCAAGAACATCTCTAAAAGTGGGACCTACATCTTCTTTACACTTGTCATCAAGCGCTTTTGAGCCTGGCTTAGATTCTTCATTTTTGTCTTCCATATTCTATAATTATTAGTAGCTAACTGGGTATTTAAATATTTATGTTCGGTAGAAAACCTTTCGGTTGGTGGGTTTCTGTGAGAGTTTTTCTAACCAGCGTTGTCTTTATTCCGACGAGATCGTTTTTTTCTATCAATGTTAAAAGATTTAGGACAAGACCTTTCTAACCATAATCTTTATAAACTAAATATTTTCTCAAGTTTTCATGGCAGAGAAATCAGCAGAAAATATTACAAAAATAATGAAGCACCCAGAGAATATTAGAAATATAGCTATTTGTGCACATATTGATCACGGAAAGACGACTTTTTCTGATAATTTATTATCTGGGGCAGGAATGTTATCTGAAGAGTTAGCTGGAAAACAATTAGCTTTAGATTTCCATGAGGATGAGGCAACTAGAGGAATTACTATTGATTCTGCTTCTGTATCTATGTTGCATACTGTTGAAGGCCAAGATTATTTAATTAATTTAATTGATACTCCGGGGCATGTTGATTTTGGAGGGGATGTTACAAGAGCTATGAGGGCTGTTGACGGCTCTATCGTACTTTGCTGCGCATCAGAAGGGATTATGCCTCAAACTGAAACAGTTTTAAAACAAGCTTTAAGAGAAAGAGTAAAACCGGTTTTATTTATTAATAAAGTTGATAGGTTAATCAAAGAGGTTAAATTAACTCCACAAGCCATGCAAGAGAGATTTGTTAATAT
>JBDRGZ010000068.1:0-39105 GCA_043817345.1 Patescibacteria group bacterium
CAAGAACTATTAGCTAATATACGGAAACAAGTTGTTTATAGTATATATAAGGTTGGTGGTTTATCCTCCTCCGTTCCCCAAAGTTCTATTGACACCACGGCGGATAAACTTCAGTTTGCAGGCAATACAAGTTCAACAATAAAGGGTTTGCCCGCCGAAGCAAGAGGGTCGCCAGTGGCGAAGGCGGGTAAAACCAAAGTTGGTCGGAATGACCCATGTCCATGTGGTTCAAACAAAAAGTATAAGAAATGTTGCGGGGCTTAATATGCAGAAAGTTAAAATCAAAAAATCAATAGAAAAAATTAGTCATTTTCAATGTGGTAAGTGTAAAAAATGGTGGACTATTGGTGATGCTTCAGAAAAAAAGAAAAAATGGTTCTGTCCTTGGTGTGGATTGGAGCAGGAAGTTGTGATAAAATAAAAATAGATAATTAAAAAATAATATGATTAAAAAAATAAAAATACCTGTAGAAGTATCTGCTAGACATATTCATTTATCTCAAAAAGATTTAGATATATTGTTTGGTAAAAAATATTTTCTTAAAAAATTAAAAGATTTATCTCAAACAGGAGAATTTGCTACTAAAGAAAAAGTTTTTAGTGTGAAGAATAAAAATTATTATTTTAGAATTATTGGCCCAGTTAGAAAAGAAAGCCAAATTGAATTATCATACACAGATAGTGTTAAATTAAATATTAATATAGATTTAAGATTATCAGGAGATTTAAAAAATATTAAAAACTTTATAGAAATTAAAGGGCCAAAAGGTAAGGTAAAGATAAAAGTAATTATAGCAAAACGACATTTACATTGTTCGACCGATGAAGCCAAAAAATTAAAGTTAAAAAATAACCAAAAAGCTAGTATTAAAATTATAGGCGAGAGAGGATTGGTTTTTGAAAATATAATTGTCAGGGTGGGCGAAAAATATAATTTATCGTGTCACGTAGATACTGACGAAGCTAATGCTTGTGGATTAGGTAAAGTCTGTGGTACAGGTTTTTTAATTAAGTAATTTATGCAGATTCTTGTTTTAAATTTAGGGTCAACTTCTTTTAAATTTGAGTTATTCAATTCAGAAACTTTAGAATCTCTACAAAAAGGAAATTTTGAAATAGAACAGATAGAAGAAGGAATACAGGAAGAAGTTAATAGAATTTTTAGAGAAGTTCTACGTAAAATTGGTGAAGTAGACAATATTGAATCTGTTGGTCATAGGGTTGTGCATGGAGGAGAAAAATACACAGAAACCCTAAAGATTAATCAGGAAAATATTTCAGAGTTGGAAGAAATAAATTCTTTAGCTCCTTTACATAACCCTTTTAACTTGGCAGGTATTAAAAGTGTACAAGAGTATTTACCTGAAGTAGATAACTATGCAGTTTTTGACACTGCTTTATATAAAAATCTTCCAGAACATTCAAAAGTTTATCCAATTCCATATGAATATTATGAACAAGGAATAAGAAAATTTGGTTTTCATGGTATTTCACATAAATATGCAGTAGAACAAGCTGCACAGAAGTTAAAAAAGGATTTAGATAAAATTAACCTAATATCAGTACATTTGGGTGGTGGTTGTTCAATTACTGCTTTTGAAAATGGTAAACCAATTGATACTTCAATGGGTTTTACGCCAATGCAGGGTTTAATGATGCAAACTAGAAGCGGTGATATAGATCCAGGAATAATTTTTAAACTAATAGAACAAGAAGAAGATACAAAAATAGTTAAGGATGTTTTAAACAAAGAATCTGGTATAAAAGGTGTTTGTGGACTTAATAATTATCTAGACCTCCTAGAAGCTGTGAAAAACAAAGATGAAAAGGCTATTTTAGCTTTTAAGATGTATATATCAAGTATTCAAAAATATATTGGCGCTTATATAGCTATTTTAGGGCATGTAGATGTAATTGTCTTTACAGGTAAGATTGGTGCTGGTAAGATAGAAACACATAATGCAATTATGAAATCACAGTTATTTAAAGATATTAAGAGTATAACTGTGGATCCATGGGAAGAATTAGCAATTGCAAAAGAGATAAAAGAAAATATTTAAATAAATAGAAACTTTTCGTTTAAACACTGTTGGAGTTGATAAGGATATTAACTATTTTTTATATAAAACAAAAGGTTTTATTTTAACAGGAGAGTTAAATAAAGAAGGCGAGGGGTTTATAAAAATTTTAAAAGCGAAAGATAGGATAAAAATCAAAATACCCATTTTATTTATTTGCGAGACAACTTATTGAGTCGTCTTAATTTTTTTTGCCAAAAAATCCATAAAAAGATATAATATATATACAAATAAACTAAAACAAAATAAGAATATGAAAAAATTATCAATAAAAATAGTTGGACCAGCTGGGTTTGGTATTAAGGTTACAGGTATAACAATAGCTAAGGTATTTATGCGTTTAGGTTTAAATGTTTTTGCATATACAGAATACCCATCTTTAATTCGTGGAGGGCATAATACATATCAAATTGATCTATCTAAGGATAAGGTTCATTCTTCAAACCAGAAGTGTAATATTTTAATTGCTTTAACAAAAGAAGCTATTCAAAAAGAAAAAGAAAATATTGAACTAGGAGGTATTGTTATCTGTGATAAATCAATTATTAATGAAGAAGATTTAAACCTAAGATCTATAAAAACCATAAAAGCTCCTTTGATAGAAAGTGCTAAATTTGCTGGATCAGAGTTAATGAAAAATACAGTTGCTCTTGGAGTTTTGTTATCCCTTCTTGATCTATCTATTAAGAATTTAAATAATGTTTTAGCAGATATTTTTGCTAGTAAAAAAGAAGTGATTAAAGATAATAAAGTAGCGGCAAAAACAGGATATGATTGGATGGAACAATTTAAAAAGAAAGAGAATAGTGATTTTGATAAGTTAAGTAAAATAGTTTCTGTTTCTAAAAAAGGAAGTAATAATGTATTAATGACTGGTAATCAAGCTTGTGCAATGTCTGTGATAGCTTCTCAATGCCAAATGTATGTAGCTTATCCAATGACTCCTTCAACAGACATTTTACATATTCTTGAAGCTGAACAAAAAGAAACAGGAATGTTGATTCATCAACCAGAAGATGAGATTTCTGGAATTCATGTAGCTTTAGGTTCTTCTTTTACAGGAGCTCGTTCAGCAGTAGGAACTTCTGGTGGAGGATTTGCTTTAATGAATGAGGGTTTTTCTTTAGCTGGGATGACAGAAACTCCTTTAGTTGTTTTTGAGGTTATGAGACCTGCTCCAGCTACAGGTAACCCTACTTGGTCAGATCAAGGTGATTTAGGATATGTTGTTAATGCAGGACACGGTGAGTTTGCTAAAATTGTAATAACACCAGGAACACCAGAACAATCTTTTAATTTAGTACAGCATGCTTTTAATTTAGCAGATAAATATCAAACCCCTGTAGTAATATTATCAGACAAACATTTAGGAGAGTCTAGCTTTACAGTTAGTAAAGAGGTGTTTAATGAAGTAGATAAAATAGATAGAGGAAAGATTGTAAAATCTGTTAAACAAGCACAAGAAATATTTATGCGTTACAAAGTAGAAAAAGATGGAATTTCAGCAAGAACAATTCCTGGAATACAAAATGGAGAACATATTGCTAATTCAGATGAACATGACGAATATGGATATTCAGATGAATCAAGCAAAGTTAGAATCCAACAAATGGACAAAAGAATGAAAAAATTAGATGAGATTAAAAAAGATATTCCTTTACCAAAAGTTTATGGTCCAAAAATTGCTTCAAAAACATTAGTTTGTTGGGGATCTAGTTTTGGAGCATGTAAGGACACTGTTGATAATAATAAGGATATTAATTTAATAAATTTTGAATATGTTTATCCAATGCCAAATAATTTAGATAAATTTTTAAAGAAATTTAGGAAATTAATTTTAGTTGAACAAAATAAGACAGGACAGTTAGGAAAACTAATTAGACAAGAAACAGGTATTCAAATTAAAGATAAAATATTAAAATATGATTCAAGGCCTTTTTGGAGTGATGAGGTTTTGTCTTTATTGTCATCCTGAGCGACTTTTAAGGTTGTTAGGAGCCGAAGGATCTCATGTACACATTTTTCTAAATAGAATAATGAAACATAACTAGTATATTTTAATTCTTCTACACTTTAAAAATAAAAATTAAACAGATTCTTCTCCCGCTATCGCGGGATCAGAATGACATTTATTTATGAATATAAAACCACAAGATTACAATACTTCATATAAACCAACATGGTGTCCATGTTGTGGAGATTTTGGGATATGGACAGCTATTAAAAATGCATTATCTGAATTAGATATTGCACCGCATAATGTTGTCATAACATATGACATTGGGTGTATAGGCAACATGGCTAGCGCAGTTAAATGCTATGGTTTCCATTCTTTGCATGGCAGGGCTTTACCAGTAGCCGTTGGAGCTAAATTAGCTAATCCTAAGTTAACTGTATTATCAATAGTTGGCGATGGAGGTATGTATGGAGAAGGCACAAATCATTTAATTCATTCTGCAAGATACAATGTGGATGTGAATTTAATTGTAGCTAACAATCATAGTTTTAGTTTAACTACTGGTCAATCATCTCCAACATCTGAAAAAGGTTATGTAACCAAAACTACACCTTGGGGGGAAATTAAAAAACCAATTAATCCAATTGCTTTATCATTATCATCAGGTTCAAGTTTTGTAGCTCGAGCAGTAGCTTTTAATATTAAACATATGACTGAAATGATTAAGCAAGCCATTGAACATAAAGGTTTTTCACATGTAGATGTATTACAGCAGTGTCTTACTTTTAATAAAGTAAATACAGTTGAATGGATGAAAGATAAGGTGTATGAGTTAGAAAAACCTATTAGTAGTCTAGAAACAGCTTTAAATAAAGCTTTAGAGCAAGATAAATTACCAATAGGCATATTTTACAAAGAAGATAAAAAGAGCTATAGTGAAGAACTAGATTTTAGTGCTAATGTCTGTGCTGTTGAGCAGACTATTAAATTTGATAAGAATAGTCTTTTAAGTGAGTATGTCTAAAAGGTGGTTATTAAAACCTAAATATCCGCAAGAATTTGCAGAAAAATTACCGGGCTATAATCCGGTAATTTTGCAATTACTTTATGATCGTGGTTTAGACACACATAAAAAAGTAGATGAGTTTTTAAATCCTGACTATACTCAAGACATTTATGATCCTTTTTTGTTTAATGAAATGCAGAAAGCTGTTGATAGAATCAACAAAGCAGTTAAGAATGATGAAAAGATTTTAGTTTACGGAGACTATGATGCTGATGGTGTTACTTCTACTACACTTTTAGTAAAAACATTAGAAAAAATTAATGCAAAAAATATTGAAATACATATTCCGCATAGGCATTTGGATGGTTATGGAATGAATAAACAGGCGGTTCAAAACTTTGTTGATAATGGTATAAAATTAGTTATTACTGTTGATTGTGGAATAACAAATATTGAACAGATAGAATTATTAAAACAAAATAATATTGACACAATTGTTACAGATCACCATTTACAAGCAAAAGAATTACCAGATGCTTTTGCAATTATTAATCCATCAGTAGAAACAGAAAAATATCCTTTTAAAAAATTAGCTGGAGTAGGGGTTGCTTTTAAATTAGCTCAAGCTCTTTTTAAATCACAGAATGATTCAGAAGATTACGAAGCTTTTGAAAAATGGCTTTTAGATGTAGTTACAATTGGGACGATTGGTGATGTAGCTCCCATTTTAGGTGAAAACAGAACTTTGGTTAAATATGGTTTAATGGTTTTAAATAAAACACCACGCAAAGGTCTAAGAGAATTAATTAGAGTTAGTTCTTTGTCTAATGGGCATGATCCAAGTCAGGAAATTCCTTTAGGTGAAGATATTTATGAATTAAATGTTAGAAATGTAGCTTGGCAGATTGTGCCACGCATAAATGCAGCTGGTAGAATAGATCATGCCAATTTAGCATACACTTTATTAACCACAGAAGATGAAATGGAGGCAGTTGCTTTAGCACAAGATATACATCAAAAAAATTTAGAACGACAGAAAATAGCTGAAACTATGTTAACTGAGGCAGAAGAATTAATTGGTAAAGTAACAGATGAAGATAAAATTTTAATTATTGCTAAAGAAGGCTGGCTAGAAGGTATAGTTGGTTTAGTTGCAGGGAAATTAAAAGATAGATATAACAGACCAATAATATTATTAAATAAAGATGGAGAAAACTATTCTGGTTCAGGTAGAAGTATTTCAGAATTTAATATTACAGAGGCTTTACAAGAATGTAGTGAATTGCTAGACAGATTTGGTGGACATGCTCAAGCCTGTGGTTTAGGTTTAACTGGAGAAAAGAATTTTAACGGGCTTAAGGATAAAATTAAATCAATTGCTAATGAAAAGTTAAAAGGTATTGAACTTGTACCAACAATAGAAATTGATGTAGAATTAAAAATGGAGGATTTAAATTGGGATCTTTGGGATGAAATAGAAAAATTTGAGCCTTTTGCAGAAGCTAACCCATTACCTTTATTTTTAATTAAAAATGTTAAGATAGAAGAAATGGATATAATTGGAAAAAATAATAATACATTAAGATTTCAATTGTCTCAGAATAATGAAAAACAAAAAGCAATATCTTTTGGAAAAGTAGAGGAGTGGGGTGATAAAATTAAGGTAGGGGATAATATAGATGTTGTTGTCGAGTTTGGTGTGAATGAATGGAATGGAAATAGGGAATTACAATTTAAAATTATTGATTGGAAGAAGTAGTCATCCTGAGGAGGAGTCCCGATAGGGTGACGACGAAGGATCTGTTATAAAAATTACACAGATTCTTCGCTTTTAGTGACTATAAAAGTCGCTCAGAATGACATTATGATAGAAAAAGTAATAATATATACAGATGGTGGTGCGCGTGGCAATCCTGGTCCTGCAGGTATTGGTGCTGTAATTTTTAATGAAAAAAAAGATATTGTAGGACAATACAAAAAATATATTGGTGAAACCACAAATAATCAGGCTGAATATAGGGCAGTAGTGTTAGGTTTGGAAAAAGCTAAAGAATTACAAGCAGAAGAAGTTGAAGTTAATTTAGATTCAGAATTGGTGTGTTCTCAAATTAATGGGGTATATAAGCTAAAAAATAAAGACTTTCAGGATAGCTTTATTAAAATCTATAACCTAAAACAGTCATTTAAAAAAATAAAATTTAAACATATTCCTAGAGAAAAGAACAAATTAGCTGATAGTTTAGCAAATCAAGCCATGGATGCTACTTGATCCTCCTTCGCTCACTAACGAATATTTATTGCTATGGCGGACAAGCATATTATTCTTTTTAAATAAAATTTTATTTAAAAAGTATTTAAAATTTATCCGCCGTAGTCCAATAGGGTTTTAAGGGCGAAGGAGGATAAACATAATTAGCACTCTTGACACGAGAGTGCTAATTTTTGTATAATTATATTACCAAATAAATTTTAATGTATTTTTAGCTAATTTTAGCTAATATATATTAAAAATTATTTTAATTAAAATTGTGGATAAGTTAAGTTAAATAAAATTTTGTTTTATTTTACCGGATCCCTCGACTACTAGCAGCCATAGAGGTCACTCAGGACAAGCTTATGAACGAAAGACAAAGTCAATTATTTAAAAATATTGTTGAAGAATATATCCAAACAGCACAGCCAGTAGGGTCAAAATTGGTAGTGGAAAAATTTAATTTAAATGTCTCGCCAGCTACAGTTCGTAATGATATGGCTGAATTAGAGAGATACAACCTGATAATCTCCCCTCATACTTCAGCTGGAAGGATACCAACAGAGCATGGATATATAAAATACGTGGAAGAATATATAGAATTAGATAAAGAATTATCAAAAGAAGAAGGTGAGGAAGTAAAAAAATTAAGAAATATAGAGGTTGAAGATATTGAGACTAAAATAAAGGAATTAGCCAAAGCCATGGCTGAAAGAACAAGCTTGGGTGTATTTGTAGGTTTTGCTAGAAATAATGTATATTATACTGGTTTATCAAATATATTTTCACAACCAGAATTTCAAAACTTAAATTTAATTCAAAACATATCTACAGTTATTGATCATTTAGATGATGTAATGGGAGAGATATATGATTCAATCACTAAAACAGAAGTTAAAATCGGTAGTAGTAATCCATTTTCAAATGATTGTTCCGTAGTTATTACTAAGGTTAAAGATTTTTTGATAGGAATTATGGGACCAATGAGGATGGATTATCAGAATAATCTTAATTTATTAAATTTTATTAAAAATATTTTATGACCAAAAAACAAGACAAAAAATCAAATATTAAAGAATTACAAGAAAAATGTGATGAATATTTACATGGTTGGAAAAGAGCAATGGTTGATTATGAGAATTTTAAAAAACAATCGGAAAAAGAGAAAGAAGAATTTGTTAAATTTGCTAATACAAATTTAGTAATGTCATTAATCCCTGTATATAACAATTTAAAGTTAGCTTTAGAACATTCACCAGATGATGATTGGGCAAAAGGTATAGATCATATTCAGAAACAGTTTAATCAAGTTTTAGAACATAATGGCGTTGATGAAGTTTTGCCTAAAATAGGCGGGAAGTTTAATCCAGAAGAACATGAAGCCGTTGAGCAAAATTTAAAACATAACCAACAAAACACAGAAAATAAAATTTCTAAAATAATTAGTTGTGGCTATAAATTAAATAATAAAGTGTTTATTCCAGCTAAAGTAATTGTAAAATAAAAATTAACCCATCTCTTTAGACGTAGCTTGTTGCTCTAGAGAGATAAAGAACATGTCTATGTCATTAATAAAATGGACTCCAATGTCTTTAGATCCTTTCGATGATTTTTTTGATTTTCCTTCCATGAGACCTGGAAATTTTACACCGGCCATGGATATCTGGCAAGATGAAGAAAATATTTATGCTGAATGTCCTTTAGCAGGTGTTGACCCTAAAAACGTTGAGGTATCAGTTGAAAATGATATTTTAACTGTCCAGGGCAAAACAGAACAAAAAAGTGAGGTTGAAGAAAAAGAATATTACAGGAAAGAAGTTAGGTTTGGTAGTTTCCACCGTTCAGTAGCTTTACCAGCTGCAGTAAACAACGAACGCGTTTCAGCAGAATTTGAAAAAGGAGTTTTAAAGATTACTTTACCAAAAGAAGATAGAGTTAAACCTAAAAAAATTGATGTAAAGATTAAATCTTAATCTTTTCCCTTTGTCCTAAAATATTTTTTAGGACAAGGATGAGAAGATAAAATATATGAATAACAGAAATAAAATAATTGAAAATTCACTCAAATTAGTTAAAAGCTGCCCTGTGTGTAATAGTAAATATACAGAAAAATCAGCTGAAGTAGCTAGTGAAATTGAAGCTGGATATTTAATATATTTTGCTTGTCATAAATGTTCAAGTTCACTTCTAGCCCAAGTTGTTGAAGCCCCGTTTGGTTTAATTGGTTCAGCAATGTTAACTGATTTAGAATTAAATGAAGTTTTAAAATTCAAAAACGGAGAAAAGGTAAGTGTGGATGATGTTTTAGACGTTTATCAGAAATTGGAAAAATAAAAAACTATATCACACAATTAAATTTAAATGTGATATAGTAAAAGATTTTTCATAGCAACATATGAATGTCTGTTAAAAATTTTTTTCTGTATAAAGTATTTATTTCACCTCCTTCAACTATGATTTTTTAACCCTTTTAATTTAATTCAACTTTAGATTAAATAGATTAAAAAGTTAATATTAATAAAAATTAATAATTAAATTTGTGGTCGTTTAAATAATTAATTAAAGATCACTAGAGAATAAAAATATGGGAAAAATTTTAGGTATCGATCTCGGTACAACAAACAGTGCAATGGCTGTGATGGAAGGTGGCAGCCCAAAGATTTTAGAAAATAAAGAAGGAAATAGAACAACTCCTTCTATGGTGGCTATTAACAAAGCCAATGAAAGATCAGTTGGTTTAATAGCTAAACGTCAAGCTGTTACTAATCCAACCAATACTTTGTTTTCAATTAAACGTTTAATTGGAAGACGTTGGGAAGATGAAGAAGTACAGCGCGATTTAAAAAATATGCCTTTTAAGATTAAGCAGGCAGGTGTTGGTGTTAAAGTTGAAATGAATGGCAAAGACTATACACCACAAGAAGTTTCTGCAATGATCTTACAAAAGTTAAAAACTGATGCAGAAGAAAAAACTGGTGAAAAAATTGAAGAAGCTGTTATTACAGTTCCAGCTTACTTTGATGATTCACAAAGACAAGCCACTAAAGAAGCTGGTGAAATTGCTGGTTTAAAAGTTGCTCGTATTGTTAATGAACCTACAGCAGCAGCTTTAGCTTATGGTTTTGAAAAGAAAAAAGGCCAACAAATTGCTGTATACGATTTGGGTGGAGGAACTTTTGATGTTTCCATTCTTGATGTAGAAGAAGATACAATTGAAGTTAAATCAACTAATGGTGATACACATTTGGGCGGTGATGATTTTGATCAAGTATTAATTAACTGGATTATTGATGAATTTAAAAAACAAGAAGGCATTGATTTGTCAAACGACCCAATGGCTTTACAAAGAGTTAAAGAATCTGCAGAAAAAGCTAAGATTGAATTATCTACTGCTCAAGAAACAGAAATTTCGCAACCTTTCATTACTACTGATGCTAATGGCCCAAAACACTTATCTTTAAAGATAACCAGATCTAAATTAGAAGAATTAGTTGGTGATTTAGTTAAGAAAACATTAGAACCTGTTAAACAAGCTTTAAAAGATGCTAGTTTTGAAGCTAAAGATGTCGAAGAAGTGATTTTAGTTGGTGGTATGACAAGAATGCCATTGGTTCAAAAAACCGTTGAAGAGTTTTTTGGTAAGAAACCAAACATGTCTGTTAATCCTGATGAAGTAGTTGCTTTAGGCGCGGCTGTTCAAGCAGGTGTTTTACAAGGTGATGTAAAAGATGTTCTTTTACTTGATGTAACTCCTTTAACTTTAGGTATTGAAACTTTAGGTAGTGTTTCAACTCCTTTAATTGAGAAAAATACAACTATCCCTACTTCAAAATCTCAAGTTTTCTCAACAGCAGCAGACAACCAACCTTCTGTAGAAATTCATATTTTACAAGGTGAACGTCCAATGGCTGGAGATAACAAAACACTTGGTAGATTTATTCTAGATGGAATTCCACCATCACCGCGTGGTTTACCACAAATTGAAGTTACTTTTGATATTGATGCTAATGGTATTTTAAGTGTTAAAGCTCAAGATAAAGGTACTGGAAAAGAACAACATATTACAATTACAGCTTCAACAGGATTAAATAAAGATGAGATTGAAAAAATGAAAAAAGATGCAGAATCTCATGCTGATGAAGACAAAAAGAAGAAAGAATCTATTGAAGTTAAAAATATGGCCGAAACTTTGTACTATACAACAGAGAAAGCTTTAAAAGATGCTGGAGATAAATTACCAGAGGCAGATAAGAAATCTATAGAAGAAAAGATGGAAGCTCTTAAATCTGTATTAAAAGAAGACGACCCCGTTTCTAAGAACGGGGCAAGCATTGAAGCTATTAAAAAAGCTACAGAAGAACTTTCAACAGAAGCACAAAAGATTGGACAAGCTATGTACGCTGCTTCGCAGCAAGAAACAAACACCAAGAAACAAGATACAAAAGACACAAATGAAAAATCTAGTGATGACAAAAAACCTGAAGAAGCTGAATTTGAGGAAGTTGGTAAAAAGAATTAAGAATAAAGAATTATGAATTAAGGGATTTATTGGAATAACTGTTCCGAACTTTTAAGGTCGTTGGCCCGCCCGCAACGCCTGAGCAGCTAGCGATGGCGGGCGGGGAGTTCGGGACTTTTTAAGAATTTTTTGTCAAGCATTGTGGATAAGTAAGCCCGTCAAACGAGCCAAGAAAAACAAAAACCGCTAAAATTAGCGGAATTTGTGGGGTTTTAGACGCCCCGGTTAAGACAATTAGGAACTTGACATCCTCATGTTTATTTAAGTATAACAAAATATAAAAAAATTGTCAAAATTTTTTTTACGGACTGGTCAGTGGTGGAGGTGAGGGGAATCGAACCCCCGACACGAGGATGTCAAGACCTGTGTCCTAACCGTAGCACCCCCACGCAACTGAACACAGCCCGCACACTAATTATAACATAATTTAATAAATTAATTATTAAAAAAATATGGAACAACAACAAAATTCAAACCAAAATCAAAAACAAATGCAAATTAAGATTGACGACAACACATTAAAAGGTGTTTATGCTAATGCAATGCAAGTTTTTCATTCAAAAGAAGAATTTGTTTTGGATTATATGAATCTTTCTCCTCATCAAGGAGTAGGAATCATAACTTCACGTGTAATTATTAGTCCAGGACATGCAAAAAGAATGATTGCTGCTTTGAGTGATAATTTAAAGAAATATGAAGATCAGTTTGGTAAAATTGAAGAAGCTGACGCGCCAAATAATGAATTAGGTTTTAAGACTGAATAAAATGGCTAAAGATTATTATTCCATTCTTGGAGTAGATAGAAAATCAAGCCAAGATGAGATTAAAAAAGCTTTTCGTAAGAAAGCTCACGAACACCATCCTGATAAGGGTAATGGTGACGATACTAAATTTAAAGAAGTAAACGAAGCTTATCAAACTCTTGGTAATAAAGATAAACGTGCCCAATATGATCAATTTGGCACGACTTTTGATAGTGCAGGAATGGGTGGTGGTGGACAAGGTGGTTTTAACTGGCAAGATTTTGCTAAACATTATGGAGGACAACAGCAAAGTTATAGAACAAATATAAACTTTGAAGATATTGGTGATATTTTTGGAGATTTTGGAGATTTATTTGGTAGAGGACAGAGAAGCTCACGTACACGCTCAGCTAGTGGAGAAGATATTCAGATTCACATGACAATAGATTTTAGAGAAGCTGTATTTGGCGCAGAAAAAATTATTTCTTTAGATAAACAAGATAGTTGTGATAAATGTTCTGGTAAGGGTTATGAAGATAAGACAAAGATAATCACTTGTCCACAATGTAATGGTTCAGGACAAATTCAACAAACACAAAGAACAATGTTTGGGGTATTTTCAACAGCTAGTGTTTGTCCAACTTGTAAAGGTGAAGGTAAAAAGCCAGAACAATATTGTTCTAAATGTCATGGTGAAGGCAGAACTAAAATTAAGAGAGAATTAAAAATTACAATTCCTGCTGGGATTGATACTGGTCAAACAATTAAAATATCTGAACAAGGTAATGTGGGGTCAAAAGGAAGTATGTCTGGTGATTTGTATATCTCTTTTGATATTAGATCAGACAAAGAATTTACAAGAGAAAATTATAATATTTTATCTAAAATAGAAATTAATATTTCTCAAGCATCTCTTGGTGATAAAATTGAGATTAATACTTTAGATGGTTTAGTTAATTTAAAAATTCCTTCTGGTACACAATCCGGAAAAATATTTATTTTAAAAAATAAAGGCGTGCCAGTTTTAAATTCTCCTAGCAGAAGAGGCGACCAGCAAGTTGAAGTTAATGTTAAAATTCCAACTAGATTATCTAGAAAACAAAAGAAATTATTAGAAGAATTAAAAGAAGAATTATAGATTTAAAAACCAGTACAGTCACTATGCTGGTTTTTAAAATATGTGGTATAATATATTCATATGTTAGATAAAACAATCTCATTACCAAATATTGCAGGAGCCATGAATTCAATGAATTGGTCATTAAATGGTTATGATTTGTATATATTACTATTTTTCGCAATAATAATTTTATTGTGTTTCTTTTTTTTATACAGAAAAATATTTGCTTTATTATTTAGTATTTATGTTGGTTATTTAATAATTTTGTTTTTCCCATTTAATTTATGGCTGAATAATACTGATTTAGATTTAATTAGTAAAATAAAAATATACGGTTTTTTATTATTAATTTTATTTTTATTTTTTATATTTTCTAAATGTCATATTTTTGCAATTCAGTTTGGAGGAATAATTAAAAAAACCATAAAATCTATAATTTATGGCATATTAAACGCGGGATTATTTTTAAGTTTATTAATTTTATTATTGCCTATAAATTGGCTGGCTAAATTTTCCGGAACAAGCTTAAATATTTTAGCATCAGACCAAGCTAGATTTGTCTGGATAGCTTCGCCAATATTATTAATTATATTTCTAAATAAAAAAAGAAAAGGTCCAGGTAGGCCTAGTTTTGATTGATATTAATAATAATGTCATCCTGAGGAGCTTGCGACGAAGGATCTGTTTATAAAAATAGATTTTTTAGATCTTCCAATTTTTTTATTTTTATAATTTGTTTTCTTAGTTCCCCAGCATTCTTTTGGCCTTTAATATAATGTAGTAAATGTTTTCTTAAAGACGTTAAGTCTTTATTTTGTTTTAGAAATAATTCCGCATGGTTAACCATTGTTTTGTGTATTTTAGATAGATTAGGTGATTTTGATAACGGGATCCCTCGTTTTGCTCGGGACAGGGCAAGGAAAATCCATGGATTACCCCAAGCCCCTCTTGCAATTCCTATGCCATCCGTATTTGTTTTTTCTAAAATTTCTTTAGCTTGTTCTGGTGTATTAATTCCTCCATTTGTTAGAACCGGAATGTTTGGTAATAATTGTTTAATTTTTTTAATTGTTTGTATATCAATTTTTCCAGTAAAGCCTTGTTTTAAAGATCTGCCATGAATCATAACTGCAGAGATTTTTAAATCTTTTATATATTCTATAAATTCAATTGCAGAAGTATTTTTTACTTGCGATCGTATTTTAATTGAAATTGGTAATTTTGTGTTATCTAGTGTTGTTTGTATTATCTCTTTAGCTATGTCCATATTATTCATTAGAGCTGCGCCTGAGCCTGTTTTTGTTACTTTATGAGCTGGACAACCCAGATTTATATCTATGCCTGAAAAATTAGATGTATTAATAATTTTTAAAGCTTTTTGAAAACTTTCTGCCTTATTTCCAAATAATTGCAGAATTATATTTTTTTCTTGAGGTAAAGTTTTTAGCATTTGTAATGTTTTTTTATTTTTTCTCCAAATAGCTTCAACAGAAACCATTTCAGTATAAACGATATCAGCTTTGTTTTTTAAGCAGATTAATCTAAAAGCAGGATCTGTATATCCTGCCATTGGGGCTAAAGCCAAAATTGGCTTTTTAAATTTTGACCAAATATTTGTCATGTGGTAGATTTAATGAAAAGTGAATAATTAAAAAATTAACAATTAAATTCAGGAGGAAAATAAATGGCAGGAACAGAAAAAGAAGATGGATTAGGGGGACAAATTTTTGGGCTAAAAACCGATGATGTTGGAAAAGATAGGATATTCCGAGTTAATGAAAATGAAAATTTTTGTATCTATTGTGGCGCTGTTGGAGCAAACCACACCTGCGAACGGACTTCTGCCCCACCTAAAGTTTTATAATTGAGGTTTTGTTTTTTGTATCTTCAATCAAAAATCCTTTTTTCTCAATCTCATCACGCAATTGGTCAGCCAATGACCAGTTTTTATTTTTACGGGCTTTTTTTCTTTGTTTAATTAACTCTTCAACCTCATCTGGAATATCAATTTTTTCTTGTTTAATTTTATCTAATTTTAAGCCAAATACTTTATCAAAATCTAGAATTGTTGCTAGTTTATCTTTATCTCCTAATTTAGATTTTAAAATTTCTTGTATTAAAGATAATGCTTGTGGAGTATTAAAATCATCTGATAATTTTTCAATAAAGAGGTTTTTAAACTTTTGATCTATTTTACCTTTTTTATCTCCCAGGTTTTTGATATTGGAGTATAGGTTGTTTAATCCATTTTGTGCAGCCTCTAAAGCTTGCCAAGTAAAATTTTGTTTACTTCTGTAATGAGCACTTAAGAAAAAATATCTTAAAGCCAAAGGATTAAAACCTTTATCTATTATCTCTTGAACAGAATATGCTGTACCTTGAGATTTACTCATTTTTCTATCATTAACTAACAAATGTTCATTGTGTAACCAATAATTGACAAATTTAACACCATTAGCAACTTCACTTTGTGCTATTTCATTTGTGTGGTGTACAGGTATATGTTCTATACCGCCCATATGAATATCAATTGTATCTCCTAGATATTTTTTAGCCATTACAGAACATTCTAAATGCCAACCAGGAAAGCCTTCACCCCATGGTGATTTCCATGTTTGTAAAGCATTTTCGTGTTTCCCGGCCTTAAAAAACCATAAAGTAAAATCATAAGGATTTTTCTTATCTTCATCTTCAACTTCTGCTTTACCAGCACCTTCTAATTTGTCTTCTAATTTTTGTCCAGACAATTCGCCATATTTTTTAAATTTAGAAATATCAAAATATATTGCTAAATTTGTTTGGTAAGCAAAATCTTTTTTAAGAAGGGTTTTAATAAACTTAATATCTTCTTTAATACATTCAGTTGCACGTGGTTTTTTATCTGCATCTATAATATTTAAAGCTTGTGTATCATCTTCAAAAATTTTAATGTATTTCTCAGCTATTTTTAAAGGATCCAAATTTTCTCGTTTTGCTGCTTTTTCCATTTCATCTTCACCTTGATCAGCATCAGAGGTTAAATGACCAACATCTGTGTAGTTTCTGACTAATTTAACTTTGTAATCTAAATATTTAAATATTCTCGTAATAAAATCAGCTAATACAAAAGCACGCATATTTCCAATTTGTTGTGTCCAATAAACAGTTGGCCCACAATGGTACATTAAAACTTTGCCATTTTTAATTGGCTTAAATTCTTCTTTTTTCTTTGTTAGTGTATTATATATCTTCATGGTTTAATGTTATCATTTTTAAGTTGTATTTGACAAATATATATAGTAAGATGAGGATATGAAATTAAGTATTATCATAGTTTCTTGGAATGTTTGTGAATTGACTTTAAAATGTATAAAGTCTGTTTTTAGGTATTTAAAGAACATTGATTTTGAAGTTTTTGTGGTAGATAATAACTCAAAAGATAATACTGTAAAAGAATTAGAAAATTTTAAAAAAAATAATAATTTAAATAACTTAATTTTAATAAAAAACAAAAATAATTTGGGTTTTGCTAAAGCAAATAATCAAGCTATAAAACAGGCAACAGGGGATTATATTTTATTATTAAATCCAGATGCTGAACTAATTGATAATAATATTATTAAACTAATTAATTTTATTCAGAGTGGTGAAAAGATTGGAGTTATTGGGCCTAAATTATTAAATACAAATAAAACCTTGCAAAGATCTTGTAGAAGATTTCCAAAATTATTAGATCAATTTTTTATTCAACTTAAATTCTATAACTTTTTTCCAGATAAGATAAAGGGTATAAGAAAATATTTTATGTTAGATTTTAATCATGATGAAGTTAAGGAAGTAGATCAAATTATGGGGGCAGCTATGTTAATTAAAAAACAAGTTCTAGATGAGGTTGGATTGTTTGATGAAAAGTTTTGGTCAACTTTTGAAGAAGTTGATTTATGTAAACGTATTAAAGATAAAGGCTGGAAAATACATTTTAATCCTGAATGTAATATTATTCATCATAAA
The DNA here is from genome assembly GCA_043817345.1 of Patescibacteria group bacterium. GTDB lineage: Bacteria > Patescibacteriota > Patescibacteriia > UBA2196 > UBA2196 > CAYSXS01. Next base: position 17,665 of record JBDRGZ010000068.1, read on the forward strand.
GAACAAAGCTTTAAACAAATGGCTAGTTTAAGAAAACAAATAAATTTTAACCATTCATTATATAGATATTTTAAAAAACATAAACCGTTTTATCAGTTATTTATTTTATGGTTTTTACAGCCTATTAATATATTATTAACTTGGTTTGGTAGTAGGATTGGGGTTAGGAAAATAATAGGGAAGAGAAAAGATTTCTAACTATGTCAACCTTCTTAAACAAAAACATATTTAAACTAACTTTTCTGTTTGTAATTTTAACAGAGCTTTTTTCGTTTTTTGGCTGGTTATTACCAGAATTTGGGTATTTGTGTTTCTTTGCAATAATGCTTTTAACTTTAGTTTTAAGTATAAAAAGGCTTGAATATGGAATATATATTCTTTTAGCAGAGTTGTTCATTGGTTCTAAAGGATATCTATTTAGTTTAGATATTGGAGATTCTGCTATTTCTTTAAGAATGGGTTTGTTTTTGATTGTTATGGCTGTTTTTTTTATGAATGTCATCCTGAAAAGGAGGCCCGATAGGGCGACGATGAAGGATCTGTTTAATAAAAAATTAAAACAGATTCTTCGTCGCCACGAAGTGTCGTGGCTTCTCAGAATGACATCTTTATGGCTAGTAATAATATGGGGGTTTGTTTGGGGACTGATTCAGGGTAACAACTTTGGAAATGTATTTTTAGATTTTAATAATTGGGTATATTTCCTTTTAGTATTTCCAATTTTTCAAATTGTTAAGAACAATGATAATTTTGTTAAAAATATTTTATCTGTTTTAACAGCCTCTGTTGTATGGATAGGTATAAAATCCCTCGTCTTGCTATATATCTTCTCTCATGAGCTCTCCTGGGCTTTGCCAGAGGCATATAAGTGGGTGAGAGACACTTTAGTAGGTGAAATAACTTTTGCAGGGAATGGATTTTGGAGGGTATTTATTCAATCCCAAGTATATAGTTTAATTTTGTTTTTTATCTTACTGGGCATTAAAGATATTAAAAGATTTTTCTTTCATCATATCTTGCTTTTAATATCTTTAATCACAATCATATTAAGTTGGTCAAGAAGTTTTTGGGTTGGTTTGGTTGTTGGTGTTGGTATTTATCTAATATATCTAATTATTCAAAAAATAAAGTTTTTGAGTTTTTTAAAGATTTCTGGTAAGTTAATACTTATTACCCTAATATCTTTTGGTTTGATTCTCTGCGTCATATATTTACCTCCAAAAGCTGATATGGGTAATTTAGCAGATATCTTTGGCAAGAGGTTAACTCAAGGTGAAGCTGCTTCATCTTCACGTATTAATCAATTAAAGCCTTTAATTAAAGAAATTGGTGAACATCCAGTAATTGGTTCTGGTTTTGGAACAACTATTACATATTTATCTGATGATCCAAGGATTTTAGGGGACTATACAACATATGCTTTTGAGTGGGGATATTTAGACATGATATTAAAATTTGGCATATTAGGTACTTTAATATATCTAATTTTAATATTTAAAATCTTGAAGAAGCTGTTTAATATAAACTTAGGATTTGCTTTAGCTTTGATCGCTTTGTTAATTGTTAATATATTCAGTCCATATTTAAATCATCCATTAGGAATTGGGTTTGTAATATTATGTAGCTCTATTGTTTATGCAAAAGAATGAAACAACATTATCAATATGTATAGTAACTTGGAACTCTGAAAAATATTTAAGAGAGCTTTTTCAAAGTATTTTTAAACAAACAGTTTTACAAAAAGAAAAATATCCAATTAAATTAAGTGTTAATGTTGTAGATTCTGGCTCACAAGATGGTTCAATGGAATTTTTAACAAAGAAATATCCTGAAGTTCATGTATTACGAAATACACACAACTTGGGCTTTTCTCGTTCATATAACCAATCAATTAGAATGAGTAAAACAGAATACATCTTAGTTATTAACGCAGATATTGTTTTGGAAGAAGATTTTATTGAAAAAGCTTTAAATCAAATTAAAAATCCCGAGTACTCGGGAGAAAAAATTGGTGCAGTTGTTGGTAAGCTATATCGTGGACATTTTGTGTTATCAAATGGAAATGAAATATGTGATATTCAAAAAACCAAAACTATTGATAGTTTTGGAATTGAAATTAAACGTAACAGAAGGTTTGTAAATATCGGTGAAGGAGAAGAAGACAAAGGACAATACAATAATTTAAAAGAAATTTTTGGATTTAGTGGGGCTTGTGTAATGTTTCGTAGACAGGGTTTAGAAGATGTAAAATATTCTGCAGAATATTTTGATGAAGATTTTTTTGCATACAAAGAGGATATTGATCTGTCTTGGAGATTACAAATAGCTGGTTATAAAATAATGTTTGTACAAGAAGCTAAAGCTTATCACTTCAGATCTTTACAAGATAAAAATGCAAAGTATACCAATGTTAAGATAGCTAGGAGTTATAAGAAGAAAGCAAGTTGGAGAAGAATGTGTTCATACAGAAATCATTTACTTTGTTTGTTTAAAAACGAAACTAAAAGGAATTTTTTAAAGGATTTTTTCCCAATTATATTGTATGAATTTAGAAAATTAATATATTTATTAATCTTTGACACAAAGAACTTTAAAGGTTTTTTTCAAGCTTTAAAGTTAAGATCAAAAATGAAAGATAAACGAAAAATTAGCATGAGACATAGAATAAAGGATGCGGAAGGAGTTAGAAAATGGATAACATCATGAAATTATCAATAATCATATTAAACTACAAAACAAGAGGTTTAACTAAACAATGTATTAAAAACATTGAGAATTCGAATTTAAACATAATATATGAGATAATAGTAGTGGACAATGGTTCCCAGGATGGGATAGAAGAAATGATGAAAAATGAATTTCCTAATCATAAGTTTATTGCATCAAAAAGAAATCTAGGTATGGGAGCAGGTAACAACCTTGGCATTGCAGAAGCTCAAGGAGAATATATTTTAGTTATTAATTCAGATATAGTTGTTTTTGAAGAATCAATTAACAATATAATTAGCTTTATGGATGAACATGAACGAGCAGGTGTAGTTGCCCCTCAAGTTTTAAATCCTGATCGGACAATAGTTGATTCATGTTGTAGATGGCCAAAGTTAGATACTTTTATTTATAGACGAACATTTTTAGGTAGTACTGGAAGAGGTAAAAAAGAATTAGATCATTATTTATATAAAACAGAAGATCTGTCCATTCCTAAACAAATAGATTGGATATTTGGTTGTTGCTTGTTATTTCGTAAGCAAGCTTTAAACGAAGTAGGCTCGTTTGATAAAAGATTCTTTTTGTTTTTAGAGGAAACAGATTTGTGCAGAAGAATGTGGCAAAAAAAATGGCAAGTATGGTATGTTCCAAATTCTAAAGTTGTACATTACCCTCATAGAAGAACCATGGGTACAGGCAGAATAAAAGACATATTTTCTAAATATACTTGGATTCATTTACATTCATGGATTAAATATTTTATTAAATGGAGAAAAATATCATAAATTGGCAAGTCATTGGACATAAACACATAACATCATATTTAGAACAGGCGATAATCAGTGATCGTTTAGTTCATGCTTGGCTATTTCATGGACCAAAGATGATTGGTAAGAGAAAATTAGCCAAACAGTTTGCTAAGACCTTGTTATGTTTCCAAGGACATGAGAATAAAGAAAATTTAAATAATATTCCCTGCAATCAATGCGAACAGTGTGTTGAGTTTAATAAAAAAATTCATCCTGATTTCTTTACTGTTGAAAAAGGAAAACAAGAAAAAAATATTTCTGTAGAGCAGATTAGGGAGTTGAAGAATAGGCTTTCATCTAAATCGCTATTTAAATCATACAAGATAGCAATAATATATAACGCAGATAGCTTATCTTTATCTGCTTCTAATGCTTTGTTAAAAACTTTAGAAGAACCTTTAGGAAAAACAATCATAATCTTGATTGCTCAGAAAATTGATACGTTACCTAAAACAATTCTTTCTAGAACACAAAAGATTAAGTTTTTGCCTGTTGCTCAAAAAGAAATTTATGAATATTTAATTAAAGAAAGAAATGTTGAACATAATTTAGCTTTAAATTTAGCTAGTTTAGCAGATGGAAAACCAGAAAGAGCAATGATTTTTTTAAACAACCAAGCTTTGTTGCAATCATATACTAATAGTATTAATACTTTTTTAAAATTAATTTCTGCTAAAGAACATCAAAAAATAAGTTTTGTTGAAGAATTAATAGGGGATCAGAAAAAGATTGCTGATAAGATTAATATAATTTCACCTCTTTTAAATTTATGGCAGACTATGTTTCGTGATATTTTATTGCTCAAATTCTCTTCATCTGCTAAAATTATTAATATAAGCGCTAAGCAAGAATTAATTAAGTTAGGACCATATTTCAGTTCAGAAAAGTTGCATGGAATTAATGTAAACATTGAGAAAACTAAAAGATATTTAAATCAGAATGTGAATCCAAAATTAGCTTTAGAAAATTTAATATTAAATTTTTAAATAAATATATGAAATCAATAAAACTAATTTTAACTTTTGCTTTAATAACAATTGTGTTATCTGGTTGTGGTTTAGGTTTTAAACCAAAAACAGATGGTGCTGGAGTATATAAATCATTTGATTATGGTGAACATTGGGAACAAAAAAACTATGCAGGTAACAATGGTAAAAAAGATTTAACAATAGAAGGTGTAGAAACAAGATATATTATCTTTGATAAAAACGATCATTCTTTAATATATCTAGCAACACAAAATGCTGGCTTGTTTGTTTCTGAAAACGCAGGAGAAGAATGGCGTCAGATTTTTAAATCTGGATATATAACTTCTGTTACTCCAGATCCTACTGAAAGAGGTGTGATATATTTAACTCAAGGTAATAAGATATATAAGACATTAGACTTTGGTAATGATTGGAGTGTAATATATACAGAGACTCGTGCTGAAGTAGCCATGACATCAGTGGCAATTGACCCTAAAGATACTAGACAAATGTTTACATCTACATCTGAGGGTGAAATTTTACGAAGTGATGATTTGGGTCAAAGTTGGAGTTTAGTTACAGAATTGGATGATAATATTGTTAAGGTAATTATTAATCAAAATGATTCAAATATTCTTTATGCAGGAACATTAAGAAAAGGACTTTTCAGATCAGGAGATAATGGAAAAACTTGGACTAATTTAAAAGATAGATATATAGGGTTACATAGTTCAAATAAGCATTATAGAATATTAACTCCAGATTTTAGTGTATATGATGGTTTGTTTTTTGTTACAGACTACGGACTTTTAAGAACTATTGATGGGGGGAAAACTTGGCAAGATTTAAATTTAGTTACACCTAAAAATAGTGTAAAAATATATGCATTTTCTGTTAATCCTCAAGATGCAAATCATATATATTACACAACAAAAGATACGGTCTATAGAACTTTTGATAGTGGAAAGAATTGGTTAAGTGCTAAGATGCCTACAACAAACGAACCTACATTTATGCAGGTTGATCCAGAAACACCTAATGTTGTTTATTTGGGTGTAGTTAGAGAAGAAGCATCGCCTTTCTTCTTTGTAGAATATAAATAAAGATTAAATATATGAATTTAGATGATAAAAAAGAAAAATTTGAAAAATCAATTGAGTTTGTACAAAAAGAACTAAGTTCTATTCGTACAAGTAGAGCAACCCCTTCTTTAATTGAGAATATACGGGTTAGTGTCTATGGAGTTGAGACACCAATGATTCAGGTTGCAAGTATCAGTAGTCCAGAACCAAAGCAACTTTTAATTGAGCCGTGGGATAAAAATATTTTAAAAGACATTGAAAAATCAATTCAAACAACATCACTTGGTTTATCAGTCTCTAACGAGGGTTCATTTGTACGGGTAACTATGCCTCCAATGACAGAAGAAACTAGAAATGAAGTAATCAAGGTTTTAAATGAGAAGATTGAAAAAGGAAGACAAAACTTACGTGGTGTTAGGGATGAAGTTAAAGAAGAAATTGTTAAGGCTGAGAAAGACAAAGAAATCACAGAGGATGATAAATTTAGTTTATTAGAAGAATTAGATAAAATGACTAGAGAATATACAGATGAAGTAGGAGAGATTGGTAAGAAAAAAGAAGAGGAGATAAAGATATAATCTTATGTTATTAACTGCACTTGGTTTTTTTGTAATATTAGGAATAATTGTCTTAGTGCATGAACTAGGACATTTTATTACTGCTCGGATTTTTAAAGTAAAAGTACACGAGTTTGGTTTAGGTTTTCCTCCTAGATTATTTGGTGTATACAAAAAGGATGGAAAAAGAAAATGGATTTGGGGATCAAAACAAAATGCAGAAGAAGTAGGTGAAACAGTATATTCTTTAAATAAAATACCAATTGGTGGTTTTGTTAATATTAAAGGACAAGATGGTCAAAATCCTGAAGATAAAGACAGTTTTGCAAATAAACCAGCCTGGAAAAGATCTATTATCTTAGTCAGTGGTGTTTTAGCTAACTTTTTACTATGCGCAGTAGTTTTAATGATCATATATATAGCTGGTACAAATATATCTGTAGATCATAGGGAATTAAATAATGCAAGATACATTGAAAATGTAAAAATACAAGTTATTTCCATTAACTCTAATTCACCAGCTGAAACAGCAGGAATTTTAAAAAATGATGTAATTTTACAATTAGATAATCAAAAAGTTAAAACAGTAGAACAGATACAAGAATATTCAGCTCAAAAGGATGGTTTGCTTGTTAATGTTCAGATTCAGCGCGATGAAGAAATTCTTAATTTAGAAGTTATCCCTCGTGTTTTAGAAACTTCAAACAATAGATCAGTTTTTGGTATTGGTTTAACCAAAACAGCAGATATTGCTTTTAAATGGTATGCAGCAATATGGTATGGGATAAGAGATACTATTTATCTTATTGGAGTAATATTTGTAGCTTTATGGAAGATAATTAAAGATATATTTACAACAGGACAAGTTTCAGCAGAAATAGCTGGGCCAATAGGTATTGCGCGAATAACAGGAGATGTTGTTAAAATGGGATGGATCTATGCTTTGCAATTTACAGCTCTATTATCTGTTAATTTAGGAATAATTAATATATTACCAATCCCAGCTTTAGATGGTGGACGTCTCCTTTTTATTTTAATTGAAAAAATTAGGGGCAAAACAGTTAAAAAGAATATTGAAAACATTATTCATACAGTAGGTTTTGCCATATTAATGGTTTTGATTGTTTTAGTAACCTATAGGGATATAATAAGGTGGATTAAGTGATTTTGTGTTTTTCAAATAAATCTGATATATTTAATACATGAAGAAAAAAGATTTACAAAAACCAGTTACATTAGAAGTCTTAAGTCAGTTCACAGAAGAAGTGATATTGCCTGGCGTTGAAAAAATTATGGATAATAAGCTAGATGATCAAATGAAATGTATAAAAAAGACTTTTGCAACTAAAAAAGATTTGAAAGCAATGGAAAATAGAATGGTTTCTAAAGATTATTTAGATAAAAAGTTATTTGAATTTGAAGCAAGACTTATGAGAAGAATATCAAAAGAGGAGTCAAAAATTAAACAAGCCCTAGCTTTTACAATGAAAATTATTCGTAGTGGTAAAACCCCCACAACAAAACAGATTGAGACTTTAAAGCTGTTAGAATATGAATTAAGTGCTAATTAAATTAAAAATATTTAATCAAACGAAAAAGCTGCTTTAAATGCAGTTTTTTTTGACTAAATGTCCATAAAATTATAGAATTAAGGAGATTAAATAAATAAAATATATGAAAAAACTCACTCCTCAATCTCAAAATTTTTCTGATTGGTACAATGAAATTGTTCAATTAGCAGATCTTGCTGAATATTCAGATGTTAAAGGTTGTATGATCATTAAACCATATGGTTATGCTTTGTGGGAGAATATTCAAAGAGAAATGGATAAAAGAATTAAAGACATTAATGTAGATAATGTTTACATGCCTCTTTTTATACCTGAATCATATTTTAAAAAAGAAGCTGAACATGTTGAGGGATTTGCTCCTGAAGTGGCTTGGGTTACAGAAGCTGGTGGTAAAAAACTAGAAGAACGTTTAGCTATTAGGCCTACCTCAGAAACAATCATGTATAGGACTTTTGCTAAATGGGTGTATTCATATAGGGATCTGCCTTTAAAAGTCAATCAGTGGGCAAATATTGTACGTTGGGAGATGAGAACCAGGCTATTTCTGCGTACTACAGAGTTTTTATGGCAAGAAGGACATACCTTGCATGAAACAAAAAAAGAAGCAGATGAAATGGTTGATGAAGCTTTAAAGTTATATAAAGATTTTGTTAATGAATATTTAGGAATATATGTTCTAGATGGAATGAAATCTCAAGCAGAAAAGTTTGCTGGAGCAGAATATACAAAATCTATTGAAGGAATGATGAAAGATAAAAAGGCTTTACAAATGGGAACTTCCCATTCTTTAGGACAAGGCTTTGCAAAAACCTTTGATATTGAATTTTTAGATAAAGACGGTAAACAACAAACTCCTTGGCCAACTAGCTGGGGTGTATCTACTAGGATGATTGGTGGTTTAATCATGGCACATGGAGACGATAAAGGTTTAGTATTGCCTCCAAAGATTGCACCTGTTCAAGTAATAGTTATACCAATTTGGAAAGACGAGGAAGAAAAAGCCAAAGTAGAAAAGTATGTAGAAGAATTAACTAAAGGATTTAAGAATTTTAAATTTAAAGTAGATTGGGATGATACAAATACACCAGGATGGAAATTTAATCAATGGGAAATGAAAGGTGTACCAGTTAGAGTTGAAGTTGGTCCAAAAGATATAGAAAAAGAACAGGTTGTTTTAGTTCGTAGAGATAATGGAGAAAAATCTGAAGTTAATATTAAAGATGCTAAAAAGGAAATTAAAGGGTTGTTAAACAAGATTCAAAAGAATTTATTTAAAACTAGTCAGAAAGAATTAAAGAGCAGCATAAAAAAATATAGTAATTATCAGAAATATAAAGAGGATATGAAAAATGAAAACTTTTTTGCTGTTGTAAGTTGGTGTAATTCAAAAGAATGTGAAGATCAAATTAAATATGATACTAAAGCTACTACACGTGTATATGCAGAGAATAAAAAAGGTAAATGTATTGTGTGTGGCAAAGAAACAGATTCAAAAGTGTATTTAGCTAAAGCATATTAAAAATGATATCTAAGCTACTCCTTACATTTATACTATCAAGTCAAATATTTTTACCTGCAAGTACAGATGACGGGCAAGTTTTAGGTGTTCAAACCCAAAGGATAAACCAAGGAAGTGGCCCAGAAAGAATAGTTAATCAAAATTTAGATATTGTAATCTCAGCAGATTCTGCCTTAGTTGTTGATTTAAAATCTGGCAAGATTCTTTATCAAAAGAACCAAAACAAACAAAGACCCATAGCAAGTATTACAAAGTTAATGACAATGTTGGTTTTTTTAGATACTAATCCTGATTTTGAGAAAAAAGTAAGGTATGCATGGGTAGATTCTACAGGAGGAGAAAAAGTAGAGCTAAGAACTAATGAAGAAATAACGATCAAAGATCTTTTTTATGCTTCATTAATTGGATCAACTAACAATACAGTTAAAACATTAGTACGTTCTACAAATATGGGCGAACAAGAGTTTATTAAAAGAATGAACCAAAAAGCAAAAGAATTAGGAATGGTAAACACACATTTTGCAGGTTTAACAGGACTTTCTGAATTTAATGTATCCACAACTAGAGATATTGTAACTTTATTAAAATCAGTAATCAAAAAGAAAGAAATAACAGAAGCTTTGTCTAAAGATGAATATGTTTTTACAACAAATATAAGTCAACACAAAGTTGATAGTACAAATTTGTTATTAAATAACAAACATTTTAATATTGAATTTGGCAAGACAGGATATATTCAAGAAGCTGGTTGGTGTTTTGCTTCGTTGGGCAAAGTTAAGGATAACCCCAGTGAGAAAGCAAAAGCATCTCACGGGGCAAGTATATTAACAGTGGTTTTAGGGTCAAAATCACAATATACTCGTTTCCAAGATACAAAAGCTTTGTATTGGTGGATTAACCAAAACTATAACTTCTAATATATATGGATATTAATCTAATCCCAGAGATTAAAACTCTTTTAACAGCCATGACTCCTGTAGGAGAATTAAGGGTTGCATTGCCAATTGCTCTCTTAAGTTATAAAATAAGTGTAGTGCCAGCATATATATTATCTGTAATGGGAAATATGATTCCTGTATTTTTGCTTCTCTTGTTTTGGAAATACTTTGTTGAAATATTAATGAAATATTCTAAAACATTTAATAACTTTTTTAATTGGCTATTTGAAAGAACAAGAAAGAGGTTTGAAGGTAAATACAAGAAATGGGGTAAAGTAGCTTTAATTCTATTCGTAGCTATTCCTTTACCTATTACAGGAGCATGGACAGGTTCTTTAGCAGCTTGGTTGTTTAATTTTAAATATTGGGAATCAATTGGCCTAATATTTATAGGGGTGTGTATTTCAGGTATGGTTGTTAGTTTAATAAGTTTGGGTGGGCTTAATTTAGCAAATTTAATTTAATAGTTATCCACAATTGACAAATATTTTTTGATTTGCTATCTTGTAAATAAGAACGAGGTATTACTTGCTTATATTGCAGGTGCTATAATCGTCTGTCAACAAAAGAGTCCTTGTAAAAGGGCTTTTTTGTTTGTATAATAAATATTGGGTGTGGGCCACGGGCCTGTAGTATAATTTGGTAATACATCGTTCTTGACAGACGAGAGATGCGGGTTCAATCCCCGTCGGGTCCACGCTCAGTAAGAGCGTAAATTTTATGAAAAAAATCTACCTAATCGCAAATTGGAAAATGCAACTTAATAAATCTGATTCTGTTAGATTAGCTGTTGAAGTGTGTAAATCCGCCTCCGCCACTAACAGCTTTTGTGCTACGGCGGATAAAAATTTAGAAGTGGTGCTTTGTCCGTCGTATGTACATTTATCAAATGTAGCTAGAAAAATTAAAAACAGTGGGATAAAACTTGGAGCACAAAATGCCTTTTACCATGATAAGGGTTCATATACAGGAGAAGTTTCTCCCTCCCAACTAAAAGAATTAGAAGTTGATTATGTAATTATTGGCCATTCAGAAAGAAGAGAATATCTAAATGAAACCGATGAAGATGTAAATAGAAAAGTAAAAATTACTTTAGAAAATAATTTAGTGCCTATTATATGTGTTGGGGAAACAATGCAAGAAAAACAAGATGAAAAAGCAGATATTGTCATAATTAAACAGATTAATAAGGCATTACAGGATATTGAATTAAAAGACAATCAAAAGCTCATCATTGCTTATGAGCCAGTATGGGTAATAGGTACAGGTAAAGCTGTAGACCCTAAAGAAGCTGAACATGCTATTGAGGTTATTAAATACAATTTAATGGAACACTTTAGTGAAGAAATAATTGACAAACATATTAGTATTGTTTATGGGGGTTCAGTTAATGCAGATAATATTAATGATTTTTTAAAGATAGATTTAATTGAAGGAGCTTTGGTGGGAGGAGCCAGTTTAAGTGCGGATAAATTTATACCAATAATTAAAAATATAAAATAATATGCTCGTAAGTTTAAAAGAAATATTAAAAAAAGCTCAAAAAGAAAAATATGCAATAGGAGCATTTAATGTAGTAAATCTAGAAACAACATTAGGTGTAATCCACGGGGCCATAAAAGCCAATGCCCCAGTAATCGTTCAGGTTTCTGAAACAACTATTGAATATGCTGGTTTAAAACCAATTACACATATTGTACAAACAATTGCTAAAAATGAGGCTGTCAAGGTTCCTGTAGCTTTACATTTAGATCATGGTAAGAGTTTTCGTTCAGTCGCAGAATGTATTAGTGCAGGATTTTCATCAATCCATATTGATGCTTCAGAATTGGCTACGGATGAGAATATAATATTAACCAAACAATCAGTAGATTATGCGCACAAACATGATGTTTGGGCTCAAGGTGAATTAGGTATCTTACGTGGTACAGAAGATAAAGTTAAAGTTCCAGAAGATATGGTAGCTTTTTTTACAGATCCAGATGAGGCTGAAGAATTTGTTAAAAAAACAGGAGTAAATACCTTAGCTGTTTCAATTGGTAATATGCATGGAATTAAAAAATTTAGAGATATGGATGTCCCTAAATTAGACATAGAGAGGTTAGGAAAGATAAATAAGAAGCTACCAAACACCCCGATTGTGCTTCATGGAGCTTCTGGTATTAAAGAAGATGAAATAAAGCAAGCTATTGACTTTGGGGTCAAAATCATTAATATTGATACGGAACTTAGGTTGGCCTTTACAAACACATTAAGACAATCTTTAGAAAAAGATTCCTTGCTATATGATCCACGTGAGGCTCTAACACCTAGTATTGAAGCAATAGAAAAAATTGTTGAAAAGAAGATAAAAATCTTCGGATCTAATGGAAAAGCATAAAATATATGTTACTTATAATATTACTAGTACTAGTTATAATATCACTTACAATAATGATTGTAATTGTATCCAAACATATGCCTCATTTGGCTGCTATTGATTTGGTTAATTTACCTAAGGAAAAAGCTAGTCAAATGAAACAAAAAATTATTGAGATGAGATTAAAGAGAAAGTTTGGAACAAATATTAACACTTTCCATACAAAATATTTAGTTCCTAGTTTTACTAAAATTAAAGCTTTGACAATTAAAACATATGATAAAGCCATTCAGCTAGAGAAGAAATACAAGAAAGAAACAAAGATACAAAAAGCAGAAGCTTTACCTAGTCAAGAAAAACAAGATGCAATAAAAACAAAAGTTTCTAAAGCATATCAGTTATTAGAAAATAACGAATTAAAAGAAGCTGAAGAATTATTTATAGATATAATCACATTAGAACCAAAAAACATAGATGCATATTTAGGTTTAGCTATTACTTACCGCACAGCAAAAGATTTTGATCATGCTAAAGAAATATATGAACACATATTAAAAATAGAGGAAAATAATGATGAGGCTTTAAATGGTTTAGCTAAAGTAGCTATTAAACAGAACAATAGGGAACAAGCAAATGAAATATATGAAAAATTAGTTAAACTATATCCAGATAATTCAACATATCTATACGAACACGCAATAACTTTAGAAAATATTGGTGAAGTTAAGAAAGCTTTAGAATCTTGTCAAAAAGCAGTTGATTTAAAACAAAATGATCCTAAATATCTTGATTGCTTAATTAATTTGAGTATTATTAACAATAAAAAATATTTGGCTTTAAAAGCTCTAGATAAGCTAAAAGATGTAAATCCAGAAAACCAAAAATTAGATGAGTTTAAGAAAAGAATAAGGGAGATATAGCAGAAATGCCGATGTAGCTCAGTTGGTAGACCTGCCCGCCATAGCTTGAGCCTATGTAGCTCAGTTGGTAGAGCGCATCCATGGTAAGGATGAAGTCTGCGGTTCAATTCCGCACATAGGCTAAGGCGATAGCAGGCGGGGCATTTGCATGGTAAGCAAAAGGTCTGCGGTTCAATTCCGCACATCGGCTCCAGAAAGCCTGTGGATTATATACTTGATTTAAAATCATATATATGCTATTTTAATAACAAGCATTTCGAGTGCTCTTTTTAATTTCGTAGACCCACTAAATAATAACTCCCTACTACAATTTCCAACTTTTGACTAAATTTTCCAAAAATTTCCTCTGCTTAGCTTAGGCTAAACATCATAAATTATTTGAAAAATTATAGTTCAAAATCTGAAAATTTCGTAACAAGATTTATTATTCAGTGGGTCTATCCTGGGTCGGTACTCAAGCGGTCAACGAGGTCAGACTGTAAATCTGATGGTTCGCCTTCGTAGGTTCGAATCCTACCCGGCCCAAATCGCCACCCTAGCTCAGTTGGTAGAGCAACAGTTTTGTAAACTGTCGGTCGTCGGTTCGAGTCCGACGGGTGGCTCCAGAAAATTAATATTATTAATATACTAAAAATATGGGAACAAAATATAAAGAAAGACTTATTGGTTTTGAATGTAGTGAATGCAAAAGAATTAATTACCATTCTACTAAGAATAAGAAAACCATTAAAGAAAAACTTGAATTAAAGAAGTATTGTAAGTTTTGCAAAAAACATATTTTACATAAGGAAACTAAGGTTAAATAAACCCTTAGTTTTCTTAAAATGGGTGCGTGGCTTAACTGGCTAAAGCATCGGTTTCCAACCCAGCCCACGAACGTGAAAGAAAATTAAAACAATTTGGTTCAGCTTATAATGGTTTGATGAAAAGATTAAAATATAAATAATTTAGGGCGCATAGCTTAATTGGCTAAAGCATCGGTTTCCAAAACCGAGGACTGGGGGTTCAAGTCCCTCTGCGCCTGCCAAGAGAATAGTGCAGATTATATTGGTTATATTGATGATGATATTGTTCTTGATGAGAAAGCCGTTTACGAGGAGGTTTCCTTGCTTAATAATGATAGAAATATCTGGGCAGTCTTTGTTGATTCATTTCCTTTGCCTTGCGAGAAAAGTGTGGGGTGGTGGGCTCGAACCGTTTATAACGCAATGACAATAAGAACTAGATATAAACTTTTAGCAAAACGATACGATTTATTAATCGGCAGATGTGTTCTTATTAGAAGAGAAAAAATGCCATTTATTCCTGAAGATATTGTAAACGAGGATCAATTTTTAGATTATCTTTTGTATCCGCATGTTAAAAAAGTTGATAAAGCACTTGTTTATTACGAAGGTATATATAGTATTAAAAAATATTTTCAAAGAGATGTGAGAATTACTATGGGACGTATGCAACTCAAAACAGAATTACAAGATTCTATTACAAATCTCGTTGACGTTGGTAGGAGCAAGGCTATAAATTATAAAAAATTATTTAAATTATCAAAAAAAATAATAATACTTTATGTTATATATAGACTTATATATAAAATTTCTAAAATTATGGTTAGTATTTATTTAATCATTAATAATAAACCACAATGGAAAAGGACAAATTAAAAAATAAAACAATAATTAAAGAAAAAGAAGCAGGCGGTGTTTTGTACAAAATCAAAAATGGCAAGGTGCTATTTTTGATTATTCATAGAATTAAACAAGATGACTGGTCTTTACCTAAGGGGCATGTTGAAACGGGAGAGACACTTAAAGAGTGTGCTCTTAGAGAAATTAAAGAAGAAACTGGATGGTATGGGAAAATAGTTTCAAAGCTTGGCGTTATGAATTATACACATCAAGATAAAAATAAGATAAGAAATGTATTTGTTACTTTTTTTCTAGTTAAACCTGTTAAGAGAGATAAGTCTTATATGTTTATTGATGAGGTTAATAAATGTAAATGGTTTGAGTATAATAAAAAATTATTAGATATAATTACCTACCCATCTCAAAAATCATTAATCCACAAAGCTTTTAAATATATAAAAGAAAATGAAAAAAGTTAGTAAAATCATTATTATCATTTAGCATATTTTCAACTATCATTAATATATGATTAAAAACAATCAAACTACAATACAATCAATTAAAATCAATAATAAAGTTATTGCTGATTTTTGTTATAAAAAAAACGATAATTCAATAGAGCCATATATTAAAGGATTTACAAAACAATATAAAGAATTAATTAAATTTTTTAATAAACAGCCATTAAAAATAACAATTAACTTTGTTTATACCAGAAAAGAGATGAATAAACATTGGGGAGTTAAAAGTAGAAAACGACTATGTGCTATGGTTGATAACGATAATGTGTATGTTATATACATATTTAGCCCTTTAGTTTTTGAAAAATTAACCATATACAAACAAACAGAAATATTACCTACAATAATTCATGAAACAGCTCATACATTTGTCACTGAAATTAATAAAAAAAGTTTTGCGTGGATGAATGAAGGTATTTGTCAATATCTAGAAAAACAGAATAACCAAGATAATGTTATTAAAAAGAAAAATTGGGAGTGGTTTATAGAAAACAACATCTTTTTTGATCCTGATATAAAATGGAGTAAACAAGTAGAGTATGATGGCTATAAAATATCATATAACTTAGTAAACTATATTTTAAAAACTAAAGGTAAAAATAAATTTATTAAGTTATTAAAGATTAGACGGGAAGGTGGTTTAGAGGAATTAAAACAAAAAATGAATAAAGTCGTTGGAGATATGGATTTATTGTTAAATAAATTTAGTCAGAAATTAAAGTTAGTAAATAAAGCTAAAATGGAGTTGAATTAACAAATGAAGAGGCGACTGAATTTGCCACGATTTTTTTAAGACAATAAATAAAAAAATCTGACTCAAAATAAGTCAGATAATATAAAACAATAACCAAATATGCTATCTCTATAAAAAGTTAAACAATTATTAGGTGATGAAGATAAAAACCACACAAAAGAAAAAATAATAAAAAAAAATTATTTAATATTTTTTTCTTATAAATCTTTCTTTTTTATTTTTCTTAGCTTGTTGTAGACAAAGGGAAACCCTGTCAATTTTAGTTAATTGATTTTTTACTAGCATATTGGACTTTCTTCGGGTCTTCCTAAAATGTTTTTCTTGAGCTTGGACACCTATTTAGAGGCGGTGTCACCCCAGATTTATTATCTCAATCGTATCCGTATTAAATCGAGCGGAAGTTTCAAATGTTGAAACGGATTATAAAATTAAGTTTCCATTGACGGTGTAATAATAGGTTTCCCTGTTCATTATCACGCTTAATTTCTCTTTAATGTCGTCTTCTTTTGTTCTACGACGTTTGGGTGAAGTTTCATGATTTTGGTTATTTAGCACAATGGTTACCCAATATGTTTTCTTATTATGTTTATGACATGATGACTGTTAGGGACATTACTGAGTTTTACTAAACAGATTTATATCAATTTGTTTTATATTAATTATTATCATTCAGAGGATAAAATTGCTTCCTTTAATTCAGCTATTAATTTATGTAGTAAAAGTTCTAACTTCCTCTCTCTATCCCTGAATGACAAAATTTTCCCTAAAATTAGGGAATTTTTTGATTGGGGCAGAGGGAGGCTAGAACTAAAATGCTTTTAAATTTTAAGTTATCCACACAAAATATTGACATTTTATTTAAAAAAGGTATACTAAAGACAGATATTCATCCTGTTGCCTCGGTGGCAGGACGCGAAGCCACTGTAATAGGTGGCTTCTGCAATTTATATATACATGAATAACAAAAGAATAAATATCTACATAGATGGATTTAATTTGTATTATTGTGCTTTAAAAGGTACAAAATACAAATGGCTCAATGTTGAAAAACTTTGTTCTTTATATTTTAAAAAATTTGATATTAATGAAATAAAATATTTTACAGCAAATGTTAAGTGTGGTAAAATATACAAAGATGATTAGAGAAGGTGCTTTAGGCGCTTCGCAATTTCCAAACGAATTTGAAGACGAAAACGGCACAATCAGAAAACCATATTCTTGGTAAAATTGGTTCTAACATCCTCCACGAGCCCCTGCCAAAAAATGCTCATAAAATTGTTATGGGTATTTTTTGATTTATGATATAATTAAACCAATATGATCAAGAAGGAAAATGATAAAATTTTAAACTTTGCTCCAGATTTTTTATGGGGAACTGCCACATCAGCTCATCAAATTGAAGGTGATAATTTTAATTCTGATTGGTGGGCTTTTGAAGAGAATAAAGAGCTTAAACATGCTTCTTTAAAAGCTTGTAATAGTTATGAATTGTGGAAAAAGGATCATTCTTGTATTGATCAAATGAATAATAACGCATATAGGTTATCAATTGAATGGGCCAAGATAGAACCACAAGAAGGTAAGTTTAATCATGATGCTATGCATCATTATGTAGAAATGATATCAGATTTAAAAGCTAAAAACATTAAAGTAATGCTTACTTTACATCATTTTACTAATCCTAATTGGTTTTTAAATAAAGGGGGATGGGTAAGCTTTAAAAGTGTAAAATATTTTAAAAGATATGTTAAATATGTTTTAGAACATTTAGGTGGATTAGTAGATTTTTGGATCACAATTAATGAACCAGGAATTTATGCAGATCTAAGCTATCTAAAAGGCAAATGGCCACCTAAATTAAAAAGTCCTAAAAAAGCTTTTCTTGTATATATTAATATGGCTAGGGCACACAAGATGGCATATAACCTGATTCATAAGACATTAGAAGATCCACAGGTTGGATTTGCAATGAATGTGCATTCATTTGCCTCATATCATAAACACAGATTAATTGAGTTGCTATATGTACATTTGGCAGATAGATTTGTAAACCATTCTTTTTATGATTTAACAAAGAAAAAACACGATTTTTTAGGAATCAATTACTATTTCCGAGTACGGTTGAAAAAAGATGAAGGAAGTATGAAGCCTGTGGTAGAAAAGATTAAGGAAACAGAGAGAGAACTGTCTGATTTAGGTTGGATGATTTACCCACATGGAATATTTGATGTTTTAATGGATCTTGAAGATTTTAAAACCCCAATATATATTACTGAAAACGGGATAGCTGCTCAAGATGATGAGAAAAGGCAAAGATTTTTAATTGAACATTTAAAAGAAATTCATCATGCAATTCAAGCAGGAGTAGATGTGCGAGGATATTTTCATTGGTCTTTATTAGATAATTTTGAATGGGCAGACGGTTTTGATCCTAAATTTGGTTTAGTTGAAGTAAATCTTAAAACATTTGAACGCAAGTTAAAAACTAGTGCTAAAATGTATTCAGAGATCGCAAAAACAAATTCTTTAGATGAAAGAAAACTAAAAAGTATCACCTAAGTAAATTATTCTAATTAACCTAATTACTCTAATTATTCTAAATAATAACCAGATCCCAATAAACTAAATAAATTAAAATATAAAATATTTTTTTGGCACATTAGTTATTAGGTATTGGGATTTATTTAGGTTAATTAGTATAATTAGAATAATTAGTTTAATTCTTTATGTCCTGGCTAATAATAACAATTTTTGCTTATCTATTAAATGCTGTTGCAGCAGTGATAGACAAGACAATGCTTAAGAAAAATATCTTAAGCCCTATTAGTTATACATTTTCTATTGCTGTATTAGGAGGTGTTTTAATGCTATTAGTTATTCCTTTTGGTTTTGGAATACCTAGTAGATTAACTTTAATTGTTTCATTAATAGCTGGTGCAGCTTTTGTTTGGGCTTTAATATTGATGTTTAAAGCTTTAGAAAAAGATGATGCTACTAGAGTAGCACCCATAATAGGCGGTTTAGTGCCTGTTTTTGTTTTCATATTTGCTTGGTATGTTTTAGAAGAGTCTTTAACTGGTAATCAATATTTTGCTTTTATATTTTTAATTATTGGTACATTCTTAATATCTTTAGATTTTCAAAAACATGGAGCTTGGGCTTGGTTGAAGAATAAGTTCGGGATGAAAGGTAAAATAGCTTTGCCACAGATACGTAAAACATTATGGCTTGCTTTTCCAGCCAGTTTATTATTTAGCATATCTCATATTTTAACTAAGTTTGTCTATTCTAACACAGAATTTCTTACTGGCTTCATATGGACACGTTTAGGTAGCTTTTTAGCTATTATGTTGCTTCTCTTATCTATTAAGAACAGACAAATCATTAAAAGAGACTTTAAGAAGAATAAGAAGCAACCAAAACAAACTAAAACTGCGGGTGTTAGATTTTTCTTTGGTCAATTGTGTGGAGGTGGGGGAGCTTTGTTATTACAATATGCAATATTTTTAGGTTCAGTAACTTTAGTCAATGCCTTACAAGGAGTTCAATATATTTTTATATTTTTATTAATTTTATTATTTACCACAACTTTACCAAAATTAATTAAAGAAAAGTTTACCAAAGAATTAGTTATTCAAAAGGTTATTGCAATATTAATAATTGGTATAGGCCTATATCTAATAGCTTACTAAGGTTGTCATCCTGAGCGACTTTTAAGGTCGCTAGGAGCCGAAGGATCTGTTTTTTTGTAAAAACTTTCTCTTTCTGTTATCCTGAACTTGTTTCAGGATAAAACAAATTAGAGAAATAAGAATGTTAAATCCCGAAATAAATTCGGGATGACAAGGAATATAATATTTAGCTGACGAATTAAAAAGTCTTAATAAAAATATATGAAGTATCCAGCCTTATCAATTATAATCCCTTGTTATAACGAGGAAAAATTAGTAGCTAAGTGTTTGTGGCATATTTTAAAACAGACTGTCTTGCCTGAAGAAGTAATTTTTGTAGATAATAACTCAACAGATAAGTCTATAGAAATAGCTGAGGGATTTATAGATAAATTTAAAGATGTTGGGGTTGAATTTAAAATCTTAAAAGAAGAACAACAAGGTCAAACATTTGCTCGATTAAATGCTTTTTCAAAAGTTAAAAATGATTTAATTGGTTCTCTTGATACAGATACTTTAATTTCTAAAGACTGGGTAAAGACTGCTAAAGAAATTTTTAGTAAAAAAGAAAACATAATAGCAATTAGTGGTCCTTTCTATTTCTACAACTTATCTATTTTTTCTAAAATACATTTTTTCTTTGTTTTTCTAATGTATTCAATTTTTAAACCAACATATATACTTTGGGGTGGTAATGTAGTTTTTAAAAAACAAATATATGAATCTATTGGTGGACTAGAAGGTTGTGAAGTAATGAGAAAAGAATTAAAATTAAAACAACCCTCTGATGATGTGTTTTTAACTGAAAAATTTAAATTAGTTGGTAAAGTTAAATTTATTTGGAAACTAAAAGCAAAAGGCCTTTCACGTTATGAAAAAGGAAGAACTTCAGAAGAAACTTCTGCTTTTTTTAAAGTTAAAAAATATATTAGAAAAAAATACAAAAAATGAAATCAAAAAAAACAAAACTCCACTATATCATATTTTTTACAGTCTTAATTATTTTTTTATTTCTTTTGATTTTATGGAATTGGGATTTTAGTGAAAAAGATAAAGAAGTTGTTTGGGGTGCAACTTTTTCCAAGTTACAAGCAGAGGAATTAGGATTAGATTGGGTAGTTGTTTATGGGACAATGATAGATGAGTTAAATTTAAAAGTCATCAGGTTGCCAATTTATTGGCCTGATGTTGAACAAAAACCAGGTAAATATGATTTTTCTAGTTATGGCTGGATGATAGAAAAAGCAGCTGAAAAAGATATTGAAGTTATGCCTGTTTTAGGTAGAAGAGTTCCTAGGTGGCCAGAGTGTCATGTGCCAGAGATATATATGGATTTGTCTGAAAAGGAAATACAAGAAAAAATCTTTAATTTAATTGAAGCAGAAATAAAATATTTTAGAAAGTTTGATAATATTAAAAAATGGCAAGTAGATAATGA
>JBDRGZ010000069.1:0-2017 GCA_043817345.1 Patescibacteria group bacterium
TTTTAGAAATAATATCAACATTAGCTAATGAAGAAAAAGATGGATTTACTTTTGAACAAATATTAAACAAAGGAGCAGAAGTAGGTCTTTCTGATATTGAACTTGATGATATGATTGAAAAAGCAAAAAGACATGGAGAATTTTTTGAAATAAGTAAAAACAAATTTAAATTGATAACTTAATCACTCATTAATTACACAAAAAGTTTAAATAGTTGTTTGTTTAATTACATATTAAAATGGGAAGAAAAAAATCAACTAGGAAAAGCACGGGAAAAGCTAAATCAAAAAGGCAAAGAAAAGAAAATATATATAAAACTGAAAAAGAGATTGACAACGTTATGGGGGGAAAAAAAACAAAACAAGGAAAGGGAAGGGATAAATTTTTATTAAGAGATGATGGTTATAATTATATAGACAAAACACAATTTACCAAAGACGAACTATACGAGATAGAAAAGCACTTTGATTATTTAGCTGGGGTACATGTATATAATTCAGGTGATGTAATTACAAATTTATTTAATTTAATCAATAAAAAAAAACAAAAAGAATTAATTAATGATTTTACAGAAACATATGATTTGTTTAGAACAATATCAGCCAAATGCAAGATGATGAGGGAACAGCATGATTAGCCAACCATATTATTGGAAGAACGAACAGTCTGGGGCACTACAGAAAATGGTCATTAAATTTCTTAATGATACTTGGCTTTATCCTGTTGAATTATATTATATTAAATCATACATCAGGCAATGGATTAAAAGATGTTTTGATTACGAAAAAAGCAAAGGCAAACATAGAGAGGATTTGGTTGATTTATTGATAAAAATAGAACTGATTAAAACACAGAATGAATTAAAAGATTTCATTGATTTTGATTGTAAACAAAGTAATATTAACCCTTTTTAATCTGAGAAGGCGATACATTCAAAACGCAATACCGTTAAAAAGAAGAGAAATGGTACTCTTTTCCAACTTTTTTGGGACACGAAACAAAACTGGCTAAGGTGACAACATCTAAGAGAAGTGCCTCAGTTATTGTGGACAACCAGCGTGAGTGTTAGAATGTCGCTAGATTCTCAGATATATACTTTATTATACATAACTTTAAATATTACTTATTTTAATTAATTTAATTATGGCAAATATTAATATAGACATACCAAACGAATTACATAAACAGGCAAAATCATTAGCTGCATTAACTGAAATTTCTTTAAAAGAATACATTACACAAGCAATCATTGAAAAAATACAAAGGGATTCTAAATGAGCGAAAAACATTGGGTTAATAAAAAATGCGAATCATGTGGCAAATTTATGAAACAGGTTTACACTACTAAAAGAGATGCTGAAAGAAGAAATAAATATAAAAAAATCAGCTTGAATAAAGTTAAAAAAACAATTGATAAAAATATTAAGTTATGGGAAGAAAGTATAAAAGAACATAATCTAAAAAAAGGAACACATGAAAGAGTTAAATCAAATTTAGCTATTCTGGTTCTAAAATTATTAAAAAAGGAATTAGGAATAAAATGACGCACTCCCAAATAAATCTGATTAAAATCAGGGGTTTCTTACTCCTGATATTTTTATTAATTTTAGTTACAGGATGCATTAAAAAGCACAACACAAAAGATTGCGAATTACCTTGTTTTTTAGCATCAAAAGAAAACTTAGTGTTGTGGGAAGCTGTTGAAGATAGAGAATTGTTGTTTTGTAAGTGTTATTATGCAACAGGTGAATATAATTCAATTAAGATAATTAATGCGTTACAATATACAGAAAACGAGGTGAAGTTACGCTCTTCCTCCCAAGACTAAAGTTATGGGTATCCGAGCTAACGATTTTATGATATACATAGAACAAATATATTATAATAATTTATATAGACCTTTGGAAGTTATTGTATCTGAGACTTCCAGATTAGTACAAATAGTTAATGAAGAATTATATCAACCCTTATTATACTTTGCTAAAGGTGGTAACAAAGGCAGACCTACACCTAAAAT
>JBDRGZ010000070.1:0-29329 GCA_043817345.1 Patescibacteria group bacterium
AGAAAATTTAATTCAAGAAAATTATAAAACAACAAATGTTTTTAAACGCAATTTAATTAAAGAATATCTTCAGATCCTTGTTTTATCATTTATATATAGTCATCCAGACTATAAAAATTTAATTTTCTATGGTGGTTCGTGTCTTAAACATTGTTTTGGACTTGATAGATTATCCGAAGATCTAGATTTTGTTGATATTAAGGGGGATATCAGTTTAGAAAAAATGAGTAATGATTTAATAATTTTTTGCAAAAAAGAGGTTGGAGTAGAACCAACTATTAAAGTTCAGAAATTTAGAATATATCTTAAATTGCCTATCTTAAAAAAACTTAAAATAGCAGATGGTAGTGATTCAGATTTGTTATTTTTAAAAGTTGAGATTTTTAAACAGTTTGATTTTTGTACAAAATATAAAACCGAAATTATCCCAATATTTAAAAATAATAAAACAATATTAATAAAATCTTTTGATTTAGAAACCTTAATGGCTACAAAAATTAGAGCTATAATCCATCGTATATGGGAAAAAACCAACAAGCAAGGCAAAACATTAATAAAAGCCAAAGGCAGAGATTATTATGATTTAATGTGGTATTTACAAAAGCAAATTAAACCAAACTTAGATTGTATTCCTGAGGTTAATAATTTAGAGGAATTAAAGAAAAAGTTATTAAATAATATTATCAAGTTAGATAAGCAAAGTATTAAGCTTGATTTAGAGGCATTAGTCGGTGATAGTGAATTAGTTTCTAATTTAGCTAATAATATTAAATCAATATTAGTTAATAAGATAAATGTATTGTAATAAATGGTTGAGATAAACAAGATTGAGACGAATAAGAAGTAGTAAATAGATTAAAACGACCAAGGATTTTGTATCCCTGGTCGTTTATTAGGTTAATTTATAGTTTCTTTTACTCTTTTAATAATTTTTTTTGGATTTATAATTTTTAAACCTTTTTCATTTATCGTTACAGTTTCTTTTATAATCTCAGATAGTTGTTCTTGTTTTATGTCAGGATTAACTTGTAGAGCTAAAGCAAATATCCCAGCAATGTATGGAACAGACCAACTTAAACCACCTTGACCATTATACATATATTGTTTTTTTTCGTTATAAGAAGATGCAATTGTTCTGTAATCTGAGGGCACAATTATTTCTTCGCCTGATGGTTCATCGTCATGTTCAAACAAGGCGGGCATATATTTTTCAAAGTTGTCTTTATCATTTTGACTACCTCCGCCGTCAAACAGAATATCAATTTGATCACCCCTAGTATCTATTATAATAATTCCTTCTTTTTCAGCTTTTTTTTGTGTTTTAATCCACTCATTTAGTCCAGGTTCTTCTTTTCCAGACCAGTAACCAATTGAGCAACTGACAACTTTTACTTTTTCGTTTGTATCAACTTTTTTATTGTTTTCAATAATATCATTTAAAGCTTCAGCCCACGGGGAAAAGTTTCTTTTGCCAGAAGGCACTGCTTTGTAGATTAATTTAGCGCCTGGTGCTACCCCGCAACTTTGTCCTACTAATAAACTTGCCACCGCCGGACCATGCATACTCACAGGTTCTTTTTTAGCTTTTTTGTGTTCATCATAACTTTTAATTGAGTCGCTATATTCTGGATGATTAATGTCTAATTTTTGGTCAATTATTGCCACAATAACACCTTGTCCTGTTATTCCTTCGTTGTGTAGATTTTTTATTCCTAGTCCCGGGTTTTTCCCGTTTTCTAGTAATTTTTTCGGATCAAAATCTGCCGGTAATTTATCAGCCGATGGCCACTTTGTTTTTGTGTCAAAATCTGTAGTTATTAAATCCTTTACAGAAAATGATTGTATGTCCATATTTGATAAATCTAATCCACACAAATCAGAATTTTTTTCAATTTATATTTGTTTCTTTTCGGGCTGGTTGAAATAGTTAAATAACTTCATATTTTTATATTTTGATTTATTTGATAAACATATTACGCTAAATAACAAAGTTTTTTATTGTTTCCTAAAATTCAAAATATACTGGTGGTGGTGATTCATTTTGTAAGCATAAGGATAGCCAAACGGATAAAGCGGTTTGCTGTCTTGAACAAGCACAACCATACCTTCAAAACCAAATCCTATATCTCGCATAAGCCGTATAACATCACCACTTGCGTTTGTCTCTTTCTTGTTTACAGTAAAATCGCTGATTATAATTGAGCAGTATTTTTTATCTCGCAATTTTTTATACACCTCTGCCATAACCGCTTTTAACAATTTCAAAAAATCTTTATACTGCGCTTGATTGCCCAAATCTCGCTTATCATTTGAGTAATACTCAACACCAAGACGCGCGCCATTTCGCACGTCCTTGTCTTTCACTTCTCTTAATCCGCCGCCATTATGTCTTAAAATATTGTGGTACGGTGGCGAAGTTACGCAATAATCAATTTTTCCTTTAATTTGAGATATTTTTTTTAGAGAATCCCCGCAAACTACTTGTTGATTTTTTTTCAACTTTAAATCCTGTAAGCGTTTTTGGCTCATTTGGCAATATTTTTTACTTAAATCTATTCCGATTCCTTTTCTACTCTCTTGCGCGCTTGCGACCAAGGCTGTCCCTGAACCGCAAAACGGATCAAGTACGGTCATATTTTTTTTAGTAAAAAATCTAACCAGTTTTTTAATATCATTGATCAAAAAAGGAGCCGGATGTTGAAACGCAAACTTATCATCAACACATTTCTCACTTATCCAAACGCTTTTGGTCAATAATAACCACTCTCTGCCAGTTAAATCGTTGATAGTGTTGCGTTTGTCGTATTTTGGTTTTGTTTGAGGCTTCTTTTTTGCCATAAATTTATTTTAAGTTAGACAAATCATCGCGTTTAAGTGTTTTACCACCCTTGTGAAGATTATAAAAATCTTTCAATGCATCATAATGAATAGTTTGCCATTTATATTTATTATACCCCTCTTGAAACATTGGTTCATTCATTTTTCTGTCAAGCATTTTTTGTCTTTCTTCTGGTATAACAATAAATCTTTTTACATTATACTCTTCCGGAATATGCGAAGCTCTTTCTATTGCAGATGTAATACTTGTGCTATTTTCAATTTCAAAAACATATTTAACAGAAGTATCGTCATACCAAAGGATATCTATCATCGCAATTCGGCGAAGTTCTTCTTCGGAAAATCCGGAAAGTTTAAGATTTGGCGCAGTACAATATTTTGAAAGTTTTTCATTGTTGAAAGTATCGCCCTGCTCTTTACTCCCAATCCAAACTTTATAGCCCGCCTTTTTGCCAATTTCAGATAAATAGTAAATCATTTCGCTGTGTTCCGAGTCCCTATAATTTACTTCTGGTTTATACCGCCAGCGACCATCGCCAGTTGTAGTTGCATATTCTTTCAATACTTCTATAACTCCCTTTGTATCAGGCGTTAGTCCGTTTGGGAAAGTGATAAATAATTTTTGCAGAATTTCATCAAAAGTAACTTTAATATTTCCACGTAACATATCAAGTACTACCTTTTCAATTCTATCTGATAAAGGTACTTGCTTGAAAAGCATATCCTCTGGATTTTTTAACCACCATTTAGGTCCAAGTTTTCCTTCTTTGCTTTCAATAAGAACAAATACTTTTCCGATGTTTTCTTTAAGAATATTTACAATATCGTCGTGGCTACCCTCAAAAAATCTTCCTGTTGAAAATAACTCGGTATAAATACCGTTCAAAATAAAAGTCATTTCTGTTGGTTCGCCTCTTAATGCAATAATATCTTTGGCGGCTTTGACGACAATTCTTTCATATTCTTCTTTGTCCATTTTTTGATGATCAGACACCCGCTTTTTCAGGTTTTTTAAATCGCAAATAGTAATCGCTTATTGCGCTACCGTAAGGCATAGCAACTCCTGCCTCCGAAGCACGTTTGTTTGGCTGATATAAAATTTTTTCAAAAACAAAACCTGAATATGCCCCAGCTTTAATAACGGAATTCCAAACATTAATTTCTCTGTTGTGAAAAGTGAGGGTTAAGTAGTGCCCTGGCTTGAGGACTTTATAAATTTCGCGCAATGCTTTAGTGAGAAGATTATGGTATCGTTCAAAATCCTTTTTGTGTTCAATAGTTATTTCATCCTCGTAGGGAATTTCAAATTTTTTGTTATTATGCTTTAGCCAAATCGCCCAAAGACTGCTCAAGCTAAAGTATTGAATTAAGCCACCATAGGGCGGATCTGTTATAACATAATCAATGCTGTTTTCTGGAATGTTTTTTGATAAATCCAGAGTGTCAATCATTAAAATGAGTAAATTTTTATTTTTTTTATCGTCAGCTAATTCTTGAAAGTTTTTTGCTATTTTTACCTTGTTTGCAAGTAATTTTTCTGATGATTTTTTCGCTTTTATAACACCTTGTCTATCCTCAACTGCTCTTTGAAACAAAATGACTGGGTTTTGTTCCATGTGCCTTTTTGGCAAAATAAACGCTGGTCTTCCCCAACTTCCAGAATCTGGCCTTTTGCTTTTTGGCCTTCTTGCCGAAACCATAATTGAGGTAAGGTGAATCATTGAAATAAAAGCAAATTTCAAAAAATCTTTTATTTCTTCATCGTCAATATCCTCAATTTCTTTGTATAAAAAAGAAATTAAATAAAGCGTTCTATTGGTCCAAAGCTTATAATACTGATTTCCAATTCCTTTGCGTACAGATTTGAAAAAATTTGTTTTTGGAAATTCATCTTCTGGATACCAGTAAGGAATTTTTAAGTTTTCTGATTTTTTGATAATTTGTTTATCAAAATCATCCGGCTCTTTACCTTGATTATCTTTGGTGCAAGAACATTCGTATCTTATAAGTATCGGATTTTTGTCGTCCCAATGGACGCCGATAACTCCGGCTTCGTTTCCGCATTTTTTACATTTTGTAACAAAAACGCCAATATCCTTTTCTTTCTTTATTAATTTTTCCAATATCTCTGTATAGTGCTTTCCAAATTTTGAATAATTAAGCGGTTTGGCAACCATTTCAATCATAAAGGTGGATATAGGATTGAGATCTATCGCAACAGCTTTTCTGTTTACCTGTATTGCTCTTCCAATGGGGCAATACCGCTTCCCGCAAAAGCGTCTAGCACAATCTCATTTTCCCTTGTGTAGTTCTCTATGTATTTGCGAAAAATATTGTGCGGTTTTTTGCCCCAATATTTTAACGCTTTGTACATCATCGGGCGGGTAGATTCAACCAAGGCATAATTAATATGTTTCATATTCTGAAAAGGATCAGTTATTGAAATTTTGTTTTCTTTTTTTGGCATAATTTTATGTAAAATAAATTCGTTTCGCTATTTCAAATGCTGTGGCAATTTTGATAATTTTTGCTTCTTTTATACCCTTCATTTTCATGAATTCGTCTAAACGGCGACCAGCCAACCCTTTTAGGTCTTTATACTCATTTAGTAAATCCTCAGCCATTTCTAGTGCGGACTTTCCTTTTAAGCCGTGTCCAATTAAAATTGTCAAAAGCTCTTTATCGGATAACGATTCTGGTCCAAATTTTAGCAATTTTTCCCTAGGCCTTTCTTCTTCTGGTAAATCTTTTATTTTTGTCATATTTTTTATTTTTTCATTAAAGTATCCAAACTAACGCTCAGGGCATTAGCAATTTTTTGTACTGTATCAATCGTCGGGCTTTTTATTCCACCAGATTCAATTTTAATAATGGTAGCGTGAGCTACATCTGCTAATCTTGATAGCTTATCCTGCGATAATCCCTTATCTTTTCTAAGCTTTTTGATATTCTTGGCAATTATTGGTATTGTTTTTGGCATTGTGTTATGATATTATATATACTATGATATTGATATAACATTATTGTTGAGAAATTATCTATATTGTTATGATACCAAATTTTCAAAATTCTAGCAACAAAAATATAGGGAGTTCCTTTGACATACCGCGCGCACGGGTGGGTGGGTCAAGGGCAACTAATAAAAAATTAAAAGCCCCGCAAAAAAATCGGGCGAAGCCCGAATTACCAGTTTTCTCGGAGCGTAAAATTTCCGAAAACTCTGAAATTATTAATTGGCGGAGAGGGGGAGATTCGAACTCCCGATCCCGATTTCTCGGGATACTTGCATTCCAATCCCTCACCTTTCGGAGAGTGTGAGATTTGAACTCACGAAGGGCTATTAACCCTTACCGCCTTTCCAAGGCGGCGCACTAAACCACTATGCGAACTCTCCGAAAGGTGAGGGAGCACTAGGCCACTATGCGACCTCTCCATATATATGTGATTGTAACTGAAAAAACTTTGAATTTCAACAGTGTTGGTATATAATTAAGATATATCAATTAAATATAAATATATGGAAAAAGAAGATTTTTTAATAAACTGGACGTTTCCAGAACTGGAAACACCAGAAAGAAATAAGAGTTGGTATGTTTGGGCAACTTTAATAGGTGTAGTCCTTCTTTTTATCGCAGTTATGACTGGTAACTTTCTTTTTGGTCTTTTAATCATCCTTATAACCATCGTGCTATTTGCTCATCATCACAAAGATGTTGAAGAAATTGGTTTTGGTATTACAGATGAGGGTTTAGAAATTGATGGAAAGTTTTTTGATTTTAGAGATTTAAAACACTTTTGGATAATATACGAACCTCCTGTTGTTAAAAATCTGTATTTTGAATTTAAGAGTAGTACGCGGCCAAGATTAACAATTCCTTTGAAAGATATTAATCCAGTTAAGGTTCGCAAGATATTATTAGAATACATGGAAGAAGACTTAAGTAGAGAAACAGAACCATTGTCAGAATCTCTTGGTAGAAGATTGAAAATATAGAGGGCTTGATTAATATATATTTTTGTTTTTGCCCCCGTAGTTCAATGGATAGAATGCGAACTTGCGGAGTTTGTGATATAGGTTCGACTCCTGTCGGGGGTAGAGATAAGGATAGATATATTGAAACGGCACATTAAGTATGTGGTCGTTTTTCTTTTTCTCAGAAATCTTGTTACAATGTAAACATGAATTTACAAACTTCAATTAAAGAGATAAACAAGATAACAGCACAAGTAGCGCCCAAGTTTAAAAAACTTGGTGTTAGTAATGTGGAAGATCTTCTTTTTTACTTTCCTTTCAGATATGAAGATTATTCTAATCTACTTAAAATAGATGAAATTGAACCAGGGATTCTTTTAACTATTAAAGGCAAGATAGAGTTATTAGAATCTAGAAGATCTTTTCGTAAAAGAATGATTTTAGTTGAAGCTGTTGTTGCTGATGAAACAGATAAGATTAAAATAATGTGGTTTAACCAAAGATATATTCAACGCACTTTAGCAGTAGGTGATGAAATATATTTATCTGGTAAAGCAATTTTAACTGATTCTGGATTAGAGTTCCATAATCCAACTTTTGAAAAGGTAAATAAGTATGACAAATTTACTGCTCATACAGCTAGGATTGTTCCAATATATTCTTCAACTGACAGATTAACTCAGAGACAGATTCGTTTTACAGTTAAACGTGCTTTATCTTGTATTAATTTTCTTCAAGAATGGTTGCCACAGAATGTAATACAAGCAAATAATTTAATGGCTTTAAGACAAGCTGTTCATCAAATACATTTTCCAATTAATTTAGATGAGTTAGAAAAAGCTAGATTTAGACTTAAATTTAATGAAATATTTTTACTTCAAGCCAGGGCTCGTTTAATTAAACAGGATCTGTTACATCTAAATGCAGATAAAATATCTTTTAAAGAAGAGGAAACTAGAAAATTTGTTAATGCATTACCTTTTAAACTAACTCAATCACAAAAGAAATCTGCTTGGGAGATAATTAAGGATTTAGGCAAAGCTAAACCAATGAATAGATTACTAGAAGGAGATGTTGGAAGTGGTAAAACAATTGCTGTAGGTATAGCTATGCTTAATGCTTTGTTAAACAAGAAACAAGTAGCATATATGGCACCAACAGAATTACTTGCTTCACAACAGTTTAATGGATTTTTAAAGATTTTTGAAAAATTTGATTTTAATATTGGTTTATTAACTAGAAGTGAAACAAAAATTTTTAATAGGACTAGTAAAAAGATATTAAGTGTGAAAAAAGCTGAAATAATTAAAAGTTTATCCGCCGAAGCGCAAAAGGGTCGTAAGGGAGCGGAGGAGGATAAACTTAATTTAGTTATTGGAACACATGCTTTAATACAAGATAAGGTAAGTTTTAAAGATTTAAACTTCATAATTATTGATGAACAGCATAGGTTTGGTATTGCCCAAAGAAAAGAATTGCAAGATAAAGCAAGACAGCAGGAAGACAAAAAAGATTTTTCTCCACATTTTTTATCTATGACAGCTACTCCAATTCCTAGATCTTTAGCTTTAACTGTTTATGGAGATTTAGATTTATCTGTAATTGATGAGATGCCAAAGGATAGAAAAAAGATTGAAACAAAAGTAATTGAACCTCATGAACGTAAAGATGCTTACAATTTCATTAATTCAGAAATACAAAAGGGGAGACAAGCTTTTGTTGTTTGTCCATTAATTGATCCATCAGATAAATTAGGAGCCAAAGCAGTTAAAGATGTTTTTGAAAGATTAGATAAAAAGATTTTTAAAGATTTAAGAATAGAGATATTGCATGGAAAGATTAAAGGAGAAGAAAAAGAAAAGATAATGAAAGAATTTTTAGCTAATAAGGTAAAGATATTAGTTTCAACATCTGTGATAGAAGTAGGGATAGATATACCCAATGCAACCGTTATGATGATTGAGTCGGCTGAAAGATTTGGTTTAGCTCAATTACATCAATTAAGAGGTAGGGTTGGTAGAAGTGAATATCAATCATATTGTTTTCTATTCACAGAATCAGACACAGAAACTACATTAAAACGCATGCAAGCTTTAGTTCAATCAGCTAATGGATTTGAATTGGCTGAAAAAGATTTAGAATTTCGTGGACCAGGAGAAGTTTATGGAATTAGACAATCAGGTTTTTACGATTCCCTTAAGATAGCTAAACTAACAGATTGGCCAGTTATTAAGGTTGTACAACAAGAAATTGAGAAGATGTTTAAATTAGACCCAGACTTAGATAATTATTCAGAAATTAAGGATAAAATTAAGGATTTTGAAAAAGGAGTTCATTTAGAATAGGGCTTGATTTTTTTAAAGAACTATGTTAAACTTCTGTTAGATTAAATTAATGACGATTTTCTTGGTTTTCCAGGATTTTAAGGAAAAACTAGGATCTTCGTGACAAAGGAATATATGTTAGATAAAAAAAGAAAAGATGCTGTTATCAAAAAGTTTCAAGTTCATAAAGATGATTCTGGTTCTGCAGAAGTGCAGATTGCAATTTTAACAGAAGAAATCAAAGAATTAACTGAACATCTACAAACTCACAAGAAAGATTTTTCTTCAAGACGTGGGCTATTACGCAAAGTTAGTTTAAGACGTAGGTTGTTAAAGTTTTTAGAAAAAGATAATACAAACAGTTATGATAATCTTGTGAAGAAATTGAAATTGAAAAAAATTACTAGGACAGAGAGAGAACAAGCTAAGGCAGACGAACAGGAGTTGCTTGGTAACGATGATGACGATGAGGATATGGATGAATAAAAATTAAGCCCCATCTTCTTGATGGGGTTTTAAAAATATATATAATTAAGTTTTTCTAATCAATAGACAAATAGACTTACCAAGTCTGTAGTTTGTTGGTTAGAAAAAAGAGAGACAAATATGTCAAAAAAAATTCAGAGTTTTTCTGCCCAAGTTGGTGGTAATGAAATGAAAGTTGAAACAGGACGTTATGCTGGTAGAGCACACGGTGCTTGTACGGTCCAGTATGGTGATACTGTAGTTTTAGCTACAGCCTGTATGTCAAAAGCTCCACGTGAAGGAATAGATTTCTTTCCTTTAATGGTAGATTTTGAAGAAAAATTGTACGCAGCAGGAAAAATTAAAGGTTCCCGTTTTATTAAACGCGAAGGTAAATCAAGTGATGAAGCTGTTCTGTCAGGTAGAATGATAGATAGAGCTATTCGCCCTTTATTTGATGATTCAATTAAAAACGATGTACAAGTTGTTTTAACAATTTTATCAGTTGATGGAGAAAATGATCCGGATATGGTTGGGTTAGTTGCAGCATCTTGTGTTTTATCATTGTCAAATATTCCATGGAAAGGTCCGATTGCTGGAGTAAGGGTTGGAATGATTAATAACGAGTGGGTTTTAAATCCTTCATATGAAGCTAGAGAAAAAAGTGATTTAGATTTAGTTGTAGCAGGTACTTTTGAAAAAGTAATTATGCTTGAAGCAAGTGCTAATGAGGCTAATGAAGAAGCTGTTGCTAATGGAATAGATTTTTCTAGAAAACATATTGGTAAGATTATTGATTTAATTGATGAAGTAACTAAAAAAGTCGGTGATGAAAAAATTAGTTTGGCAGATATCCAGAAAGTTGACGAAGAAGCTCGAGTTAAACAAGAAGCAGTTAACCAAAAAGTTAAAGAATTCTTATCTGGTGATAAATTAGACAAGATTTTAGAATTTAAATCTAAAGATCAATTTAAACAAGGTATGGAAGATTTAAAAGAAGAAATTGATGTTACATTAAAAGAAGATAACGAAGTTTCTAAAGACGAAAGAAAGAAAGCTTTAAAACTAGTAGGTCAAGCTATTGAAGAAAAAGCTAACGATTTAGTTTTAAAGAAGAATAAAAGAATTGATAACAGAAAAATGAATGAAATACGTGCTTTATCTGCAGATGTTGGTGTGTTACCACGCACACACGGAACTGGTTTGTTTTCACGTGGTGAAACACAAGTATTATCTGTAGTTACTTTAGGCTCTCCTTCAGATGAACAAATTTTAGATACAATGGAAGAATCTGGAAAGAAACGATATATGCATCACTATAACTTCCCTGGGTTTTCAGTTGGCGAAACTTCACCAATGAGAGGACCTGGAAGAAGAGATATTGGTCATGGTGCTTTAGCAGAAAAAGCTTTAATGCCCGTACTACCAAGCAAGGAAGATTTTCCATATACAATTAGAGTTGTTTCTGAGGTATTGTCTTCAAATGGTTCTTCGTCTCAAGCCTCTGTGTGCGGATCATCTTTAGCTTTAATGGATGCTGGTGTTCCAATTAAGAAACCAGTAGCTGGTATTGCTATGGGAATTGTACAAAACGAAGCAGGTGATTACAAAATTTTAACAGATTTACAAGATTTAGAAGATTCTAATGGAGGTATGGATTTTAAAGTAGCTGGTACAAGAGATGGTATTACTGCTGTTCAAATGGATACTAAATCAGATGGTTTAACTATGGATATGGTTCACGATACTTTAAAGCAAGCTCTAAAAGCTCGCTTAGAAATTTTAGATGTAATGCAAAAAGGAATTAAGGAACCGAGAAAAGAATTATCTCAATATGCACCAAGGATTCATACAATGCAAATTAATCCAGATAAGATTAGAGATGTAATTGGCCCTGGTGGTAAAATTATTAATAAAATTATTGATACAACAGGCGTGGCTATTGATATTGAGGATTCAGGCCTTATCTTTATCACTTCTACTTCAGTTGAAGGAGCAGATAAAGCAATTGAATGGATTGAAAATTTAACTAAAGAAGTTGAAGCAGGTGAAATTTATCAAGGTAAAGTTACTAGGCTTATGGACTTCGGTGCTTTTGTGGAAGTGTTACCAGGTCAAGAAGGTTTAGTGCATGTTTCAGAAATGGCTCCATTTAGAGTTGGGTCTCCAAGTGATGCAGTAAGTGTTGGCGATGAGGTCCCCGCTAAAGTTAAAGAAATTGATGATCAAGGAAGAATTAATCTAACCTTTATTGGTACAGACTTTGATTTTTCAAAGATTAAAAAATCAGAACAATCTTCTGCTCCTAGAGGTAATTTTAATGGACCAAGGAATAAGTTTAGGAAATTTAATAGGGGTGGAGATAGAAAATAAAAAATATATTTATATATACTTAAATCCGCCAAATGGCGGGTTTTTTGTCAAAAGATATAAAATGCGATAAGATAGGGTTATGATTTACTTTCTATACGGGCCAGACACATATCGATCACGAGAGAAGTTGAAAGAATTAGTTAAAAAGAATTCTGATGGTTTTAATATACAAAAAATTGATGGATCTAAATTAAGTGCAGATGAGTTAAATAAAAATATATCTACTAATGATTTATTTAGCCAGAAGAAATTTTTAATTGTAGAAGGAACTGCAAGTAAAGATAGTAAAGCAAAAGAAGATGTGGTTGAATTTTTAAGAAAATTGGAATTTGATAAACCAAGCTTTTTAATTTTCTACGATGCACAAGTAGATAAAAGATCTGTAATTTTTAAAGTTTTGAATAAAAAAGCTGATGAATCATATGCTTTTGATAATCTTAAACCAGCAGAAATGGATGTTTGGTTAAATAACCAAATAAAAGAGATTGGTTTAAATATTAATAATATTAATTTTAAAAAATTAGCCATATCTTTAGGTAGTGATACATGGTTAGCTATTGGAGAATTACAGAAGTTAAAGGGATACAAAGGAAGCGAAGAAGTAATATATGAAGATATCGATCTGTTGGTTAGAGGTAAATTAGATGATGATATTTTTAAACTTACAGACATGATTGCTAATAATAACAAACAGGCAGCTGTTAAGTTATTAAGAGATCAAATAGAATTAGGTAGTAATGAGATGTATCTTTTAACAATGATTGTGCGTCAGTTTAGGATTTTGATTCAATTAAAAAGTGTTAATAGTATGAATGCTGCTAAAATTTTAAAATTACATCCATTTGTTGTTCAAAAATCCTTACCTATGGTTAATAAATATTCAATGGAAAAGTTAAAAGAAATATATATGAAATTATTGGATATAGATTTACAATTAAAATCTAGTAAAATTTCCGGAGAAATTTTGTTAGAAAAATTTATTTTAGAAATATAAAAAATAAATTCGATATGACAGGAAAAGAAAGTTTGTGATGATAAAAAAGTTTATTTAGTAATTCAAGATTATAATTAACCAGATCCTTCGGCTCTTAGCAACTCTAAAAGTCGCTCAGGATGACTACAAAAAACTATGTTAAAAATAGCTCATAGGGGCGCGTCAGGTTATGCGCTAGAAAATAGTTTTGCAGCTTTTGATAAAGCTGTGGAATTAGGTGTAGATTCAATAGAGTGCGATGTAAGAATGACCAAAGATAAAAAGTTGGTTTTAATGCATGATAATAGGATAGAGCGCGCAACTAAAGGAAGGGGGAAAATTTCAAAGATGACTTTAGCTGAATTAAAACAAGTAGAAATGAATAATGGACAAAAAATTCCAACACTTGAAGAATTTATTGAGAAATATAAAGGAAAAGTAAAGCTATTAATGTTGGATGTTAAATCTATTAGTGCAGCTCCTAGATTAGTAGAGATAATTAATAAATACAAGATTCACAGTGAAGTATTAGTTGCTTCTTTTAAACATCCTTTTTTAATTGATATATTGATCCGTGATTCAGCTATTCAAACAGGTATTGCTTTTAATGCATATAGATATTTAAAATATCTTTTTATTAAAAAACTTTTTGTTTTACCAGCTAAATTAGTAGGAGCAAATATTGTAGATATATATTACAAGTTTGTTGATCAAAAAGTTGTTGATAGAGCACATAAATATTATTTAAAAATTTATGTTTATTCTCCAAATAAGCAGGCAGATATAGACAGGATGAAATCTTATGGAGTTGATGCAATAATATCTGATTACCCGGATAGAATTTAATTATGTATATTTTAATCAACAAACCATCTGGACCAACTTCACATGATATTATAGATCAACTACGTAGAATTACTGGGGTTAAAAAGATTGGACATGCAGGAACTTTAGATCCATTTGCAAGTGGGTTATTGCTGGTCGCAATTTCTAGAGAATCAACTAGAAATATATATAATTTTATAAAACTAGATAAAGAATATATTGCTACATTAAAATTAGGAGCTATTAGCAATAGTCAAGATAGAACAGGTGTAATAGAGGAGATTAAAAATAGTGCGAGCCCAACAGAACAAGAAATTAAAGATGTGTTAAGTAAGTTTGTTGGTAAACAAGAACAGATTCCGCCAATGTTTTCAGCCAAGAAAGTCAAAGGTAAAAAGCTATACAATTTAGCACGTAAAGGAATTGAGATTGAAAGAAAACCATCTAATATTGAGATATATGATATACAGTTATTAGAATTTAAAGATTCTGAATTAAAAATTAAAGTTAAATGTTCCTCAGGAACATATGTTCGTACTTTAGCTCATGATATTGGGCAAGATTTAGGATGCGGAGCATATTTAGAAGAATTAGAACGTACAAAGATTGGAAAATATGATTTAAAAAATTCAGTTAAAGTAGAAGAACTGACAAAAGAGAATTGGAATAAGTTTACATTTAATAGTTGACAATATTGATAAAATACTTTAGAATAATACCAAGTGAGATTATAAAACAATATGCTTCTAGAATAAAATTTTCAGATTATGAGGTAAATTTTCTAAATAATCTTTGAGGTTTAGCCATAGCTAAGCTGATAAGATTTTTAGGAAATTTAACCAGAATATGGGAATTTTATACAGAATGATATTGTTTTATAGTCTCATAAATAAATTAATTAATATATATTATGTCGCAAACAAAATCAGCTGAAAAAGCTTTAAGACAAGTAAAGACAAGGACAAAAAGAAATAGTGTAGTCAAAGAAAATATTGATTATCTTTTTCGTCAGTTTAAAAAAGCTATTTCAGATAACAATAAAACTAAAGCAGAAGAACTTGCCAAGAAATTAACTAAAGCTATAGATAAAGCAGCAAAAAGAAGTATTTTTCACAAAAACAATGCTGCACGTAAAAAATCTAAGATGGTTAAGAAAGTTAATACTTTGAAGTAATATTTATTATTAAAAACACTGTCAAATTAAATGAGAGTGTTTTTAAATTATTCTAATTAACCTAATTGTTCTAATTATTCTAAATAATAACTAAATTCTAATGAACTAAAAATAAAAAATATTTTAAATATCAGGTATTAGGCATTGGGATTTGTTTAGGTTAATTAGTACAATTAGTATAATTTATCAATTTAACAGATTTTATATATTCTGCTAAGATTAAATTATGATATCTTACTTAATTGGTAAAATTAAATACAATAGCAATAAGTCCCTTACTTTACTTGTAGGTAATGTAGGTTATGAAATATCTGTATCTGAACCAGTTTTAGATAAGATTAAAATAGATCAAGAAAAAGAATTTTTTATTCATACTTACGTACGTGAGGATGCTTTAAATCTATATGGTTTTGAATCACAAGAAGAAAAGAGATTTTTTGAATTATTAATCTCCATATCTGGAGTAGGACCAAAGTCTGGTTTGCAGACTTTGTCTATAGCTAAGTTGTCAGAAATTAAAAAAGCTATATTACGAGATGACCCAAGCTTATTAAAAAAGGTTTCTGGTATTGGTACTAAAACAGCTGAAAGAATTGTTGTTGAGTTAAAGAATAAGTTAGGTGATATTCCTGTTGGCAAAGGTGAAAAAATTGATTTAACATCTGGTGGTCAAGCAGGGGCTTTTGAGGCATTGCAAGGTTTAGGTTATTCTGCGCATGAAGTTAGAGATGTATTAAAACAAATTTCAGCAGACATTGAAGATGAGGACCAGATTATTAAAGAGGCCTTTAAATTTTTAGGCAAGAATAATAAATAATAGTTTATGGAAATTAAGCAAATAACAGATGAAAATTTTAAAGATGAGTGGAATAATTTTGTTATTGCAAATAGTTCTCCTGCCTCGTTTCTTCAATCATGGGAGTGGGGTAGTTTTCGTTTAGAAAAGTTAGATGAAAAGGTTTTTAGGTTTGGTATATATGAAGATAATAAATTAATATCTGTAGCTTTGTTTATTAAACGTTCATTATTTAAAAATAAATATTATTTAAATTGCCCTAAAGGGCCAATTTTTAAAAACAAAAAAATTCTTGAATTGTTAATCCAAGAAATAAAAAAGATAGCAGAACAAAAAAATATAATATTTTGTAGGATAGCACCACCTTATAAAAATGAGATTAAAGGTTTTGATGATTTTAAAAAACCAAAACTATTAACTAATTTAAAAGAGCCAGAAAATACTTTGGTTCTAGATTTATCTAAATCAGAAGATGAGTTATTAAAATTAATGCATCAAAAAACTAGATATAATATACGGTTGGCTGAGAAGAAAGGGGTTGTTATTAAACAAGAAAAAAATGTAGATGTTTTTTATAATTTAATTCAGGAAACCGCAGAAAGAGATAAGATTAATATATTTGATAAAAAATATTATCAGGATCTATTAAACAACAATTTAAATATCATTCAACTTACTGCTTATCATGAAGAAGATCCCTTATCTTCAATTATTGTAGTTGGTTATGGTGATGCAGCTACATATTTCTACGGTGCTTCGTCTGATGAAAAAAGGAATTTAATGCCTAATTATTTAATTCAGTGGAAAGCTATTCAATGGGCTAAGGAAAATGGATATAGACATTATGATTTTTGGGGTATTCAGCGCGAAGAAACAAGAAACAAGAAACAAGAAACAAAAGATTGGTTGGGGATAACAAAATTTAAACGAGGTTTTGTGGGCAAGGAAATCGGACAAGAGATAAATTTTATGGGTACCTTTGATTTTGTAATAAATAAAAAATGGTATAATATATTTAGAATAGGAAAACTTATACGTAATATTATATGACCCTAACAGTACCTACACCTAATGGTAAATCACTAAAAATTAGTTTTAAGAAACTATTTTTTCCTTTATTAATAGTTATTGTTGTTGTTATTGTTCTATTTAAATTCTCTGAATTAAAAGAAATAGGGGATCTTTTTAAACAAGCCAAATGGTATTGGCTCATACTAGCTTTTGGAGCTCAATGGTTAAACTTTTCTTTTCAGGCTAATGTGTATAGGACGTCTTTTAAGATTTTAAAGATTCCAAGAGTTCCTTTTTGGGAATTTATCAAGATATCTGTAACTATTATTTTTTTAAATTTTACTATTCCTTCCCTCGGTTTTGCTGGTAATATTTGGTTATTAAAACATCTAAAGAAACATAAAGTTAAAGAAGGCAGGGCCTTATTAACTGTTGTCATAGAATTTTTATGTTTTTATGTCGCCTTATTGGTTCTTTTGATTTTAAGTTTAATTTATCTCTTTTTCAAATTAGGTCATGTGGGTCATACACAACAAATTGCTGTGATTGGTTTAGTAGCTTTAGTCGCCTTGATCCTTATAGTAATATATTTCTTTGTTGGTAACAAAGAAAAATCACACAAAAGGGTTGTCTGGTTAGCTAAGAAAGTTGATCGAGCTGAAGACGGGATTACACAAGAAGAAAGAATTCAAGAATTGTTGGATGATTTTTATGAAAATTCAAAATGGTTGGAAGTAAACAAACTAAAACTTTTACAACCAACTGCAATGCAGTTTTTGAAATTTTTATCTGATGGTTTAACAATATTTTTGATCTTTTTGGCTTTTGGTTCAGTAGTTCCAATTGGTTTAGGAGTAGCAGCATTTGCTTTGGGTAGATTGTTTGGCGTTCTTTCTTTTATCCCTGGTGGTGTGGGAGCATTTGAAGCTTCAATGGTATTGATATTTAATTCTTTAGGTATTTCGTTAGAACTATCTTTGTCAGTCATGTTAATTTACAGATTGTTCTCTTTCTGGATATATTTCCCATTAGGATTAGTTTTTTATAGACAATTGGATTCACCCTGTTAAATAATTTTAAATTTTTTGTTTAATCACATGTGGTATTATGTTTATGTATTACAATCTTTAGAAGATAAAAAGTTCTATACTGGTTATACAAAAAATTTAAAATTAAGATTTGAGCTTCACCAGCAAGGTAAGGTCGTTTCAACTAAAGGTAGGCGCCCTTTAAAGTTAATATATACTGAAGCTTGTTTAAATCAGCAAGACGCTACACATCGTGAGAAATATTTAAAAACTTTCCATGTCAAGCTGTTTTTAAGAAATAGGCTCAAATCTTATTTAACAGGGTAAAAATGTTAAATAAGATATTAAATTTAATTAAAAAGATAATCCCTAAAAGGCTGTTCAAACTTGGACAGCCAATTTATCATTATATCCTATCCAAATTTAGTGCCTTAATTTAT
This sequence comes from Patescibacteria group bacterium, assembly GCA_043817345.1. Lineage (GTDB taxonomy): Bacteria > Patescibacteriota > Patescibacteriia > UBA2196 > UBA2196 > CAYSXS01. The sequence goes on from JBDRGZ010000070.1 coordinate 18,221, forward strand.
GGATATCCAAGTAATAAGATGATTGTTGTTGGTGTAACTGGTACTACAGGCAAATCTTCTTCTTGTTACTTTATGTCTCAAATTTTAGAATCAGCTGGTTTTAAGGTTGGCATAAGTACAACTACAATATTTAAAGTAGGAGATAAAGAATGGTTGAATGATAAAAAGATGACAATGATTGGCAGGTTCCAATTACAGAAGTTATTAAAACAAATGGTTAAAAATGAATGTGATATTGCAATTGTTGAAACAACATCAGAGGGGATTAAACAATTTAGACATTTAGGTATTAGTTACGATATTTTAGTTTTTACAAACCTTTATCCAGAACACATAGAATCTCATGGGAGTTTTGAGAAATACAAACAAGCTAAGGGTAAGCTATTTAAATATTTATCTAAAACCAAAAAGAAAAAAGTTGAAAAAACAATTATTGCTAATTTAGACGACGAACACGCAGAATACTTTTTAAACTTTAAAGCAGATAAAAAAGTTACTTATGGAATAGATAAAGATGCAGATATTAAATTAAATGATTTAAAAATTAATTTACTAGGTGATTACAATAGATATAATGTGTTGAGTGGAGTAGCAGTAGCTAATGTTTTAAAAGTTAAAGAAGATAAAATTAAATTTGCTGTAGAAAATTTAAAACCTTTACCTGGCAGATTAGAGTTTATTGAAAACAATAAAGGGATTAAAATATTAGTTGATTATGCTTTTGAGCCAAAAGCTGTTCAAAAGCTATATGATACAATAAAGAATGTAGAGTATAATAAGATAATACATATATTAGGGTCAACTGGTGGCGGAAGAGATAAAGACCGTAGGCCTGCTCTTGGTAAATTAGCTAGTGATAATGCAGATATTGTAATTGTAACTAATGAAGATCCATATGATGAAGATCCTATGGAGATTATTAATCAAATATCATCTGAAGTGGACAATAATAAACTACATAAGATATTAGATAGAAGAGAAGCTATACATAAGGCTTTAGAATTAGCCAAAAAGGATGATTTAATCCTAGTTACAGGTAAAGGTGCAGAGCAGAAGATGTGTTTGGCTAATGGGGAAATGATTGATTGGGATGATAGACGTATAGTTAGGGAAGAAATGACAAAAATAGACTAAATGTATGTATACTAAATGTATGTATATTTGACATAATTTTCAATCCTTGATATATTGAACTTACTTGACAAATGATTCTATGTTCTTTTATAGAATCTAGTCTTCAAATAATCTGTCTAGAATTAGTGTATTTCGCGCTAATCTAAGCTTTAAACTAAGTTATGCAGACAGTTACAATTAAATAGCTGTAAATAGTAAAAAATAACACTCTTCTTGTGGATAAGTCAACACAGAAGAGGTATTTTGTTACCTCTTTTTGCGCGCGTGCGTTTTAAACTAATATAAATAAATATATCAAATATATCACATATATATATGTCTAAATTAGCTCAACGTAAGTATTTTAACCCAGATTTTAAACAACATCCGTTACCGGATTTGATTGAAATCCAAAAAAGATCATATCAATGGTTTTTTGATAAAGGACTGAAAGAACTCTTTAATGAAGTTTCTCCTATTATGGATTGGGTTGGACGTGATTTAGAACTATACTTTGTAGACTATTACTTAGATGAACCTAAATTTGGTGAGGTTCATGCTAAAGCTCGTAATACAACTTTTGAAGCTCCACTAAGAGTTTTAACTAAGTTGGTTAACAAAAGAACAGGTGAAGTTAAAGAACAAGAAATATATTTAGGTGAAATTCCTTTGATGACAGAAAGAGGAACTTTTGTCATTAACGGAATTGAAAGAGTAGTTGTCTCCCAGCTGATTCGCAGTGCGGGAGTTTTCTTTTCCTCACAATACCACAAAGGTAAAAAATATTACGGAGCTAAGATCATTCCTAACCGAGGAGCTTGGTTAGAAATTGAAACAAATCCAAATAATGTAATTACAGTTAAGGTAGATCGTAAAAGAAAAGTAGCAGTAACTTCTTTGTTACGTACTTTTGGTTTTTCAACCGATGAGGAAATAGAAAAGATATTTGAAAATATAGAAACAGATCCAGAAATTAACTATACAAAAGAAACACTTGATCGTGATACAGCTCACACAGAAGCTGAAGGTTTTAAAGAGATATATAAAAGGATTAGACCTGGTGATTTAGCTACAGCAGATAATGCTAAACAGTTAATTCAATCAATGTTTTTAAGTTTTGATAGATATGACTTTGGTACAGTTGGTAGATACAAATTAAACAAACGTTTTGGTGAAGATTTTGATCAACACGACCATCAACACAGAACATTAAAACCAAATGATTTAGTTAATGTGATTAAAGAAATTATTCGTTTAAATATTTCTCAAAAAGAAGCTGATGATATTGACCATTTAGGAAATCGTAGAGTTAGAGCTATTGGTGAATTGGTCCAAAGTCGTTTTAGAGTTGGTTTAGCAAGAATGGAAAGAATTGTTAAGGATCGCATGTCAACACTAGATATTAATGCTTTGACTCCAGGTCAGTTAGTTAATGCTAGACCTGTGATTGGTTCTGTGCGAGAGTTTTTTATGTCTTCTCAGTTAGCTCAGTTCATGGATCAAACTAATCCATTGGCAGAATTGGAACATAAACGTTTAATGTCAGCCATGGGTCCTGGTGGTCTTTCTCGTGAAAGAGCAGGTTTTGAAGTACGTGATGTTCATAGAACCCATTATGGACGAATTTGTCCGATTCAAACTTCTGAAGGACCAAATATTGGTTTAATTGGTCACTTAGCATCATATGCTCGTGTGAATGATTATGGGTTTATGGAAACACCATATCGTAAAGTAAAGGATGGAAAAGTTACTAATGATGTTGCATATCTAGATGCTTTTGAAGAGGAAAAAGAAGTTATTACTGCTTTTACTACTCCAATAGATGAAGACGGACATTTTGTTAAAGATAGGGCTGAAGTAAGAAAACAAGGAGAGCCGGTTTCGGCTGATACAGCTGAAATTACTTTAATGGATGTTTCTCCAAACCAGATTATTTCTATGGCAACTTCTTTGATTCCATTTTTAGATCATGATGATGCTAACCGTGCATTAATGGGATCAAATATGCAACGCCAAGCTGTCCCTTTAATCAGACCAGAATCTCCATTAGTTGGAACTGGTTTTGAAGCTAAGGCAGCTGAAGATTCTGGACAAGTAATGGTTTGTAAGAAAAGCGGAATAGTTGAAAAAGTTTCAGGTGACTTTATTGAAATTAAAGAAGAAGATGGAAATATGCGTAGATATGATTTAGTTAAATTTGGAAGATCAAATCATTCAACTTGTTTGAACCAAAAACCTTTAGTTTCTCCAAAGCAAAAAGTTGATGCAGGAGATATTTTATCTGATGGAGCTGCTTGTCAAAATGGTGAATTAGCTTTGGGTCAAAATGTTTTGGTTGCGTTCATGCCTTGGGAAGGTGGAAATTATGAAGATGCCATATTGCTTTCTGAAAAGTTATTACATGACGATGTTTATTCATCAATTCATATAGAAGACTATTTGATAGATCTTCGTGATACAAAACTTGGTCCCGAGGTCATTACACGTGATATTCCAAATGTTGGTGAAGATAAATTAAAAGACTTAGATGAAGAAGGAGTTATTAGAATCGGAGCCAGAGTAAACTCTGGAGATATTTTGGTTGGTAAAATTACACCAAAAGGAGAAACAGAACTTACAGCAGAAGAAAGACTGTTACGTGCAATTTTTGGTGAAAAAGCAAAAGATGTACGTGATACTTCAATGTATTTGGAACATGGTGAAGAAGGTAAGGTTGTAGATGTAAAAATATTTTCGCGTGAAAACGGTGATAAGCTAGCAGCTGGGGTTATTAAACAAATACAAGTTTCAGTTGCACAAACAAGAAAGATTCAGGTTGGTGATAAAATGGCTGGAAGACATGGTAATAAAGGTGTAATTTCTAGAATTGTACCTGTAGCTGATATGCCATACTTAGCTGATGGTAGACAAGTAGATATTATCCTTAATCCTTTAGGTGTTGTTTCTCGTATGAATATTGGTCAGATTTTAGAAACACATTTAGGCATGGCAGCTAGACAGTTAGGCTACAAAGTAGCTACACCTGCTTTTGCTGGTGTAACTGGTGAACAGATTAGAGAAGAACTTAGAAAAATTAATTTTCCTGAAGATGGAAAGACTGTTGTTTATGATGGTCGTTCAGGAGAAGCTTTTGATAACAAGGTAACAGTTGGTCAGATATATATGATGAAATTAATTCACATGGTTGAAGATAAGATTCACCAACGTTCAATTGGCCCATATTCATTAGTTACTCAACAGCCATTAGGTGGTAAAGCACAACATGGTGGTCAAAGATTTGGAGAAATGGAAGTTTGGGCTTTAGAGGCATACGGTGCTGCATATACTTTGCAGGAAGTTTTGACTATTAAATCAGATGACGTACCTGGTAGAAGTAAAGCATATGAATCCATTATTAAAGGTGAGCCAATTACTAAAGTTAATATTCCGGAAGCTTTTAATATTTTAGTTAGAGAAATGAAAGGTCTTGGACTTGATGTTGAGTTATTAAAAAAAGGTAATTTAGTTGGTAGTGGTGCTCCTGAAGTTGACTATAATGTGTCTCAAAGACGAGAAAGACCAGAAATACCAAGACAAGAAGTACCTAAGGAAGAGAAAAAAGTGGAAGAAGTTGAAAAAGAAAATAAAGATAATAATTAAATAATTTAAATTAGGAAACATTATCTTTCTGTCATCTTGAATTTGTTTCAGGATAAAGCAAACAGATTCAGAAGAACATTAAATCCCGAAATAAATTCGGGATGACAAAGGATGGTGTCAAGATGACAAAGAAGTTAGTACATACGAAATTCTAAAATTATAAAAAAAATTTAATTTAAATAATATGCAAGATAATAAAAACACATCATCAAATTTTGACGCGATAAGACTAAGGGTTGCTTCACCTGAAGCTATTAAGGAATGGTCACACGGAGAAGTTGCTCGACCTGAAACAATTAATTATCGTACACAAAAACCTGAAAAAGATGGATTGTTTTGTGAAAAAATATTTGGTCCAAGTAAAGACTGGGAATGTTATTGTGGAAAATATAAGAGGATAAGATATAAAGGAATAATTTGTGAGAAGTGTGGTGTAGAAGTTACACGTGCATTAGTACGTCGTGAACGTTTTGGTCACATTGAATTAGCTGTTCCAGTTTCACATATTTGGTTTTTACGTGGTGTGCCATCAAAAATTGGTTTGGTTTTAGATATGTCTTTGCAGAATTTGGAAAAGGTAATATATTTTGCCAACTTTATCATCACTAACGTAGATGATGATTTAAGAATGGAAAGTTTAAAACAGGTTGACGAAGAATTTAAATCTAAAAAGAAACAAATTGAAGGAGATTTTAAGAATCGTTCTAATCAGTTGCATGGTAAAAGTGATTTAAGTTCAGAAGACAAACAAGCACGTTTAACTGAAATGGAAAAAAGTAAGAATGAAGAAATCAAAGGATTGAACGAAGCTGTTGAAATGGCTAAAAAAGAATTAAAGAATTTAAAAGTTAGAGAAATAATTTCAGAAAATGAATATTATGATCTATCTCTAAAATACGGTCATGTTTTTGAAGCACAAATTGGTGCAGAAGCTATTAGAAATCTTTTACAAGAAGTAGATTTGACAGCTGAGATCAAAATATTAGCTAAAGAAAATAAGTTAGCTGTCGGGCAAAAAAGACGTAAGATAATGAAAAGACTTAAACTATTAAATAGTTTAAATGAAAGAGATATCAAACCAGACTGGATGATTTTAAGTTCTATACCTGTTGTTCCACCAGATCTTCGTCCTATGGTTCCTCTTGAAGGTGGAAGATATGCAGCTTCTGATTTAAATGACCTTTACCGTAGGGTTATTAATCGTAATAATCGTTTGAAAAAACTGGCTGAGCTTAGTGCGCCAGAGGTTATTGTTCGTAATGAAAAAAGAATGTTACAAGAAGCAGTTGATGCTTTAATAGACAACTCAGCTCGTCATGGTAAAACAGTTACTGCTTCAACAGGTCAAAAAAGAACTTTAAAGAGTTTAGCAGATTCATTAAAAGGTAAACAAGGACGTTTCCGACAAAACCTTTTAGGTAAACGTGTTGACTATTCTGGTCGTAGTGTAATTGTTGTCGGACCAAAATTAAAATTACATCAATGCGGTTTACCAAAACAGATGGCATTAGAACTTTTTCGTCCATTTGTTATTGCCGAATTAATTAAAATGGATTATGTACACAATGTAAGAAGTGCTAATAGATTTATTGATAGTGGTAGAACAGAAATTTATGATATTTTAGAAGAAATTACTAAAGGAGCTCACGTATTATTAAATCGTGCCCCAACTTTACATCGTTTAGGTATTCAAAGTTTTCAACCTATTCTAATTGAAGGTAAGGCCATTCAATTACATCCTTTGGTGTGTCCTGCATTTAATGCTGATTTTGATGGTGATCAGATGGCTGTTCATGTTCCTTTAACAGAGCAAGCTAAAAAAGAAGCAGCTACTGTTATGCTTTCTTCACATAACCTTTTGAAACCAGCTACTGGAGATCCAATTGTTGGTTTACAACAAGACATGGTACTTGGTTCTTACTATATGACCTTTACACCAGAAACAGACACACAAGAAGATAAAGATATTAAGAGGTTTTCAAATTTTGAAGAAGCTGTAATGGCTTTTGATAATAACGTGATAGGTATTCAAGATTTAATAAAAGTAAGATTAGAAGATAAATATGTTAAGAAGTGTGGAACAAAATCAGAACAGTTTGTAACAACAACTATTGGTAGGCTATTATTCAATGAGGTATTACCAGAAAAGTTAAGATTTGTTAATCGAACTTTAGTTAAAAAAGATTTAAGTAAATTAATTGCAGAATGTTTTGAAATTTATGGAGAAGATAAGACTGCAGAAATGGTAGATAGTTTAAAAGAAGTTTCTTTGTTCCATGTAACTAATTCAGGAATTTCTTTTGGTATGGAAGATGTTCCTGAGGTTAAAGCTAAACCAGCGATTATTGATGATGCAATAGAACAAATTAATGAGGTACGTGTTCAATATGATCAAGGACTTTTGACAGACGATGAAAGATATACCAAGGTTGTTGAGATTTGGGAAAAAGCAAAAGATTCTGTTACAAAAGTTTCTAAAGATTTAATGTCAACACAAAGAGGGAACCCTATTGATATTATGATGACATCTGGTGCCCGTGGTTCTTGGGGGCAAACTATTCAGATGATGGGAATGAAGGGTTCAGTTACAAATCCAGCTGGTAAGATTATTGAGTTACCTGTTATTGGGTCTTTTAAAGAAGGTATTGATGTTCTTGAATATTTTATTTCAACTCATGGTGCCCGAAAAGGTATGGCTGATACAGCTCTTAGAACAGCAAGTGCAGGTTATCTTACGCGTCGTTTAGTTGATGTTTCCCAAGACATGACAGTTTTAGAAGATGATTGTGGAGACAAAGAAGGGTTTGAAGTTAACAAGCCAGATTCAGAAGAAATTAATACGACTTTAGCTCGTAGGATTTTAGGAAGAGTTTTGGCAGAAGATATTAAAAGTCCAAAAAATAATAAAGTTTTATATAAAAAAGGGCATTTAGTTGATCAAGACAGTTATAGAAAAATTAGTAAGTTAGATTTAGAAACAATTAAGATTCGTTCTGTTTTAACTTGTAAGACAAGGCATGGTTTATGTGCTAAGTGTTATGGCTGGGATTTAGGTCATAATAAAGAGGTTGAAAAGGGTACAGCTGTTGGCATTATTGCTGCTGAAAGTATCGGAGAACCTGGTACTCAGTTAACTATGAGAACATTTCATACAGGTGGTGTATCTTCAGAATCAGATATTACCCAAGGTTTACCAAGAGTTGAAGAAATTTTTGAAGTACGTTCAGCTAAACACAAAGCAATCATTTCTCCATTAGATGGAGAAGTTAAAGTAGAGGTTGATACTGATACTAAAGAAAAAGTCTTAATTATTTCTGGAAAAGAGGATAAAGTTTATTCTATTAAAATTCCTGCTAAACAGATGGACGCAATTACTGTTAAGGATGGATCTAAAGTTAAGAAAAATGATTTATTATTTGAAAATAAAGAAAATCAAGAATTTAGTCCAATGGCAGGGAAGATAAAACTAGAGGAAAGTGAAGATGGTGATTGGTTAGTTAAAGTTAAAGCTAAAAAGAAAACAGACAAGAAAATCACCGTAGACAAAGATAGGGTTTTGTGGATTAAGGATGGTGACAAAGTGTTAAAAGGGGATCAGTTGACAGAAGGTGCACTTGATCTACAAGAGATGTTTGAATTTAAAGGACAAGAAGAAACCCAAAGATATATCATTCAAGAAATTCAAAAAGTTTATTCTTCTCAAGGACAGGCTTTAGATGATAGACATGTTGAGATTATTACAAATAAAATGTTTTCTCGTATCTTTATTGAAGATTCAGGTGAAACAGATCTTTTACCTGGTGAAATAGCTGATGTATCTGATTTTAATGATAAGAATGATACAATGAAAGCTCAAGGCAAAAAAGAAGCACGTGGTAAGATGCTTTTGATGGGTATTACCAAAGCTTCACTTTCAACTTCATCTTTCCTTTCTGCAGCATCTTTTCAGGAAACTGCTAAAATCTTAATTGATGCAGCTGTAACTGGTAAAGTAGATCACCTTAGAGGATTAAAAGAAAATGTAATCATTGGTCGTTTAGTTCCAGTTGGCACAGGTTATAGGGGGGCTAAGAGCTTTAATAAAGAAGAGGAACAAAAAAAGGAAAAATAAATTAAAATTAAAGATTGTTATCTTGCCCGAGATCCTTCGGCTCAAAACAACCCTAGAAGTCGCTCAGGATGACTATAAAATAAAATATGTTAAAACAAGCTATCTCAGGATTTTTTAAGAAATTAAAATTAGGTGGTGATGCAAGAAGAATTGCTAATGAAATTAGAATAGATTCTAAAAAAACTATTGCTCTTTTAAGAAGAGACAATTTTAAGCAAACCAAATTGTTATTTAAACAGATTCATGAGAATTTTAAAGGAGTGAATAAGATAATGAAGCAAGAGCAAGGAATTATGTATGAAGGATTTTATTCAGAAGCTGTTGAAGAATATATTGAAGCACTAACTTTTTATCAATTTTTATCTAAAGATAAAAGTAACATGCCTAAATATATTAAAGCTACACCAGAACATATTATAGCTGGGATATGTGATTTTACAGGAGAGCTTGTACGTAAATCAGTCAACTTAGCTAAGAAAGAAAACTTAAAGCAATTAGAAAAATTTCATAAAACAATAGATAATATTGCAGAAGATTTGACACGTATTGGTTTTCGTGGAAAACTTCGTCACAAATATGATGAAGTTGAGAGAAATTTAAGAAGAATGGAACAAATCTTGTATGATATTAGATTGAAAAGATAGGCTAATATATACTGTTTTTTTGCATTATTTTGTAAAATTTTTACAGCAGAAAAACTTGTGATATAATAAATTTAGTCGCTTTCCAATTTCTGTGGAAAACACACCTTTGTTCGAGGTCGTGTTTTTATTATCCACTATATATTTTTGGGTTTTTAGCTAAAATAATTAATATAAGATTGACATATGTCTAGAAAAGTTGAGCAAATAAAGAAACGTGATGGACGATTAGTACCATTTGATCCTAATAGAGTTTTTGTTGTAATTTCTAAAGCAGCAGAAGCAGTTGGGTTTGACAATAAGAAGGAAATTCAAAAAATTGCAGACAAGGTTGTTAAAATCTTGGATGAAAGATTTGACGGACATTCAATCCCTGGAGTAGAAGAGGTTCAGGATATAATTTTAGAAGTTTTAATAGAAGAAGGCCAGCAAAAGATTGCTAGGGCTTTTATGGTTTACCGTCAGCGTCATAAGGAAAGAAGAATGCAGGGAACACCTTTAACAGAGGTAACAGAAGTTGCTGGTTTAACAGAAAATTCACTAGTTGTCTTACAAAAAAGATATTTATTAAAGGATGAAAACGGGAATGTGATAGAAAAACCCTCAGATATGTTTAAGAGGGTGGCACAGAACGTCTCTCAAGCTGATGAAATGTACAAGAATCTATATCATCAAGATATTGATGCTAAAAAAACAGCTAAAGAGTTTTATGACATGATGGCTAAGCGTTTGTTTATGCCAGGTTCTCCAGCACTTATGAATGCGGGTCGTGATCTACAGCAACTTTCAGCTTGTTTTGTTTTACCTGTTGAAGACGATATGGCAAGTATTTTTGATTCAATTAAGCATGCCGCAATTGTGCACAAATCCGGTGGTGGGACAGGGTTTTCTTTTTCTCGTTTACGCTCTGGTGGAGATAGAGTTAAATCGACTGGAGGAGTGGCTTCAGGACCAATTTCTTTTATGAGGGTTTTTAATGCTGCTACTGAGGAGATAAAACAAGGCGGAACCCGCCGTGGTGCGAATATGGGTATTTTACGTATTGATCATCCAGATATTTTGGATTTCATATCTTGTAAGGAAGACATGAAAGCTTTTAGTAACTTCAATATTTCTGTTGCTATAACTGACAAGTTCATGAAGGCTTTAGATAAAGATGAAGAATATGAATTAATTAATCCACGGAATAATGAAGTTGTTAAAAAAATGTCAGCTAAAATGGTTTTTGATTTGATTGTAATTAATGCTTGGAAAAATGGTGATCCAGGCATTGTTTTTATTGATAGAATTAATGCTTTTAATCCAACTCCTCAACTTGGAGATATGGAGTCCACTAATCCTTGTGTAGTTGGAGAAACTCGTGTAGCAACAGAAAACGGATTAGAACGTATTGATAATTTATATAAAGAATATAAGACAAAGAAGAAAATAAATAAAATTTTAGTTGATTATAGAGTATCAGAGAAAGAGGGTGTTGGATTAAGGCCAGTTACTCAATATTTAAATAACGGAGTTAAACCCGTTGCTCGTTTAATAACAAATTCTGGTTATGAAATTATTGCCACTTTAGACCACAAAGTACGAACACCTAAAGGCTGGGTTGCT
>JBDRGZ010000071.1:0-14776 GCA_043817345.1 Patescibacteria group bacterium
TCATTGTCAGCATCAGCTAACCATCTTTGTATTCTATTTAATGATATTAAACCAATAGCATGTCTAGCAATCATATCTGCATCGCTACGAGTTACTTGACCATCCATATTAACATCACATTTTCTATGTTTGGTCCAAGTTCTAGCTTCAGCAACAGCTGAAAAACTTACTATAGCCATTAATAGAAAAGCTAATGAAAAAATTAAAATTTTCTTTTTCATAAATTTAAATTTATTTTTTAAAATAATTATTTACAATCTTGTGCTCAGACCTTTTTAATTTAACAAATAATTATTACATAAATTATATAACCTGTCAATATAAATATTATATATCAGCTAACATTAGCCAAAAAAACAAAAAACAGCTAACTTAAGCTGTTGTTTTTACAAACTTTATATATTCTAATATTTTATTGTGTATTATGCTATGCATAGTTTATACACATATATTATGCTTTCTTTCTTTGTATGTATTATATTATATGTAGGGGGGATTGTCAAAAAAAGTTTTGTAATTCAAAGTAAAAAAACAAAAATTTGCAAACACCGACAACTTTTGCTATATTAAATCAATAGGATAAAGTATTAATTTTCCTGTTTTTTTTAATACTCACCCCGATAGTTCAATGGATAGAATACCAGCCTTCTAAGCTGGCTGTGGGGGTTCGATTCCCTCTCGGGGTACCAGATAGTTATAATTTTCACCTTACACCAAACGGACTTATAAATTCTGGAAAGAAACTGAATTTTGACTAGAAATCAAAATATTGGACTATAAAAAAATATTAAAATTTATTCCAACACAGACATTACAATTAATATATGAATGAAGATCTTACAAATCCATTAATAAAATTACAAAATAATTTGGAAAACACAGTTCAAAAGTTGTTTAAGGTAGATGTGACCATGAAATTTGAAGTACCGCCTCCACAAATAGAGGCTGACTTTTCAATTTCCACCTTTATTATTTCCAAAACCATAAATGGCAACCCTTTAGAAATAGCCAAAAAATTAGCAGACTACTTAAATCGTAATGAATTAATATATGTTACTAAAATTTCAGTTCTTGGACCTTACATAAACCTAATTGTTAATACTAAGAAATTATACCATGATATTCTAAATTATATTATTAAATCTGGCTACGAGTTTGGTAAAAGCAAAGTTAATAACAGGCAGACGGCACTTATTGAATTTTCGTCTCCTAATATAGCCAAACCCCTAGGAGTTGGGCATTTACGTTCTACTATTATCGGTCACGCCTTGGCTAATATCTATGAATGGACTGGCTACGAAGTCGTCCGCGATAACCATCTGGGCGACTGGGGTACTCAGTTTGGTGAATTAATTTACGCTTACAGAAGTTGGGGCAAAGATGAAGTTATTAATAAAAACCCCATCCAAGAACTAAAAAAATTATATGTAAAGTTTCATCAAGAAGTTGGTAATAATCCCGCAATTAAAGTCAAGGCTAGAAGTTTTTTTAAAGAACTTGAAAATGAAAATAAGGATATCGTTGTGCTTTGGAAAAAATTTAAAGAATGGAGTATGGTAGACTTCCAAAAAACCTACAAAAGACTAGGGATTGAATTTGACACCTGTATTGGCGAGAGTTTTTTCGCCAAACAAACTGATAATGTCATCAAAGAATGTTTGAGTAAAAAAATTTGCAAACAAGACCCAAACTCACCCGTAGTTTTCGTTGATTCTTTAAATGACTTACCTTCTTTTATACTTCGAAAACAGGACGGGGCAAGTCTATATCTAACAAGAGATTTAGCAACTATCAAATACCGAGTACGAACCTATAATCCAAATATAATTTTATATGTAGTAGGAAATGAACAATCACTTCACTTTCAACAACTTTTTGCTTTGGCTAAACAGATGAAATATGTTCCAAAGAGTATGCATGTTGAACATATCTTTTTCGGAATGGTACTCAGTAAAGGAAAAAAAATGTCCACGCGCAGTGGTACATTAGTTGAGCTTAAAGAAGTAATAATCAAAGCAGTTGAAAAATCAAAAGAAATTTTAAAAAACAGTACTACACACTTAAATAAAGAAGAAAAGGAACAAATTGCTGAAATAATTGGTCTTGGGGCTATTATATATAATGATTTACATCAATCTAAAGCGAGAAATATTTCATTTGACTTTGACAACATGATCAGACTAGAATCAGGTAGCTCAGCGTATCTACAATACACCCACGTAAGAATTGCCTCCATAATAGACAAAGCTGGGAAGAAAAAAAAACAACACGATATTGCCCCATCTCAACAATACTCCTTTGAACACAAAAAAGAACTCGTACTGGCAAAAAAGTTACTACTTTTCCCTTCTATTATCACTGAAGCTCAAAAAACTAACAGCCCTCATCTAATTTGTACTTATTTAGAAGAATTGGCTCAACAGTTTAATAGTTTTTATGAAGCTGTTTCAGTTATAAAAGCCTATAACGAAATTTTATTTATATCTCGAATTAATTTGATAAAGGCAACTGCTCAAGTTATAAAAGATGGCCTGATGTTACTCGGTATTAAAGTACCATCAAAAATGTAATTACCGATTTCTAATTTTAGCTCTTATTTCTTCCCATTCTTCATAACCACTAAGCCATTCATTGACCATTTTTTCTATTTTATGGTTCGTAGTTTTTGTTGTATAGGAAACATACTTGGCTTCTAATAAAGGATAGTTTTTACTTAATGGAACAAAAAAATCTTTTAGTGTGTTTACTGAATTTTTAATGGATACATCTTTGGTGATATATTCAATTTTTTCACACTTATCTAATATTCTAAGGATTTTTTGTTGAGTTAAATCTAAAATATTTTTTTCAAAACCTCTAAAATTAACAAAATCATCTGATGTATCATTTAAAACTCTGAATTTATCTCTTACTAATTTAATAACTTTAACTGATAAAGCAAAACTACGTCTGCGTTTTAATTCATCCCCATACAATAAATCATCCTGTAGCTTACTCCTAGCAATTGGTGTTTTTACGTGCAACAGAGGAACATCCCCATATAATCCGCCTCCGTGTCTTGCGTTTTCCAAATATGACCATAAAATATCTTGCGTACCAAAATTAGGATGCGGGCCTATTTTCTCAGAGTTGCAAAAAGACACGCAACCCCCAGGTAGCTGTGAGTGCTCTTGAGTCCAATCGATTGATTCACAAAAATTACTTAAATTATACTCAAATCTATTTATTCCTCGAGACAATAAGTTAGTCGCCATTGTTACCCAGCACATAATTTCATTTAAATATTGAGTTTTATTTGGGATTGTTATATTTAGGAATTTACCAAAGTCAGTCCCAATAATCTCTTTGGTTTCGTCAATGACTTTATTTGGTACACCATAAAGATAAAGACTCTTCTTTTTTATGCACTGCCATTGGAAGAGATTACTTCCTATATCATCAATAGAAATGCACTCAAGTATCTTATCTACCGCCTCAGTAGCCTCAAAGAGATCCGTAACAGGACTACCGCTATCTAACGTAGCATAAGACCCAACAATTCTAACTTTGGATTGACTTAATTTTTTCCTTTTTCTGCAGAAAAAATTATCCAATCTGGTAAATTTCAGTGCATTATTTTCATGCTTTAAATAAAACGCAAACATGTCATCATCTATCTTGTGTTCTAAAACTTCCTGATTTTCCCTATTACCAATAATATAATCAGCTATTATCTGAGAAATGTTTTGAATCCCCCTAGAGCCACCTACTCTACCTGAATAAGAATCAATAAATAAATTATCATACTTTTCTAAAGAGAATTTCTTTAATAGATTTACCTGTCTTGTTTTATTCCAACAATCAATAAAGCAAACCTTATTAAGTTTTTTATTTAAAATATATTTTTTGATTTTCTCAACCTCTTGCAGAAAAGATTGAGACATTGATTCTGGTGAGTCATCAATAATCAAGAATAAAACAATGTGTTTGACCCCACAGTAGCACGAATTTAAAAACTGACTATCAATAAGTGATTTAACTTGATAATAAATAAAATTAACCCTCTTATAAGTGTGTATTAAAACAATATCTGTATAAAATATTTTATTATACATATTGAAATCACTTTTTAAGTGTTAAAAAATGCGAAATTTCTTTCGAGATTAAAATTGGCTTAGGCAAATTCATTCCACCGTGGCTAACAAAACTAGCTTTTTTCCCATAGCCACCATAAGCAAAATTTCCTCGTTCTACATCATTTATGATTTGATTTTTAAAAATTATAGAATGTTTTATATTTTCTACATAGCTTGAATCTCCAAACAAAGAAAGATACATAGCGTGGTCTTGGTATTTTTGATTTTTAAAATAACTACTGAGCTCCGTTTCATTCTTGTAACAAACTATGTGGAAAATAGGTGCGAAATATTCTTGATAACCCATACTTGGAGAAATACCAGTTGTGATAATTGTAGGTGAAACAATTTCGTTAAAATAATCTATATTACCTCCACATAAAATATTTTTATGGTACTTATTAAAAACTTTACTTATATAAGAAAATTGATTAAAATCACAAAGCTTTCCTATTCTAACCCTTTTATCGCTATAATCACCTACTTTAATATTGACAACTTTATTTAACAATATTTTCAAAAAATTGTTATATATTTTATGATGCACAAAAACAACATCTGGTCCAGCACAGTCTTGACCACTATTGAATGTTCTCATTTCCACAGTTTTTTCAACTGCCACCTCAATATCCGCGGATTCAGCAACAATAATAGGGTTTATCCCCGCACCATTATAAAGAAAAAGTGATCGCGAACAAACTTGTTTAATTTTTTCTGCATTTGAATATTTCCCGACAAATAACACTACGTCAGCCACAGAAGCGTAACCATCTAAAAAAACTTGCCTGTTAGAATTAATCAATGAAATTTCTGAAAAATTAACTTCAATTTCTAATAAATTATTAAGCTCTGTAAGTATTTTACGGACTAATTCCGGAGGACGAATATAAACATGGTTTGCCATAAAACTAGGTATGATCCCAAACAAAATAAAAGAGTATAATGGAAGATTGATGGGGAAAAAAGCACAGAATGTCTCAATCTCACCCGAAGTTAAAAATTTCATCTCTTTATCTATGCCCTGTAAACAATCTAGACTTCTTTGTATCTCAAAACAAGCAGTTTCGTAACTCTCATAACCTAGTAAAGCTTTTTCGATTGCTTTATCCTTTTCCCGAATCGTCTTGATTAACTCACATGTTTTCTTTTTTATTTCTCGTTCATTCATAATTATAAGTAATAATTTGCTTAAGAATTTTATCATCAGATACACCTAAGTATATATCAGGTGCAAGCTCTTGTTTCCATTTTTTACAAATTTCAACTGCTTCATCTTTTAACTTATCATAAACAGCCACGTCCCCTACAAATGCAATACAATCACTGCTAAGCATCCCTGCCCAAACAATTCCATCATATATTGTTTTATCAACAATTTGATTTGTGGAATTATAACATTTCACCGATGCTAAGGCAATTTTCATGTTAAAAATGGGCACAACTTCACCTGGATAAACCAAATCAGGCTTAAAATTCTTCCTGAGATGAAAATCTATATACCATTTACGAAATATTTTTAACTTTATTAGTTCTATTGAATCCAAAACTACCAGCATATCAATATCACTTTCTTTAGATGTCTCTTTTTTGGCCACACTTCCGCAAATAAAAGCAAACACAAACTTGTCACCAAACAAATTTTTAACAAATTGCTTAAACTCTATTTCATCAGACGTTTTTAGATTCATCAAAAACTGTGAATTACAAAACCCTTTTTTAACCCCTAAACTTGAGCAATCAAAACCAACTTCGGTTAGCCAAGTTTAGGTGTTAAGACAGAAAATAAAATAATTCATATAAAAAAATAAGTTAAAATATTTTATACTAATCCTATTCTACCATTAAATCAAAAAATAGGTTAACTACTTCATATCCAAAACTAGCCAAATAAACAAAAAACAGCTAGCCTAAACTACTGTTTTCACAAACTTTTATATATACTAATATTTTATTGTGTATTATGCTATGCATAATTTATATACACTTATATTCTACTTTCTTTCCTTGTGTATATTATATTATATGTGAGGAGGGTTTGTCAAAAAAACTAAGAAATATTTTTTAATTTAAAAATAAAACCACCTGTGTAGAAAAGTCTTTTCCAGCCTGTAATTTGTTTTTCTTCGTCTGGATATTTTAAATAAATAATTTCTTCAATTTTAAAGTTATATTTTTCAGCTAATTCCTTAATTTCGTTTTTTGTAAAAAAATGAATCACAGCTCCATCTAAAACTCCACTAGTTATTTTTCTATCACCCTGTGTTCTTTTCAAAAGAAACTTCAAATTATTAATATGATTCCTGTTGTGTACATGTAAAATAAGTCTTCCGTTTTCTTTTAATAAATTATAGACTTGAGAAAATATTTTTTTTCTATCTTCTAGAGAGTCTATACTTCCTAAAGTATGATACATCATTAAAACTATATTAAACTTACTATTTACTAAATTTTTTGTTTCTAAAATATTACCAACAATTAATTTAGCTTTATCTTTAATTTTTTCTCTTGCTATTTTAATCATCTTCTCAGAAATGTCGATCCCTGTAATCTTTGCCATATCACAAAACTTTAAAACATGTCTACCTGTCCCACAACCTAAATCTAAAATCTTATCATTTTTTTTAATATTTTCTTCTAAATATTGTGTATCAAAACTACAAAGACCTTTTCTTTTTTCAAGCATGGCCTCATAATTATCAGCTACTACTGAATTTCTATATACATTTGTATGTGACATATTTATATTATATTTTTATTATGTATAATGAACTATTTTAAAATTAAACACAAATTAAACCCAATTTGTATACTATTTAACCTTCGCAAAAAACCTCTTTCCTTTTTGCACAATATCTCCTGATTTTAATATAGTATCAAAATCTTTAATAACTTCTGAATTAATTTTAACACCACCTTGTTCTATAGCTCTTCGCGCATCACTTTTTGAAGAAACTAATTTAGATTCTACTAAAGCGTCAATAATATTTTTGTTCGCTAAATCAAATTCTTGAATATCCTCTGGTGCTTCTTTTTTTTGAATCTTTTTAATAAAAGATTCCTCTGCCTTCTTTGATTCTTCTTTCCCATGAAATATCTCTGTAATTTTTTGGGCAGTAATTTTTTTTGCATCCATGGAATTTTCCATTTTGATTATTTCGTCAACTTTTTCAAGTGATATTCTTGTATTATTAATGAGTAATATTTCAACCATTTCGTCTGGTTGAGCCATTATTTGTCCGTACATATCTTCTGGTGTAGCATTTAAAAATACACCTGTCCCTTTGCTTTTAGACATTAACGTTTTGGTTTTAGGATTTTCCATCAAGTTAACAGCTATTACAAATTTATCCTTATTTTTATATTTCTTTTCTAGTGTTCTCCCAACAAGTGCATTAAATATTTGATCTGTACCACATAATTCCGCATCCACACCCAAATGAACACTATCATAACCTTGCATCAACGGATAAATAAATTCGTGCAAATAAATTGGCTGATTTTCTTTTAGTCTTTTTTCAAACATATCTCGTTCTAGCATTCTTTGTACAGTCATGTTTGAAACCAATTCAACAACATCTTTCATTGTTAATCTTGATAACCAATCAGCATTATACACAATCTTTGCTGGATTTTCTTTTGCATTAAAATCTATTAAAGGCTTTATTTGCTTCCTCCAATCTTTTACGTTTTCTTGGATTTGTTCTTCTGTAAGCTTTTTTCTTGCCGTAGAGTTATCAGTTGGATCCCCGATTCTGGCTGTAAAATCCCCTATTAAAACATACACCTCGCAACCCAATTTTCTTAATTCCTCAAGAAGCATATAGTTTTTTGCATGACTTAAATGTAAAGACGATGAAGTAGGATCAGCGCCAATATATATTTTTAACCCTTCACTATTTATTAATTTTTCTTTAAATTCCTGTATAGAGGGAATAATATCTACGATAATACCTCTATTTATTACTCTTTCTATTTGTTCTCGACGACCTTCTATTCCTAAAGATATTTGTTTTTTTGACTCATTGTTTATTGTCATATATTTATTCATTATTTATGTTTTAAGTCTACTAATTCAAGAAATATTTGTCAAAATAATGTATTTTAACTAGAATATATTTAATATAAAATAAAAAAGTAACAAAATAATTACTTTCTCAAATTATTAACTTCAAGCTTAATTGTATTATAAATATAATCTAATTCTTTAACTGAATTAGGTGGTTGGATTCCTTCATCTAACCAAATGACTCTATTAATAAGATCTTTAGTATTTTGCATAATCAGTGGATCGTTATAATCAATATCTCTACCATGCACCCAAGGACACCCATTACCATACCCAAACTTATTTTTTATAACCGGTTGCTCAGGTAATGCTAAATTTTGCCATTGACTTATCTTAAGGCCGTGTTTCCTTAAATTTCTGCTAAGCATTCTTTTAAAATCAGGTCTTTGTTTTAAAATATCTTTTTTAATTTTGAATGCATATCGCCAATATGCAGGCTGATAATTTATTGACGTATAAAAAATTTCTAGTTCCTGTAAGGTCTTAATTTTTTTGTTTAAATACTCCACATTAAAAACCCTTGTTTTATTCCAAATATCTAAATATTTTAAATGACTATAAGCAATAGCAGCTACAAATTCACTAGTTTTATACATCCATCCAAGTTCGTATGAATTATAATTTCTCAATCCTTTATTTTTATTTAATTCACCAAATTTACGCACCATATCTGCCTTTTCATAATACTTTTCATTGTTAGTTACAAAAAAACCACCTTCACCAGCAGGAAGCCCCTTACTTTTATTAAGACTAAATGCCGCAATATCACCCAAAGATCCAACTTTCTTTTGATTAATTACTGCACCATGGGCCTGGCACGCATCTTCGATTAGTATTAACTTATATTTATCAGTAATTTTACGGATTTTTTCAATATCGACAGGAATTCCATTTAAATGAACTACGATTATTGCTTTTGTTTTTTTGGTAATAACTTTTTCAATATTATTTTCATCTAATCCCATTTGGCCATTTTTAATATCTATAAAAACGGGAATAAGGTTTTGGTGCAAAACACACAACGCAGAAGCAATAAAAGAAAAGGATGGGACAATAATTTCATCACCAGCCACAGCACCAATTGAGGATATAGCCATATGTAAAGCTGAAGTCCCACTATTTGTAAGAATACAATGTTTAGCACCAACATAGTCGCCCCACGCCTTTTCTACTTTTTTGGTATAGTAAGAATCACTTCCTGAAAATTCACGACGCTTTAACACATCAAGTAAATACTCTTTGTCTTCAGGAACGACGGGCTCCCAATTTTTTATTTTAATAATACTTGTCATATAACCTTCTAATTTCTATAAATCTATTTTTCGCAAAAGATATTCTTTCTTGATTCTTGGTTGTAGCATAAAAAGATATCATAGAAAATAAACAACGCAAACTATACAAAAAAATTAATTTCCGTTTATCTTCTTTATAAACAAAATCAAAAGTATTAAAATAATGTAAATACTTTTCAAAATTACTATCTTTAGCAAAAATAATCCCAACATCATATAAAGGATCGCCAGAAAAACAATTTTGAAAATCAAAAGCTACAACATTATCTTCTTTGTTAACTATAAAATTATAATAATTAAAATCCCCGTATAATAATTTACCTGAAACGTCTCCATAATTACAATTTTTTATTTTATTACGAACAAACGATAAATTGTCTTTCCATACACTACCTAATTGATTAATTGTTTTTTCATTCTCGATTTGTAATAAAAAATCTAACCAGTTTTTATTTTTACCAATAAATCTTTCGTCTAGCCATCCATACTTTTCCATAGAAATTGAATGGATTGAATTATATAATGCAATAATTTTGCTATAATAATTTTTCATATTATCTTTATTTGCAAGTAACTCACCGTCAACATATTCTAATAAAAGTACCTCATGTCCCGGCAAAACTTTATTAGTTTTATTAAGATACATTATAATATTTGGAACATTGCAACCAATTTGTCTAATTGTTTTAAGTGCCCATGATTCACGATGCAAAGACCCCTCATACCACAATGGCCCAACTTTACAAAAGTAGGTTTCTTTATTTGTTATGATCTTAAAATTTCTATTAACACTACCATGATAAATTCTTTTAATTGTAACTTTTGAACAACCTAACAGCAAAAAATTCCTTAAATTTATTGCAAAATCAATCTCGTTTATTTCATCAAAACCGGTCTTTTTATATTTAATTGTTTTAAGCATACTAGTTAATAATTTATACAACGACCAAAAATCAAATCATTACTAAGATCCACAACATCACTTAATTCTTTTTTTACAATATTAGATATTCCTTCTTTATTATATTTTTTTGTACTAAGTGTAATAATACATTGCCAGGGATCTTGTAAATCACGCCCTGTCTGAGAAACTAAATAGACCTTGCAAGATATATTATATAAATCATAAATTTTAAAAGCAATCCTTTTTGCCAAAACATTATATAATTTTCCAATATGATAAATAGGATTCTTGCCACAGGCGGCTTCCATTGACATAGGTTCAGTCATTGAGATAACTCCGTTAATCCTATTACCTCTACCAACTATTCCTTCGTCACCACTTTCGACAGAACTACCTGTTGCTGTTAGATATACTTCATTCATTTTTATTACATCTCTATTATTTATGGTAATACTTAATGAATACTGTTTACCTATAATATTCTTAACCTCATCATTAATCATTTCTTTAAGCCATTTTATTTTATCTTTATAAAATTTAATACTGGGTGTATATAAACCTATAAAAGGGATGCAAGTTGTTATTTTAATAGTTCTATCTACAGTGACAACCATTACTTTGATATCAGAACCGATGTATGGATGTTTAATTTTAAAATCTTTTGAGTTAAACTTCTTCTCTACAGCAATTGCGACTAAATCACTTGTGTTAAGTGGGGCATAACCAACTCCAGCGGAAGTATCATTTGATTCTAAAAATGTAGATTGTGTTAAATCTTTTTTATTTCTTGGCGTAAACATAAAAATGCTACTACGAGGAGGTAAATTCTTAACATCTGTACTAATAATACCGGGACTTGGGTTAGAATGGATCATATCTACAATTTCCATGTCCTTATTTGAATCAATTAATGTTAAAATATTTGAAACATACTCTTTAATCCACTGCCTAATTAAACTTTTATACTCTATTTTTGTAGCACCAAAACTCTCGCTAAAACGTCCATTCATAATAAATCTAAATGGACTAACTATTTTACCATAACCAAAACCAACTTTTGCAGTACCACCCAATATAACAAACTTATCACAATTATGGTGTAGGACTTCACCAAATTTTTCAAGACAATATTGAGAATATTGTTGCGAAACATAATCTGCTGCACCATCACATAAAGTATCAGGATGACCTAACCCTTTCCTTTCAGTAATACTAAACGGTAAATTTGTAAAACCACCAAAAAGCTTTAAATCCATAAAATTTTATCTCTAGATACATTAAGTTCTTTTAGAACCTTTGGTAATAGTTTATTAATAAATATTTCACTTCTTAATGTGTTATTTTCAAACTTTTTCGACAGATGATCGTCTACATGATTACGTCTCATAAGATAAACTACCTTGTCGACAAAATAAACCAAATAATTTTTAAATATCTTTAACAAAAAAGCATTGTGTTCCAAACCCATAAATTTTCTATCTTCATAAAAAAACCCAACTTTTTTCAAAACCTTTCTTCTATACATCATGGTATTTGCTCCAAAAGTTACTTGTTTTTTTAATAAATATAAAAAATGGTCCTCTTTTGTTTTCAATTTAGTAAAACCATCATCATGATATGGCTCATGGTGTTTTTGCCTAATGCGATTATAATTATCATTTAACAAAGTATCACGTTTTGCATAGACTATATTAATTTTAGGATTATCAATGAAAGGAATGACCCTATCAATAATTCCGTCCTCAAGCATATAGTCATCATGATCAAGAATAGTAACTAAATCACCTACAGCCCTTTTTAAACCAAGATTACGAGCAGAACCAACGCCTCGATTTTTCTGATAAATGTATTTGATATCATATTTATTGTTATATTTACGTATTAAATATTTACAATACTGTTTTGTTCCATCAACACTTCCGTCATCAACAATAATAATCTCTATATTTTTATAAAACTGTTTCAATAAACTATTAATAGATTCTGGTAAAAAATCAACTCGATTATACGCTGCTATAATAACCGATACCTTTAATTTCTGTAAAGATCTTAAATATTCTAAAGAAAAATCCCGAATATTTGACGAAAATAACTTCCCTAGAACATTAAGGATAACTTTACTTTTTGCTTTTCTAAATACGTATAAATTACTCGATCTTAACTCCTGAGAAATTATGTACTGATCCTCTTCAGAAAAATTTGAATAGTCGGATAAAATGTCAGATAACACCTTTCTAGAAACTTTTCCTAATTGTTTACAAATATTTTGTAAATTATCTGATAATTTTACATCAACAAGGGCGCGAGATGGTTTTAAAATTAAAGTGGATACCCGATTAATTAATTTGTTATTATATAAAAACTCTATTATTTTTTTTTGATTAAACTCTATTAATCCAATGATAATATTATTTTCTTTCATATCAACCAAAA
Source organism: Patescibacteria group bacterium (assembly GCA_043817345.1). Taxonomy (GTDB): domain Bacteria; phylum Patescibacteriota; class Patescibacteriia; order UBA2196; family UBA2196; genus CAYSXS01. The sequence continues at coordinate 12,811 of JBDRGZ010000071.1, forward strand.
GATTAATTTGTTCTTCCTTTAATCTAGAAATATTTCCTAAAAAATATTGTTTTTGTTTACACTTAGTTTTAAATGTTGAGGTTTGTTGGTAAACTGAATTTCTAATAACTTCAATATTTTCTGTATTAATTATCTTTGATACACTATTCAAAAACATATTTATTCTTTCAGAAATTTGTTTTTCACTCAAAAGGTCTTTATACCTATAATCATTAAAAACAATAACAACATTATGTCCTAATTCTTGAAAAATAGAGATCTTTTCTAATAATGGAAGTTTGATTAAAGAAATATCTTCGTTTAAATTATCGATAAAAACTCCCACCTTAACTATTCGCTTAGATTCAATAATATCAAACAGTAAATCATGATTAATATATTGTTTTGTGTTATTATTTATTTTATTCAATAAAGATAAATCCATTTTAATATTTTTAATAATGGGATTTGGTCAGGTGAACTCTGTTAAATAATTCTGCGGATGCAGAATTATTTAACATGGTAAATTTTTTGTGGGTTTGTGTCTGTAGCCATATGTTTACTTCTTAAGGTTACTAATTTAATGGTTATTTGTCAAAATACTGATGATACAAAAAAGTTAACACAAATGCTAACTTTTTTGTATTATATATTTTAAAAAATCTGCCAATTAGTCCTTTGGACATCTAATATCCTTCTCTGCCCTTTATATTCTCCTGTGCAAGTTAAAGTAATACCAATAGGTGTATTTTCACTAACCCCAGCCAATAGATTAATAGTTATTGCGCTGGTCCATATATTATCTACACGAACGATATATAGATCAGTAGGTAAATTATTAATACTAAAAGGAGTTGTGTGACTTTCTTGTGTACCATCATTTGCTAAGGTCACTCCTTTAGCCCTAGTTGGACCACCTGTCCAGTTAAAAGTTATTGAATTAGGGTAATTTAAATCATCATCGTCATCCTGGAAATTTAATTCAAGTTGATAAGTTTCGCCTACATCTAATGTAATTTCATACGGGCTATCAAGATAAACTGGTTCTAAAGATAAACTCCACGTTGCATCAGATATCTCATCTAAACTACCCGTACTTCCATCAAGCCCAGTTACATCAAATGTTTTTTCAATCTGATAAAGCGCTTCTTCAACACAAGTCTCAGCTGCATGATAAGCAATTTCTGATAAACCAATCTTTTTTGATGATTGACTGGTTCGAAGAACTAGATCAGAAATAGCCATAGCTAAAACAACCATTGACGAAAGGATTAGTAAAGCTATAAAAACTGTAACACCTTGTTGATTTTTCATATAAATATATTAATCTACAATACCTCCAGATAATTGAGGAATTGTTTGTTGAACTGTCAAACTAGCAGTTTGTCCAGCTCTAGTTGAACTAAAAGTAGCTACTATTGTAACTCTTGGTTGTGTTTCTGGCGGTGTATCAATATCAAAAGGAAAAGTTGTTGGTTGGATAATGAATTTAAGTACATCAATAGAAACTATTACTGTTGGAATAGCATAAGCATCATTGTATTCTACTGCTCCAGATTCTTTAATTTTAACTTTTAAAGAATCGTCTTCTAAAAAGAAGACATATTCTGTGTCTGATAAATCAACTACAGATAGTTCTTCTTCATAGCTACCAATCCCTCCTGCATATCCGGAATAATCATAATTAACACGCGAAGTTCTAATTTTTTTAGCTAATGATTCCATTATTAACTGTGCTTCACCTTGAATCCTATTAGCAGCTAATGTTTTTTGTGATGCTCTAAGTGTAAAACTATGAATGCTTAATATGGCTAAAGTAAAAATGACAAAAATACTCATGGAAATTAAAATTTCCATTAAAGTAAACCCTTGCAGTTGTTTTTGTTTTTTTAACATATTACCAATCAGTTAAATGAGTTTCTAAAAGTATTTCATGAGTTCTGTTACGTTCTGTCCAAAAAACTTTAGATAAAATCTTTTTTTCTGT
>JBDRGZ010000072.1:0-4379 GCA_043817345.1 Patescibacteria group bacterium
ATTCCTTTTGTATTTTTGTGCAAGTTGAGGGCATAGCAGGAATGATTAAAATCTATTTTATTCTAATTTAAAGATATCATATATATGTGGCTGGGGGCAAGGGTTTGTGGGTTGATGTGTTAGTTTTATGTTTTTTTTGACCGCCCCTTGCCTCACGCCCCAATGTTTAATATTGGAGCATACCATGACGATTGACAAACATGCCTAAACTAAAAAACCACCTAAAATGAGATTAACTCAAAAAGGTGGCTAAAAATTAGTTTAAATCTTTTACTCAGCTTCAGCCAATATCTCATCTGTCTTCTTTTCTAATTGATCTGGTTCTTGTTTTACTTCTTGTGCTGTATTTTTCACAACTTCTTCTGTTTTTTCCTGTCCTTCTTTATAGCCATTAGTTATTCCTTCATCTTGATATACCCTTATATCATTACTGCCTGTTAAACGTTTTTCTACCTCATTGATTATACCTTCAAAACGTACAATCTCTTGAATACCTGATTCCATATCTCTAATAATGATTGTGTTATCTATAATCTCTTTTTGCCCTAAAATTATTGCATATTTAACTTTTAACTTATTTGCAATTTCTAATTGGGGTTTTAAACCTGTTTTTGAAAAAGCTTCGCGTACACGAATATTTTGTCTACGCATATCTTCAAAAAGTTTAATAGATTTCTTTTTAGCTTCATCACCTAATTGAGCTATGAAAACATCAGCTTGGGTTGGGTCATTAACTTCCACCTTAAGTTGTTTGAGAACTTTAATAACCCTTTCGACTCCACCAGCCATTCCAATGGCTGGGGTAGGTCTACCACCTAATATTTCCATTAAATTATCATATCTACCTCCGCCACCTAAAGCTATTTTTTTACTTGCCCCGTGAGACGAATCATCTGTCTCACTGGGGTCTTGATCTTCGGTGTTTAAAAATATTTCAAAAGTTGTACGAGTATAGTAATCAAGACCTCTAACCAACCTTGGGTTTAGGTTATATATCACATCAACATCATCAAGATTTTCTAAAACCTTAACAAAATGATCCTTGCATTCAATACATATATTATCTAGAATCTGTGGTGCTTCTTCTGTAGCTTCCTGACACTTCTTATCTTTACAATCTAAAACACGCAAAGGATTCTTTTTAATCCTTTCTTGACATAAAGGGCATAACTTATCTGAATTCTTTCTTAGATATTTAGCTAATATTTTAATATATCCTGGTCTACATTCTGGACAACCAATACTATTAATCTCAATTACAACACTCAAACCAAAAGCTTTGTATAGACTTGAAACCATAATAATTAACTGTGAATCTGTCTCTGGTGATTCAGAACCAATAATTTCAAAGTTAAATTGATTAAATTGTCTATATCTACCAGATTGTGGGTTGTCGTGTCTAAAAATTGGGCCCCAAGAAAAAAACTTAACTGGGTGTGGTTGATTGATCATACCGTGTTCAAGGTATGCACGTAGTACGCCTGGGGTAAACTCTGGGCGTAAAGCCACTTTACTACCAGATTTATCTTCAAACATATATAGTTCTTTTTCTACAATATCTGTTGTCTTACCTGTTCCTTTGATATATATCCTAGCATCTTCTAAGATTGGTAAATCTAATTTACGAAAACCATAATCTAAAGATGTTTGTCTTGTACGGTCATACAAAAAATCCCAATACTTTTGTTCGTTTGGTAAAATATCTTTAAAACCTTTTAAGGTTTTGTATTGTTGTACTTTTTTCTTAGGCATATATTTAATCTTTAATATGTTGGTGTTTTAAAAACTTTAAATCTATCAAATGGCCATCCACGTAACCAGGTGCGACCAATAATATCCTCTTCATTAACTGGTCCAAATCTACGTGAATCAAGAGATGATACTCTGTTATCTCCCATAACAAAATATTTATCTGCTTCTAAAGTTACATCTACATCATCATAGAATTTAATTGAATCAGGTAAATATTCTTTTTCATCAAGCTTAACTCCATTAGGATTTTGTTGGTTATATATCATGATAACATTATCTTTAATAGTTATTCTTTCTCCAGGTAAACCAATTAAACGTTTGATGTAAAAAGACTTTTCTCCTGGTGGATGACGGAAAACAATAATCTCCCCACGTTCAGGTTCATTAAACCTGTATGATATCTCATCAATTAAAAGATATTCATGATCATAGAAATTAGGTTCCATTGAAGCTCCCTTAACATAGAAAGGTTGGACTACAAATTGTTTAATAGGGATAACAATAATTAAACAGATTATGACAATCTTAACTGTTTCCCATATAAAATCCTTAAAAGACTCTTTACCTTCATTTTTAGGTACATTTTGATTTGAATTACTTGTTAATATTTCTTGATTTTTGTTTTCTTCTTCCATACGTATATATATGTTATTAATATTTAAATAGCTAATTTTAGTTAAAAAATAAGGTTATTGACAAAAAAATATATTTTGCTATAATTAAATCATTAAGACAAAAGGAATCCGGACGGTTAATTACCTAAGGGGACCTTTTTTATTTTATGCTTAATGTTATTTAAATAATCATAATATTGACTGGACAATTTTTTATACAGCGATGAAGCAAATTCTTTGTTAGGAAACAATATTTTTTTAAATCTATTTTCTTCAATTAAAAAATCAACCAACATTTTATAATCTCCATCACCAGCTACTAGAACTATTTTATCGAATGGTTCTTTTTTGTACATCCTTTTCATAACACCAAAGATAATATCTGTATCAACGTTGCCTTTTTTCTTACTCATCATGGCTGAATTATGTTTACGGAATTTTAAAACAAAACCAGCTTCTTGTATACTGTCATATAAATCTTGGTTATCATCATCAACAAAACCTAAGAAATAGTATGCCTTTTGGACAAAATATTTTTTAGTCAAATAATGGTAAAATTTAGCAAGATCAACTTTCCAGGCTGGATTCTCTGAATTTGTTCCCATATATAAATTTTGCCCATCAATAAAAGCTAAATTGTTTTCTTTCTTTTCATCTTTCCCTTGCATAAACATTTTTTATCTTATTTTTGCTTAATATTAGCTAAAGTTAACTAATTCTAACATATTTTTTGTATTGACGCAAATATTAAATATGGTAGAATTAGATTTGTAATTAAAGATAGTATTAAAGTATGAATAATCTAGAGTATATTAAAAGAGAAGCTGGATATTTAAACCAAAAAAAGCCAAAAAGTAAATTTGTACGATTAACTAAAATCGCTTTTTTTATTTTACTCGTAATCTTCACTGTTTCTTCAAGTTTTTCTTACAAAGTCATATTTTCGCAAGATTCAATTATGAAAGGAATTGGTCAGTTGCCAGTTATTAAACAAATACGGAAAATTGTTGGTTTAGATGGAAAAATTAAAGGTGAAATGGATAACAGAACAAACTTCTTAATTTTAGGACAAGGTGGTGTTGGTCACGAAGGACCATATCTAACTGATACAATAATCTTTGGGTCAGTTAAACCTTCAACAGGACAAGTAGTTATGATTTCTATTCCTAGAGACTTCTTGGTTGAAGTTCCAGGAAAGGGTTGGTACAAAATTAATGCAGTTAATTCTTTTGGGGAAACAGGCAACTATGATGGTGGTGGATCAAAGTTAGTTGCAGATATTGTTTCAGATATTTTTGAACTACCTATCCATTACTGGATAAGAGTAGATTTTGATTCTTTTAATGAAATAATCAACAGTGTGGGCGAGATAGAAGTTTGTGTGGAAAAATCTTTCACAGATAATCTTTATCCAACAGATGACTTTCTTTACCAAACTCTTGAGTTTATAGAAGGCTGTCAAATGATGGATGGTGACACAGCTCTTAAATTTGCTAGATCAAGACACGGAAATAATGGTGAGGGTTCAGACTTTGCTAGAGCAGCTAGACAACAAAAGGTTATTCTTGCTTTGAAAGATAAAGTTTTTGATTGGAAAACAGTTTTTAAACCAAACCTAATCTATTCCCTATTCGAAATGTCAAAAGATCATATACAAACAAATGTTAAAAAGTCAGAAATTGTACATTTCATAGATCTGGCTCAAAAAATTGTTGACAATGAAATTAAAAAAAGAGTTCTTGACAACTCCCCTACAGGATTACTTAAAGCAGAAATTACAGAACAAGGAGCATATGTATTAGTGCCTAGATCTGGAGATTATTCTGAATTAAAAAATTTAGCTCAAAATATTTTTGTTTTACCTGAACAACCCCAAAAACCAAGCGAAGAAATTAAAATATTAATTTTAAATGGAACAAAAGTAGAAGGTTTAGCTAAAGACACTGCTGGATTTTTTTCATCACTTAGTTACCAAGTCTTAGATGTCGCAAACTCACCAAGACAAGATTATGA
>JBDRGZ010000073.1:0-5683 GCA_043817345.1 Patescibacteria group bacterium
AGTATTGCCTGTTATTAAGTCTTTTGGGTACATATTTTACATCTACCTCAACAAGTTCACCTAGTTTTAACAAAGCTTTAACGTATTTGTATTTAATCTTTCTTATCCTGTATTTTTTAGTTAATCCTTCATTCTTAATTACTTTGAATTACGAAACTCCTTCCTACAAGGAAATTAACAAATAAACTCGAATAATCAAAAACCAACCTTGATCACTCAAGTTTATCTGTTAATGTAAGATTGTAGTAAGTTTCTTTTTCACAATTTAAACAATTTGATAAGCCAGCATAGAGTAGATATAGTTAGCAAGATATCCATCAACTGATCTTGGTAGACTGGTAACCAGTCCGTGGAATAATTTTAAATCTCTGAAATTAATTTCAATTAACATTCGAGTTGAATAAAGAAAGTTTTCAAATTCAGTCCAAATCTTTTTCATATTACTTCTGGGTTTGACTAATAATATTCTTTTATTCTCCTGATAGAATTCTTGAGAAAGTTTATCTGAAATGTATCCTGCATCAGCTATGAATATTCCTGTTAATCCTTCTGACATTTTGATAACAACTTCTCTGTCATCAGTCTTAGCTCCAGTAAAATTTATTGACAATAGTTTTCTTTTTAAATCAGTGATAATATGTAGTTTAAGCCCATAAAATGTAGTATTTCCTTTCTTTCTGTATTCAGCATATTCTCTCATTGTCTTATGTGAATTAGCATTCTTGAATAAACATACTGGTAGTTCGGTTGAGTCAATATGTTTTATTGGGTGAGCATTCTTCCTATTTAATTTCATTAATAATACTATGATAATTACTGCTAAGAAAAACCATCTATTTAAATTAACCACCAGTGTTTTGTAAGAACAGTTAGGTTTGAAAATATTGTAAAGGGCTCTCTTGGTAGCAATGTTGTTTTTCTGCTTGAAGACTGCAAGTGATATTGTATCTTCAATTGGTAAAGCTAACTTTCGACCTGTTTGTGATTTGTACTTATCAAAGTGTAATTGTTTACTAAAGAAATTTACTACACGCTTTACTGAATTGTACATTGGTACAAAAGCTCTCATAGTGGTGTAGAATTTAAGATTAAATTTCTTTATCTTAATTTTACATCATTATGGGCTCTTTTGGGAGTTTCGTAATTCACAGAAATTATTTAAAATAGACCCTAATAAAATATCATTAATTTGATTTACATGATATTCTTCTAAATGCGATTTTATATCTGTAATTTCTTTTAAAGTTGGCTTATTATCATCATTGCAATGCTTCCCTTCTGCAACACAAAAATCTTGTTTCATTATTTCCATAAATTTATATTTTATTTATAAACACCCTGCCGATGGCCAATACGGATAACTAAAACAACTAATTCTTTTTTAAAAATTTCATAAATAATTCTATACGGCCAAACCACCAATGATAGCTGATCTTTACGTTTTCCATCCAATTTTTTACCCAAAAATGGATCATTTGATAAACCTATTAAAGCCAGCCGAATTCGTTGTCTATATTTATTATCAATTTTTTGAAGATCTTTTTGAACCTTTTTTGGCAAAACTATTTTGTACACCATATTTTTTTTTACCCTTATCAGCTAAAACATAGCCTTCTTTTTTTAAAAGCTCATCTAGAGTAATATAATTACCTTTTTTATAATCTTTTTCTGCTTCTTTTATGTCTTTATCTAAATTAGGAAAATCACGCATAACTGCCATAGTTTCCTGCCATGAATCAAATTCATCAGCAGACATTAAGACTGCTTTGGCTTTGCCATGGTCAGTTAAAAAAAATCTAGCACCAGCAGCTGTTTTTTGAACTAAATCAAAAATTTTGCCACGAGCATTAGTAATGGAAAGTGTATTTTGGCTGTTCATATATTTAAAATTAATAGTTTATATGTACATTATAACGGACATAATATAATTAGTCAAATTATTAATTCCCTCTCCTTAAAACTAAAAAATTCATTTTTAGTAACAACTATGTGATCAATTATCTCAATACCAAGAATTTTACCAGCTTCAACTAATTTTTTAGTTATCATTAAATCGTCTTCTGACGGCTCTGTGTCGCCAGATGGATGATTGTGCGCCACTATAATTTGAGCAGTATTGTTTTTAATAGCAGACTCAAAAACTTCTCTGGGATGTACTAAATTAGCATTCAAAGTACCTACAGAAATTACTTCACGCTGTATTTCTTGATTGCGAGAATCTAAATAAAAAATAACAAAATGTTCCTTTTTATTGCTACGCAAATCTTTAAGTTCTTTAAAAACTTCCTCTGGTGTCAAAATCAAAACTGATTTCTTGCCTTTTAATAAACGTTTGCCTAATTCAAAACAAGCAACAATTTCACACGCCTTAGCTTCACCTAAACCAAAAGTATTTTTTAAATCTTTAAATGTCGCGTCTGCTAATTTTTGGCTATTAAATTTTTGTAAAATTTTTTTTGATAATTCAACAACATTAACTCCCTTACTTCCAGTACCTAAAATAATAGCTAATAATTCTGAATCGCAAAGTTTAGATGGTCCATATTTAACCAGCTTTTCTCTTGGTCTGTCCACTTTTGGAATGTCTTTTAATTTTGGCATGGGTTTTAAAACACAAATTGTTTATAATACAATTCTCCCACATTTTACTCTAAAAGTAAAGAAAATTTTGCAACCAAAAAACCACCTCTCGGTGGTTAATTTAAAAATAAAATTATTGTATTTTTTGTCATCCCGAATTTATTTCGGGATTTAATGTTCTTCTAGGATAAATTTGTTTTATCCTGATCCCGAGTGCTCGGGACAGGATGACAAGGTAAGGGTGTTTAGGATAACAAGAATGGGGCGTTTGGGATGAAAAATAGAATTTTATAATTCAATATTATTAAATAATTAAAAATATTTTTACCTTCTTCTACCTCCACCCCTACGCAGACCACTGCCACCTCTTCTGTTTCTGGAACCACCACTAGATCCACCTCGTCCACTTCTTGAACGATCCGATCTGCCATTACGAGATCTTCCGCCAGATCTACCACCGCGACTTTGTCTACTGCCACTTACCTTCTCTGTGCTTATAGAAACATTAACTTTCTTACCTCTAAAGCTTGTTTCTTTTAAATTTTGTATTACTTCATCAACAAAATTTTTATCAACAGCAAAAATTGAATACTCTGGCATTAAATCTATTTGACCAATTTCAATACTTTTTAATTTCTTATTTGAATTAATTAATGCAAAAAACTCTTTAATTTCAAAACCATGATTTTTACCTAAATTAATCTTTAAACTAATATGGTTTGAATCATCTCTATTTTTTCTTCTTGATTCAGAAAATCCTGCTTCTGCATTTAAATCACGAGAGTTTTTATGATCATCTGTAAGATGACTAAATTTATTAGAAACAAAATATTTTATTAAATTTTCTTTACTTATCTTATTTAACCTCTTAGTAATCTCTGTAAAGTATTCTTTCTTATCAAATTCTTCAATATCTGTTTTCTGTATTTCCTTAACAAAACTATCAATCTGTTTTAAATATACTTCTTCTCCACTTGGAATCTGTTTATGTTCCATGGTTTTGTGAATGGTTTTTTCTAATCTTTTAATTCTACTTGCTTCTCTAGGAGAGATAATAGAAACAGAGATACCTTTTTGTTGTGCTCTACCTGTTCTACCACTTCTATGTGTATATCCTTCATCTTTATCAGGTAAACTGTAATTAATAACATGGGTTAGATTACTAATATCTATTCCTCTAGCTGCTACATCAGTAGCAACTAATAGTCCAGAATGTTTTTGTCTAAACCTTTCCATAATTTTAGTACGCATACTTTGTGAAACATCACCGTGTAAGGCTTCTGTATCATAGTTAGCTTTTTTTAATTTTTCAGCTATTACTTGAGTTTCATTTTTGGTTCTACAAAAAAGAATTCCATAAACTCCTGGTAAATGATCTAAAATTCTTCTTAAAGCATCAAAACGATCTCTAGATCCTACGATATAGTATTCATGTGAAACATTCTCTGCACCAATATTCTTTGTCCCAATACTTATCTCATCAACATCATTCATATAGTTTTTAGCTATAGACTGAACACTTCTAGAAATGGTTGCAGAAAAAAGTAAAGTTCTTCTTGTTTCTGGAGTTTGTTCTAGAATAGAATCTAAATCATTTTTAAATCCCATATCCAACATTTCATCAGCTTCATCTAGAACAACCCATTGAATATCTTGAAGTTTTAAAACTTTTCTTCTGATTAAATCATGAACACGTCCAGGAGTACCAACAACAATATTAGCTCCTTTTTTTAAAGATCTAATCTGAATATCCATTCTTTCTCCACCATATACAGCTGTAACATCAATTCCTTTGGAATATTTAGCTAATGCTTTCATATCCTTAGTAATTTGAATACATAACTCTCTTGTCGGACAAAGGATTATTGCTTGTAGATCTCTTCCATTTGCTTTTATTTGATTAAGAATTGGTAAACCAAAAGCAGCCGTCTTGCCTGTTCCGGTCTGTGCTTGAGCTATTAAGTCTTTTTTTGATTTTAATATGAAAGGAATGGTCTTGTCTTGAATAGGTGTAGGCTCTACAAACCCTAATTCATCAAGACTTTTCATTATTTCTTTATTTAAACCTAATTCTTTAAATGTTGCCATAATTTTTGTCTAAAAAAAATCGCTTCCTTCTAGAAGCTTTTTTAATATTCTATTAGTATTGATATAACTATCGCATAATTTTAGTTGTTTGTCAACAGCAAAAAATAATGACTATTTATCTAATCTTTTCACACTCTCTGGTTCTTGTAGATAGTTGTCTTTACTTGTAATTGGCCTTCCAAGCTTACTTTCCAACTCTTTCCTTGCATTACCTGCAATTTTACCACCATCTTTTGCGTCTTTTTTAAGTTTTGGCATTTTTTGTGAATCTTCATTGCGATGTATTTCTGTTGTAGATCTTTCGCCTAACATAGAGAATATAAGTTCAAGATCTGTCATATGATCTCGTAAATTCTCTCTTTTCAATTTTTTAAATTTTTGATACTCACTAGGTGTCATTCCAAAAGTAGCTTTAGATATCTCAGCAGTTAAAATTGCATAATCTCTTTCTTCTTTTGCACCTCTTTTATCCCATTCATCTGTTAATTCTTCACGAATAGCAATACCATGCATTCTTTTTTCAATCCAATCCTCAGAATACCCTTTAAGTTTATACAACATTCTTGTGCGTTTAGTAGCCAATTCTGGGTCTTCTATTTCTTTTACACGTTCATAACCTACTTTAGCCAACCATCGTTTGAATTGTTCTGCTTTAGGTGATGGGATTGATTGGATAATACGAAAAATTGTTTCAGTATCAGCACAATCAGTTAAATACTTTTTACCATCACTAGCTAATAATTTCAGTTGTCCGATTTTTTCGGACAACTCAAAATATCCTTCACTTACAAGTTTTGTTTTTAAATCATTCCAATATTTTCTTGGTCTTTCTGTTCCTGCCAAAACTTCAATTACATCGATAACAGAAAACCACCATTCATTGTTATGTATGATTTTACGAATTTCTTTTTTCTGAAAAATAGCAATTTTTGTAGTAATTAATATTTCTTTATCCATAAAACTAAAACCTCCATATTTACTTAATTATATCACAAACATTGACACCATCCAATAT
>JBDRGZ010000074.1:0-4871 GCA_043817345.1 Patescibacteria group bacterium
AGAAATATTAGCTATGGTTTCTTGCCCAACGTATGATAATAACTATTTCACTAATACTTTAAAAAATTCAGAAGAAATTACTCAATTAATAACAAACGAAAAACAACCGCTATTTAATAGAGCTATTCAAGGAGAATATCCTCCTGGCTCTATCTTTAAATTAGTTGTTGGTGCAGCTGGTTTAGAAGAAGGGATTATTAACCGCAATACAAGATTTTTATCAGTTGGTGGTATATCTATAGGGCAATGGTTCTTCCCAGACTGGAAAGGTGGGGGACATGGGTCAACAGATATTACTAAAGCTATTGCAGAATCAGTTAACACCTTTTTCTATTACACTGGCGGGGGATACCAAGATGAGTTTGGCGGATTAGGGTTAAATAGGATTACAGATTATGCAGAAAGATTTGGTTATGGAAAAGAACAAAATATTGATTTGCCAGGAGAAGCTAAAGGCTTTTTGCCTGATCAAATATGGAAACAAGAAGTAACTGGCAGACCTTGGTATATTGGTGATACTTATCATTTGTCCATTGGACAAGGGGATATTATTGTAACTCCTTTACAGATAGCTTCTGTAACTTCATATTTTGCTAATAACGGTGTGTTATATAAACCTCATTTAGTTAAGGAAAGAATTGATTATAGAAATACAAAATATGAGGTTAAACCAGAAATTATTAAAAAAGATATTATAGGGCAAAACCATACTGATTCAATTCGTCAGGGGTTAAGAGATGCTGTAATTTATGGTTCAGCTGTATATTTATCAGATTTACCAGTTGTAGTGGCTGGTAAAACAGGTACAGCTCAGGTTGGTGGAGACAAAGAAGCCCATGCTTGGTTTACAGGTTTTGCCCCATATGATAATCCAAATATTGTTATTACTGTGCTTGTGGAAAATGGAGAAGAAGGTAGTAGAATAGCCGTACCTGTAGCTAAAGAAGTTTTGAGATGGTATTTTAGTAATAACTAGAATCTTGATCCCTCACCTTTTAACTACATGCCACAAAGTGACAAATTTTAAAAGCAGTTAAAAGGTGAGGGGTTGACACCTTTTTTCTTTTCCTGTATCTTTAAAATTATAAAAAATAAATATTTAACAAGATATGATCTTCTTGTCATCCCGATGAAAATCGGGATCCAGTTTAAAAATTATATAAAGTTAATAACAAAAAAAACAGATCCTTCAACTCCTAACAGTCAACAAGGTCGTTCAGGATGACATCCAAATTCTATGACAAATCAAACTTTCATAACCCAAGAGGGTTTAAAAAAATTAGAGCAAGAACTTGAATATTTAAAAACAGATAAACGCAAAGAAATTGCGAATCGTATTCAGTCTGCAAAAGATTTAGGTGATTTGTCGGAAAATGCAGAATATTCTGATGCTAAAGATGCGCAAGCTTTTAATGATGGTAGGATTATGGAATTACAAGAGGTTATTAGAAACGCAACAATAATTAAAGAACACCAAGGTAGTGGAGCAGTGGCTGTGGGTAATTCTATTAAAATTAAAGATGAAGAAACAGGTGATATTAGAGAGTATGAAATCGTGGGTTCTCAAGAAGCAGACCCTGTAGGTGGCAAAATATCTAATGAATCTCCATTAGGTAAAGCTTTTCTTAATAAGAAGAAGGGCGATATGGTTGAGATTACTCTACCTAAAGGAATTGTAAGATATGAAATAATTGAGATATTTTAAATAGGGTTTTTATTGTCATCCTGAGCGGCCTATAGAGCTGTTAGTAGTCGAAGGATCTTTTTAACAGAATAAATATATATTTTAAGATAAACAATTTTTGACTAGGAAGTTGTTTTTTCTTTGCTTTTTTTAGCTATCTTAGATATAATTAAAACAATAAAATATAATAATATGCCTGAAGATAAAAAACATCTGGACGAATATGATGTTCGTCTTAAAAAATTAGAAAATATTAAAAAAGCTGGAATTAACCCATATCCAGCCAGTTTTGATAAACAAAATTCTGTAATTGAAATACAGACTTTAGATAATGGAACAATATTAAAGACAGCAGGTAGATTAATGACGATTCGTGAAATGGGTAAAATCATATTTTGTCATTTACAAGATGAGTCTGGTAAAGCTCAAGTTGCTTTAAAACAAGATGATTTAGATAAAGATCAATTTAAATTCTTTTTGAAAAATATTGATATGGGAGATTTTATTGGAATTGAAGGAGAAATATTTACTACTCAAAAAGGTGAAAAAACTTTATTAGTTAAAGAATATACCTTTTTAGGTAAAGCCCTTTTACCTTTACCAGAAAAATGGCACGGTATTAAAGACGAAGAATTAAGATATAGGCAACGATATCTAGATTTAGTTTCAAACAGAGAAACAATGAATAGATTTAATTTTCGTAGTAATTTTATAAAATATCTAAGAGAATTTTATTGGCAAGAAGGTTTTAAAGAAGTTGAAACTCAAACATTAATGCATTCGCCAACAGGCGCTTCAGCTAAACCATATATAACTCACAATAATGGACTTGATATTGATGTATTTTTAAGAATTTCTTTAGAACTTCCTTTAAAAGAATTGATTGTTGGTGGGTATGAAAAAGTTTTTGAGATTGGCAAGGTTTTTCGTAATGAGGGTTTTGATCCGTCACATTTACCAGAACATTTAAGTTTAGAACATTATTCTGCTTATTGGGATTTTGAAGATAACATGAAATTTACAGAAAAAATGTTTAATTTCTTGTCTGAAAAACTAGACCTTGATAAAAAAGTTAATATATTAGGTAAAGATGGTACTAATAAAGAAGTTGATTTTACTACCCCGTGGCAAAGAAAAAATTTTATTGAAATGGTAAAAGAGGATAGTGGAATTGATATAGAGAAGATTAAAGATGTAAAGGAATTGAAAAAATTAATTAAAGAAAAAAATATTGAAATTGAAGATATTGATATTTTAGGATATGGAAGTTTGGTTGATGCTTTATATAAAAAACTATCAAGACCAAAGTTAGTTGGACCTGTCTTTTTGTATAATTATCCAGTTGAATTACAACCTTTAGCTAGAAGAAATGACCAGGACCCAGCTAAGGTAGATCAATTTCAGTTAGTAGTTAATGGTTGGGAAATTATTAAAGCTTATTCTGAACTTGTTGATCCTTTAGATCAGGAACAAAGATTTAAAGAACAAGCTGAAGTAGCCATGGGAGGAGATGAAGAAGCTCAGGTCGGTGATGACGATTATATTACAGCAATGAAATATGGAATGCCACCAATCTCTGGATGGGGTATGGGCATTGAAAGAATTATTACTTTATTAACCAATCAAACTAATTTACGTGATGTAGTATTTTTTCCACTTATGCGTCCAAAAGACAAAGAAGTCCAACAGAACAACAAAGAATTAGATTTAGCAATTGATTTAAAAGCTGCACAAGAGCTTGTAGATAAGCATATAGTAGATAATGTCACAAAACTACATTTGATTGAATCTCAGGCAATTATGCAAGGATTAGCGCGTCATTTTGGAGAGGATGAAGAAAAATGGGGCATTTTAGGGCTATTACATGATATTGATTGGGATTTAACTAAGGATGATGTAAAACAACATTGTATTAAAGCTGTAGAAATATTAAAACAAGCTGGAGTTTCAGAACAAGCTATTAATATTATTCAAGCTCACTGTTATGGACAAGGATCAGATAGTTTTGTTGGACCAGAAGAATTAAAAGATAAAAAAAGAGCACAAAGAGTTGAACATGCATTAGCTATAGCTGAAACATTAACAGGTTTGATTATTGCTTCAGCATTAATGCAACCAGACAAAAAATTAGCTAGTGTTAAATTAAGTTCTTTAAAAAAGAAATTTAAAAATAAAAGTTTTGCAGCTAATTGTAATAGAGAGATAATGATGGAATGTGAAAAAATTGGATTAAGTTTAGATAAATTTTTAGAAATTGGCTTAACATCAATACAAAATATTTCAGATAAATTAGGATTATAGTTTTATGCAAATAATAAAAGATAAAATTGCAATTAAAGAATTAAAAAAGATGTCAGGAAGTATGTTTGATAATTTAGTTAAGGCAGTGGTTGATGTTGAAAAAAATATAATTGCAGTTGATGCACCTTTACATGTTGACGAAGAGCAATTGTTATTAGAAAATGGATCTGAACAGAAAAATTTATGGGGTATAAATTTATATCCAGATTTTTTTGGTCAAGAAGATTTTATTGAATTTGATTCAATGATTAATTTACGTCCGTGGCAAGATAACAGAAGTAGGGGTGTTGAGGATCAAAATATTCAGAAAAAAATAAGAGAAATTGTTAATAAATTTATAGTAGAATAAGAATATGAATTATCAACATAAAGAATTAGCAAATGGAAAATGGTTTGAATTTAGCCTTATAGATCAATTATCAAATATTGGTACAGAAATTGGTAGAGCCATTAATTGGCGGAAAAAAGACAATAAAGAGTATAGTCAAAAATCTTTTTTTCGAGGCCTTGAACTTTTAAGTTTAACTATTGACGATCCAAAAAATAGAAATCATCGTTTAAAAGAATTTTGTAGACTTTATGAAATGCTTGGAGATTATTTTATTGGAGACAATCAATATAAATCAACAGATGAATTATGGGAAAAATATTTTTATCAATTTAATTATGCAGCTAGAAAAACAAGATAATATAAATTTAAATTTTATAAATAATTATAACTATTTAATTACAGCTAAATATGCTTCTCAAGAAGAGGTAGAAAATTTTTATCTCGAGATCCAGGACAACCTCATACCCGACCAAAATAAAGTCAATGAAGAGATCGTAAAGATCGCGCGGGATATGGATATCGGCCTGGTCGCCACTAACGATGTCCATTACGTCG
>JBDRGZ010000075.1:0-23345 GCA_043817345.1 Patescibacteria group bacterium
GAATTTAAAATTCTAAAAGTATGGTGCCTATAGTTCAATGGTAGAACATTAGCTTGTGGAGCTAAATACGAGAGTTCAATTCTCTCTAGGCACCCATCAAAGACATCTCCCAGAAATGGGAGGTGTTTTTGGTTTGACCTATTAAACTGCGCAACTTGATAGTTTTGCAACTGATATTTTTTAAAAAATGGGGTTTGTGTCTAATATCAGCCAAAATATATATTTTATATAACCGCGCAACTTGATAGTTTTGAAATTATCATGTAAAATATAGACAATAGATATCTACATATATGACACAAATAAATCCAAAACAATTTTCAAAGTCACAGACTAATTTTGCGGGTGATATTTTGCGTGATAAAAATAGTTTAGAAAAAGATAAAAATTATGCTTTAGAGGTTTTAGGTAATTGGAGAGCATCGCATAGTTATCCAATGCATATTTTTAAAAAAAGACTAAAAAGGGTTTCTGAAAAAATAGATGCAAGGGCTTTATCTGCTCAAAGACTTAAACGCGTCCCGTCGATTATTAAAAAACTTAACAGAAGATATGACGGTAAAAAGGCAACAATGAAGCTTGCTAGAATGCAAGATATTGCTGGGTGCAGGGTAGTATTATCAAATGTTGATTTGGTGAGAGAACTTTATAAAGATTATTATATTAAGGGAGATTTGAAACATAAAAAGGTAAATGAAAAAGATTATATAACAACACCCAAAGACGATGGGTATAGAAGTATACATTTGGTTTATAGGTATTATAGTGATAAAGGTAAAAATATTTATAATGGATTATTGGTTGAGATCCAGATAAGATCAAAGCTACAGCATATTTGGGCTACTGCAGTTGAAACAGTAGGTTTTTTTATTGGACAAGCCATAAAATCAAATGAAGGAGAAAAAGAATGGAAAGAATTTTTTAAATTAACCAGCACGGCCTTTGCCAGAATTGAGAATTGTCCCATAGTGCCAGATACACCTGAAGATGAAAAGGAATTATATTTATTGATAAAGCAAAAAGAAAAGGAGTTGAAGGTTATATCTAAAATGAATAAATGGGCTGAATCAATAGAATTTTTTGATAAAATTAGAAAAAATAAGAAAAATTTACATTATTTTTTATTAGAATTGGATACCATACAAGAAAAATTAATAATTTCAGGATATACAAAATCTCAAGAAGATAAGGCTGTAAAAGACTATGCTGAAGTTGAGAAAAGAATTTTTGGCAAAAAAGAATACGATGTTGTTTTGGTTGGTGTTGACACAACCGCTGATTTAAAAAAAGCATATCCTAATTATTTTTTAGACACAAAAGAATTTATTATTTATCTTAATAAGATTTTAAATAAGTATTAAGAACAGTGGTTTATTATTCTGATAAATTATTTTCCACAAAATATTTCCTAACGTCCTTCACGATGCGATCCGGGTCTGTAAAGTTGTTTGTAGCCCCAGGAAAAGACATCTCCCAGAAATGGGAGGTGTTTTTGGTTTATAACATTATTAGTCCTTATATATTGCAATTTCTTCTCTATCTGGTAAAATATTAGTGAACATCTAACAATCCTATGAATGCAAAAGACAAAATAATACAACTATTAAAAGGAACAGGTATTGAAATTAATGGTTCAAATCTTTGGGATATTAAGGTAAACAATTCAAAAGTTTTTGCTAGAATTTTAGCACAAGGCTCACTTGGGTTTGGTAATGCATATATGGATGGTTGGTGGGATTGTGATCGAATAGATATTATGATGGAAAAAATAATTCTTGCTAATTTGCATAAGAAACTAAAAACATGGTCAACATTAGGGGCTATAATAAAAGCCAAACTAATCAACCATCAAAGCACAAATCGTGCCAAACAGGTTGGCGAGAAGCATTATGATTTAGGTAATGAACTTTATGGGGTTATGTTAGATGATCTCTTAAATTATAGTTGTGGTTATTGGAAAAAAACAGACCGTCTAGAGGAGGCCCAGATAGCTAAGTTAGAATTAATATGCCAAAAACTACAACTTCGTCCTGGTATGAAAGTTTTAGATATTGGCTGTGGTTGGGGTGGTTTTGCGAAATATGCGACTGGAAATTATGGAGTTGAAGTAGTAGGGATTACCATATCTAAAGAGCAATGTGCCCTTGCTAAGGAGATATGTAAAGATCTACCAATTGAAATTAAACTACAAGATTATCGTACTCTTACAGATAAATTTGATGCAATTGTGTCTATAGGGATGTTCGAGCATGTGGGGTATAAGAATTATAAGACATTCATGAAGGTGGTTCATCGTTTGTTAAAAGATAACGGATTATTTTTATTACACACTATCGGCGGTAACACCAGTGTGCATAATGGAGACCCGTGGATAGATAAACACATATTCTGTAATGGCATGTTGCCATCACCAAAACAAGTTACAACAGCGATTGAAGGTTTGTTCACTTTAGAAGATTGGCATAACTTTGGAGCTGATTATGATAAAACTTTAATGGCATGGCATCAAAATTTTACAAATAACTGGGAAAAAATTAAACACCTATATGATGATAGATTTTATCGTATGTGGAATTTTTATTTATTAACTTGCGCTGGTTCATTTCGAGCTCGTAAAAATCAGCTATGGCAAATAGTGCTTACCAAGCAAGGCCAAGTTGGTGGTTATCAAAGTATACGATAAGACAATTGTTAACCACGAAAATCTTCCTATTGCAGGAAGATTTTTGATTTGTAACGGATATGATAGAATAAAGATAACTATATGGCTAAAATAATATATGGTGTAGCCGGTGAAGGTAGAGGTCACAGCTCACGCAGTAGAACAAAAAGTCAAGATATAAATATCTTGGCTTTTTGTTTTAAATATCAATGACATATTAAATAGGTCAATTAGTTACAATATCCCAGTAGTTTTTGTTGTTGATAATTTTAAATTCTGTATTTTTATAGTTGGACATAAACTCTTTTGGGTATTTTGATTTATCTTTATTGTATTTGAATTCATAAGCATATAGCTTTCCGTCCTTTTCTTCCATGTAATCTATTTCTTGCTGGTCGTATGTACGCCAAAAATATTGATTGGCATGAATATTATTGTATGATATAAATTTTATTCTTTCAATAATCATTAAGTTTTCCCATAAAGCACCCTTGTCATTGCGTATGTTTAATTTATTATAATTTTGTATTAGACTATTTCTAATTCCTAGATCATAAAAATATATTTTTACTGATTTAGAAATTTCTTTACGTAGATTTCTACTAAAAGCTCTTAATTTAAAAATTACAAATGATTTTTCCAATAAATCTATATATTTTTTGATTGTTAAACGACTGACACCAAGTTGTTTGGCAATTTCGTGATACGAAACTTCATTACCAAGTTGAAGAGCAAGTAATTGTAGTAGATCTAGTATTAAATCTGATTTCTTAAGATTTTCAAAAGTTAAAATGTCTTTATATAAATAATTAGAAGAGATTTCGTTTAACCTATTAATAGCATCCACTTCTCCTAAAGAAAATATTTCTGGATACGAACCGAAACGCATTATATTTTCTAATTTTGCGTCAATGTCAAATTTATTGTTTTTTTGATTAATTTCTTCTATTGAAAAAGGGTAAAGTGTAAACTTGTCAACCCTACCAGTTAATGGTTCGCTTGTTTTGTTTGCTAAATCAAAACTTGATGAGCCGGTAGCAATTATTTGCATTTCTGGGTAAGTATCAACTAATATTTTTAAAATAAGACCAATGTTTGATATTTTTTGAGCTTCATCTAAAACAATTAGTTTATTATCTCCTAAATATTGCTTTAATTTTTCAGCCTCTTGAATTTCTAAATTTTGTTTGACTGATAATAATTCACAATTCAAATACAGATTTTTTCCTTTATGTTCTTTCAAGATTTGTTTTACAAGAGTAGTTTTTCCTACTTGTCTGGCACCATAGACAACAATAACTTTATTTTTAAAAAGTCGTTTTTGTATGTTTTTTTGTATTTTTCTTGGTATATATGTCATATTTTAGGTAAATATTGTTACTACACTTACAATTTTACTACTAATTTTGTTATTTGTCAATGTAATTTATCCACAAGTAAAAAGTTTGCGATTTTGAGATATTCCTAATATTACTTAAAGATGTTAAAATGTATTTATGAAAAAGAAAAAATTTATCATAATTGATGCAAATTCATTGATTCATAGGGCTTTTCATGCTTTACCCCCTTTAACTGCAAGAAATGGTGAAGTTGTTAATGCTGTGTATGGTTTTGCTAATATATTCCTTAAAGCTTTAAAGGATTTTAAGCCCAACTATATTGCTTGTTGTTTTGATGTTGATAAAGATACTTTTAGAAAAAAGGAATATTCAGAATATAAGGCACACAGAAAAGAACAACCTTCAGAGCTTTATCATCAGTTTCCCTTAATTAAGCAATTATTAGAAGCTTTCAGGGTGCCAGTTTATGAAAAAAAAGGATTTGAGGCTGATGATGTTATTGGAACAATATCAAAGATTGTGAATAAGAAGCATAAAGAAGTTAAGAATATAATTGTTACTGGAGATATGGACATGTTGCAACTGGTAGACAATAACACAGAAGTATATACTTTAAAAAGAGGAATTTCAGATACTATTATATATACTTCAGATGCAGTTCATGAGAAATTTGGTTTTGGACCAAGTCAAGTTGTAGATTACAAAGCTTTACGAGGAGACCCTTCAGATAATATACCTGGAGTAATGGGCATAGGCGAGAAAACAGCCACTCAACTCATTCAAGAATCTAAAACTTTAGAAAATTTATACAAATTCATTGATTCAATTAAAGATTCAAAAGAAGATATTGAGAAATTAAAAAATAAAAGAATTAAAGAAGGTGTATATATTAAATTAAAAGAACATAAAAAAGAAGCTTTTTTATCACAATGGTTAGCAACTATTAAAAGAGATGTTGAAACAGATTTTGAATTAAAAGATGCAGAAGTAGAGCCATTTAATACAGAAGAAGTAATTGATCTTTTCCAGAATTGGAAGTTTAATTCTTTAATTTCAAAGATTCCTCAAGCAGAAAAGATAATGCACGAGAAACAAGGAACTTTGTTTGGTCCAGATATACAACCACAACAACAAGACTTTGAAATGAAAGAAGGATATGTTTTAGTAAACAGTAAAGAAGAAGTTAAAGATTTTGTAAACAAATTAAAAGAAAAAGAAGAATTTGTTTTTGATACAGAAACAGATGGATTAGATACATTTAATTCTAAGTTATTAGGTATTAGCTTTTCCTGGGAACCAGGAAAAGCATATTACGTAACTAGAAAATATTTAAATGAAAATATTAAGAAAATATTTGAAGATAAAAAAGTTAAAAAGATTGCACATAATTTAAAGTTTGATTATGAAGTTATGAAGTCGTTTGGCTTTGATGTTCAAGGAATATATTTTGATACAATGATTGCCTCATATCTATTAAATCCTGGTACACGTCAGCATAGTTTGGATGCTTTAGCTTTTACAGAATTAGGGTACAGGATGCAACCAATTACAGATTTGATTGGAGAAAAGAAATCTAAACAAATTAATTTATCAGAAGTAGCAGTTGATAAAGTGGCTAACTATTCTTGTGAAGATGCAGATATTACATGGCAGTTATATGAAAAACTCTCAGAAAAATTAGATGATGCTATTATTGATGGGATATTAAGTAAAATTGAAATGCCTTTAATTAAAGTATTAGCAGAAATGGAAAAGAATGGAGTTAAAATAGATCTCAAGTTTTTAGATAAAATGAGTAAAGATCTAGGTAAAAGGATTAAAAATTTAGAAAAAGAAATATATTCAATAGCAGGCCAGGAATTCAATGTAGCTTCACCAAAACAATTAAAAGAAATTCTTTTTGAAAAGATGCAAATTTCAACAGCAGGCTTATCAAGAACCAAAACAGGTATTTCAACTGCAGCAGGTGAGTTAGATAAGTTAAAAGGTAAACACAAAATTGTTGATTCAATTTTAGAATTTCGTGAATTTTCTAAATTAAAGAATACATATATTGATCCATTGCCAAAATTAGTAGATAAAGAAGATAGAGTACATACTTCTTTTAATCAAACAATTACAGCAACAGGCAGACTTTCATCATCAAATCCAAATTTACAAAATATCCCAATAAGAACAGAGTTAGGAAGAGAAATTAGAAAAGCTTTTATTGCCAAAAAAGGATATTCAATTTTAGCTGTTGATTATTCTCAAATCGAATTAAGGATAATAGCTAGTTTAGCTAATGATAAAAAAATGATCAGAGCTTTTGAAAAAAAAGCAGATATTCATACACAAACAGGAGCTGAAATATTTGGTATACCGCCAGAAAAAGTAACTAAGGAAATTAGAAGACAAGCTAAGACAGTTAATTTTGGTGTCATATATGGTTTGGGAGCAAAAGGTTTGGCTCAAGGTACAGGTATTACCCTTGATGAAGCTAGAGATTTTATTGAAAAATATTTTGAAGTATATGATGGAGTTAAAATATATATTGAGGAGACAATAGAATTAACTAGAGAATTAGGATATACAGAAACTTTGTTGGGTAGGCGTAGGTATTTACCAGAAATTAATGCTCATCACCCTCAACTACGTTCCCAGGCAGAAAGAATGGCGGTCAACATGCCCGTGCAGGGTTTCGCAGCTGATTTAATGAAGCTAGCAATGATAAATTTACATAAAAGATTAGAAAAAGAATTTGCCCCAGACCAAGTACGCATGTTATTACAGGTTCATGATGAACTGGTTTTTGAAGTTAAAGAAGATTTAACTAAACATGCATCAAAAATTATTCAATATGAAATGGAAAATGTATATAAACTAAGGGCTCCAATTGAGGTAGAAATTGGTGTTGGTAAAAACTGGGGAGAAGTTAAATGATTGACCAACTTGATTTTTTTTGTCAAAATATATTTAAATGAGTAGTAAAAGCTTAAAGATCCTAAATATTATTGTTTTATCAGTTGTAATAGTTGCAACTGGTATTTTTGTTTTTAATAAGTTTTATCCCCAAACCAAGAAGTTAACAGGATATTTACCAAATAATACAGTAGCATACTTTGAATTTGAACCAAACCATAAGGATTTATTAGAGGTATATGAGAATAATAAAAGATCTCAAACACGTTTTGGACAATTGATAAAAGAAACCAATTTTTGGGGAGAATTTAACTCAGAGTTGATAACTCCTCAAATTAAAAAGATTGGTTTAGTAATATTAAAGGACGAAGAAGAATTACAAAAAGTATGGTTGTTAGATGTAAAAGATAGAAGTGCAGTAGAGACTCTTTTACCAAAAGATTTTTTTGCATCTAATTTAGAAAAAGATGTAATGATGGTTACTAAAGAGAGAGAAATATCTAGAATGTTTCAGAAACAAGATGAAGTAGTTAATCAAACAGAAGATCAAAAAAATATATATTCAAAATTTAGTAAATTTAAATTTTTTAATTCATATATTTCTAAGCAATACATTTTTAATCTAAAGGACAAAGAAGAAGATTTTAATATATTCTTTTTAAATAATTTTAATTTAGACCCAGGTTCATCAGCATATTTTAGTTTACGTGCAGATGAGAATAAAATAGTTTTTGATTTTCAATCACAAACAAAAGACAGCCAAGAAAACAAAAAATTATCAAATCAAAATTATGAGTCTATTAAATCATTCCCACTTAATGATTTAGTTTTTGTTTTTGAAACATCTAAATTAAAAAATATTACTAACGAGTTAGAAAAGAACATATTTATAGATGAAGATAATAGACAAAATCTAGCTAGAAAATATATGTTTGATTGGGGTGATTTTGATAAGTTAACAGATTATCCAGCTACAATATTTTTTAAACATCAAGATGACAGGTTCTATACTAAAGATTTATTAAATTTAGAAAAACTAGATTGGGGCATATTGATTAATGTTGAAAAAACAAAAGAAAAAGATGAAATGTATACAAAGTTAAGAAACTTTTTGAGTTACTATCTAGCTTTTGAATTTCCGGTTTGGCAAAGAGAAGTATTAGAAGATCAAAGTAGTGTAACCCAAGTTATTGCTAATCCAAATACAATAAAATGGGAAATTCAAAATAAAGTAGAATTTTTTGAAAAAGGTAAATTTAAATTTGCTTTAGCAAATGAAGATAAAGGAATATATTTTTCTACTAATAAGGAGATATTGTTAGAAATTTTAAATCAAAGCCAAGAGAGTGATATAATAAAGGAGTGCCCAGATTTTGATGCACAAGAAGCTATATTCCTAAACAGTAAAAAATTAATTAAAGGCATGTTTAGTTATGTTGACCAAACTCTTGTACTTATAAACAAACAAGATAAGGATCTAGATGTAAAAGGGTGCTTATTGTGGTAAATATTATGAAAGTAGTTGTAGATACAAATGTTTTAATAGATGCATTAAATGACAATCTAAGTGTTACTTGGAAGATTTTAGAATTAGCACATAAAGGCGATGTACAGTTTTTTGCTTCAGATAAGATAGTTAAAGAATACAAGTTAATCATTAGAAGAGAGGTAGGAAAACCAAAAGATAAAAAGACATTAGAACGTTTTATTGCTAATGTTAATATTATTAGAAATACAAGCCATTTAAGATTAATCTCTGAAGATCATGAGGATGATAAGTTTGTAAATTTGGCTTTATCAGCAAAGGCTGAATATATAATTAGTTCAGATAGACATATATTGGATTTAAGAGAATATGAAAATATTAAGATGGTAGATCCAAAAGATTTCTATTATCTATACAAAAATCAAGACGATAAAGATGGCAGTCAAGAATGGGTGAATCTTTTTGGAAATATCATAAAATAATATGAAAGCAGTCATTGACATTGAAACAAGAAATTCATTTCAAGACGTAGGGTCTAGAAGTAATTTAACTTTACTTAAAGTTTCAGTTGCTGTTGTTTATTGGTATCCAGAAGATAAATACTATTTTTTCTTTGAAGAAGATATGGAAGCTTTAGAAAATCTATTATCTCAGGCAGAATATATTATTGGATTTAATACACTTGGTTTTGATTTGCCTGTTCTACAGCAGTATATGAAAACATTACAATTAGCTAACAAGAAACAGATTGATATGATGTTAGAATTAGAAAAAGTTTTAGGATACAAGGTTGGTTTACAAGCAGTAGCTAAGGGAACATTAAATTTAGGAAAAATTAGTTCTGGTTTAGAAGCCATTAAGATGTGGGAAGAAGATAAAGTAGATGAACTTAAAAAATATTGCCAAGGAGATGTTAGATTAACAAAAGAGATTTATGAATATGGTTTAGAAAACAAAAAAGTTAGATTTAATGCTGGTTGGGAAGATTATGATGTACCTGTTAATTGGCCTTGAAAATTTTTTTTAAAGAGAATATAATATATTATATGTCAGAAGAAAAACTAATTGGTACAGTTAGTCACTACTTTGACAGAATTTCTGTAGCTGCTATTAAATTGAGTGATGAACTAAAAGCTGGCACAGAAGTACACTTTATTGGTCATGGAGCAGATTTTACGCAAGTAATTTCTTCCATGCAGATGAATAATGAAGATATACAAATGGCAAAAGTTGGAGATGAAATTGGAACTAAGGTTGATGAAAAAGTTAAGTCTGGCACAGAAGTTCGTTTAGTAGTTTGAGAATAAGTAGTGAAAATTTAAAAAGACTTAAGTATAAGTTTTAGTATTTTTGTGTTAAACAAAAAATCCGCAATAATGATTATTAGTGGTTTTTTGATACAACAAAATATGAAACAATCGGTTCTTTTTTTCCTTTTAAATACCAATGACATTCATATGCTCCTGGTCTATAAAATGTGAACCAGGATCTTTTTTCTCTTAACATTACAATTCTTTGCGGTTTTGGGTGAGCCTTATATATCATAAGGCTGTCGGTTGTACAGTTTGACCAGAAATATTTCATTTCTCCTACAATAGATTCCGAGGGAGAAGTAAAAATTTTGTTTTTTTCAGTTGGTTGCATGTTTTTCAAATCTAAACTTATAACCAACCAAACGAATAATAACAATAATGTAATTGAAATTATTTGTTTCATTAATTAACTCCTAATCAGTACATTTTGCATAGTTCTATGATTTGGATAATCTTGGCAGGTTTTTGAATAAAAATGCAACTGTTAAAGGTCCAACACCTCCTGGAACAGGAGAAATGTATTTTGATTTGTTTAAGCAGCCAGGATGAACATCCCCATAAATATTCTTATTTATTCTATTAATGCCTACATCTATAACAATACAACCCTTTTTAATCATTTCTGGTTTTAACCAATGTTTTTTACCTAAAGCAATTACAATAACATCATATTTAGAATAATTATCTTTTTTAGGTTTTAAAGATATATTTACTTTAATTTTTTTCTTTTTTAATTCTTTTTCTAATGGTTTAGAAAACCCATTACTGTTAGTCAGTATTATACACTTCTTGTTCTCTATTTTTTTCTTTGACATTTTAATTAAATGTACAATACTTTGTATTGTCGGTGGAATAATTTTTGTATTAATAAAACCATCAACATCTTTGTGTGGATTTATTTTCTCAATAATCTTTTGTGTATTAAATTTTTTAGGTAAAGGAAGTTGAATTAATATTCCATTTACTTTTTTGTCTTTATTTAACTTCTCAATTAAATCAGTAACTTTTTTTTCTGAGGTTGAAGAAGGTAATATATGTTTTTTAAACTTAACTCCAACTTCTTTAGCTCTTTTTTCTTTAATATTTATATATATCTGTGAGGCAGAATCTTTACCAATTAAAATAGCTACTAAACTAGCTTTAGATTTTAAAGATTTAAATATTTTTTTAGCTTCTTGAGAACCATTTAAAATTATTTTATTCATCTTATTTCACCCTAAATTGTTTTGTTAATCTTTTCACTTCTTTTAATATATTTCCTGGTTTTTTCTTTTCAATTAATGCCTCGTTTATCCATTTAGCAACCTGTTTCATTTCTTTTTCTTTCATACCTCTTGTTGTTAAAGCAGGAGTTCCTAACCTAATACCAGAAGGTTTCATTGGAGAGTTAGTTTCAAAAGGAACTGTGTTTTTGTTGCACACCAGTCCTGCTTTGTCTAAGACCACAGATGCGTCATGCCCATTAATATTTTTATCTCTTAAGTCAATTAAAATTAGATGTTTATCTGTTCCTTTTGATACAACATTAAATCCATATTTTTTTAATTCATTAGCCAAGGCTTTTGCGTTTTTAATTGTTTGCTTAGCATATTTTTTAAATTCAACTGATTGGGTTTCTTGCAAACAAACACCAATTGATGCAATTACATTATCACATGGACCACCTAGTAGACCAGGAAAGATTGCTCTATCAATTTTATCTTTAAATTCTTGTTTGCAGATAATAACAGCTCCTCTTGGTCCACATAAAGTTTTTTGAGTAGACATTGTTACTACACCTGCATGTGGGAAAGGAGATTTTAAAACTTTTCCAGCAATTAAACCTGCTTCATGGGCCACATCTGCTAGATAGTAGGCTTTAACTTTTTTAGCAATTTCAGATAATTTTTTGTAATTAATATCTCTAGCATATGCTGTGCCTCCTGAAATTATTAACTTAGGCTTTTCTTTTTTGGCCAGTTTTAAAATTTTATTGTAATCAAAAACTTGTGTATCTTTTTCAACCCCATAATATACAGGGTTGAATATTTTAGCAATAAAGGAGATGGGTTTTCCTGAAGGAGATTTCCAACCATGAGAAAGATGGCCCCCATGAGTTAAATTCATTGCCAATATTTTGTCTCCAGGTTCAAGTAATCCAGATATTACAGCCAAGTTAGCTATGCTTGCTGAAACAGCTTTTACATTTACATGCCATTTCTTGTTGTTTAACCCGAAAGCTTTCAATGCCCTTTTGCAAGTTAATATTTCTATTTGATCAACAAATTCATTACCTTGATAATATCTTTTACCAGGCTCACCTTCAGAATATTTGTGAGTTAAAACAGAAGATAAAGCTTCTCTAACATCTTTTGATGTGTAATTTTCCGACGCAATCAACACCAGCTTTTCTTGCTGGCGTTGTTCCTCTTTTTTAATTAAAGAATGTATTTGTTTATCCATGTGTTTAAAATATGTTATATAGCTTAACAATAAAGACAATGTATAGCAAGGTCATCATCATTCCTTCTGTAATTGTAATTTGTCTATCCATTGTTACTAACCATTGTACAAAAATTGTAGCAACCAAGAATGGCAGAGCAACATATATTATTTCATGAGGAATAGGGATATTTGCAAATAGTCCAACAGCTCCGAAAACAACAAAAATATCAAAAATATTTGAACCAATAATGTTTCCTAACACCATATCAAAGTTTCCTTTCCTGGCAGAAGATACTGCTACTGAAATTTCTGGTAAAGAAGTACCTATAGCCACAATACTTGTGGCTAAAATAGAGGAACCAAGACCAACGATTGATGCAATTTCTAATAGAGAATCAATTGTATATTTTGCAGATATAAGGATAAAAAGCAAACTGACAATGAAAATTAGGATTAATTTAGTTAGGTCTTCTTTGCAAGCAACTGATTTATCTTCACCGTCATCTTTTAGATCTTGTTTAATTTTAGATTTAATTTCTTTATGTAAATCATCTCTGGTTTTTTTAGGATTCTGTTTTTTAATGTCCAGACTGTAAATAACATATATTACATATCCAACTAGGAATATAATAGCTTCCCAAAAATTAAAGATACCATCAATACATGTTAAGACTAGCAAAACAACCGCACTTAAGAAGAATGACATGTCATTAGACACACTATCCCAATTAAATTTTGCTACACGCCAAGAAATAACAACAACAAGACCAAGACCTAATAATATATTAGCAATTACTGTACCAACAATATTACCTGCTAGAATAGCAGCCTCTCCTTTTAACACACCAAAAATTGAAGTAGCAAGTTCTGGAGCAGATGTTCCAACAGCTACAATTAAAATTCCAATCACAACAGGAGGAAGTTTTAAAATTGTGCCGATTTTTTCTGAAGCATCTGTAAAATAGTCTGCTGCTTTTATTAATATAAACAAACAAAAGGCAAAAACAAGGAGCCAAACAATGAGCATAGGTTTGTATTTAAGATTTTAAAAAATATTTTGTATTTACCCCGAGAGGGAATCGAACCCCCATCTTTGCCTTAGAAGGGCATTGCTCGATCCATTGAGCTATCGGGGCAGGGTTAAGAGCAAGAAAATTTTCTTGCTCTTTAGTATATATTTAAAATTTAACTTTTACATTTTCTCTCTCCTTAGCATCAGCTACTTCGTAAAAATCATATTTTTTGAACTTTAACATGCCAGCAACCATATTGTTTGGGAAAGTTTCAATCTTTGTATTAAAGTTACGTACATTTGCATTATAAAATCTGCGTGAAGCCTCGATTTTGTTTTCAGTTTCTTCAAGTTGTTTCTGTAGTTCTTGAAAATTTTGACTAGCTTTTAGTTCAGGATAATTTTCAGCTACTGCAAACAAACTTTTTAATGTTTCTGTTAAAGCATTTTCTGCTTTTGCTGCTTCAGCTGGATTTTTAGCTGAAATTGCATTGGCTCTAGCTTCGGTAACTTTAGTAAAAACACCTTCTTCATGCTTTGCATAACCTTTGACGGTTTCAACTAAATTTGGGATCAAATCATGTCTTCTTTTTAGTTGTACATCAATATCTGACCATGCTTCTTTTGTTTTGTTGTTCAATCTTACTAGTGCATTATATACACCAATTAACCAACCAACAATTACAATGACCACACCAATGATAATATAGAGTAGAGTATTCATAAATTCTTTAAAAAATTAATATGAATTAGTTATTGTTCATATTAATTACTAATTATTAATATATTAATAATATTACATTAAAAAGCATTTAAAAGCAATTGGTGAGACCTTTTTTTTATGATATACTATAGATATATATTAACAAAGGTGTGTATAACCGTTTTTTATCATTATATCAGTAAAACACTATGCAACTATTTGGCTCAAAAAGTTTATCTTACCTGGGAGTAGACATTGGAAACGCAGGCATTAAAATAGTAGAACTTAAGAATGAAAATGGAAGACCAAGACTCGTAACTTATGGTTATGCTGATTTTCCTGTTTCATCTACCATTAACAAACACCAAGAAACAGAAGTAGAGATAGCCAGTTTAATTAAAAAGATCTGTAGTGGAGCAGGGGTTACGACCAATAAGACGATAGCAGCACTACCTAATTTTTCTGTTTTTTCTTCAGTTATTTCTCTCCCACAAATGAAGAAGAATGAATTAGATCAAGCAGTGCTTTGGGAAGCTAAAAAATTTGTACCACTCCCTATTGAAGAGATGAATCTTTATTCAGAGGTAATTGAAGAACAAAAGATAGAATCAGACAAGAAAAAGGAAGAATCTAAAAAAGAAGACAGAGAAGAAAAAGAATCAGAAAAAGGCAAACATCTAAAAGTTTTAATTGTAGCTGCACCTAAAAAAAATGTTGATAGATATATGAAAATATTTCAGACTGCTGAAATGGATTTGATCAACTTAGAAACAGAAAGTTTTGCTTTAGAAAGATCTTTGGTTGGGCATGAAAATGTACCTGTTATGATTATTGATATTGGTTCTGTTTCAGCAGACATTAGTATTGTAGACAGAGGTATTCCTGTTATTAATCGTATAGTTGATACTGGTGGGGCATCAATTACTAGACGTATTGCTAAAATGATCAATGTGGATTTAAAAAGAGCTGAACAGTTTAAAAAAGATATTGGTTTTTCTACTGCTGCAAATTCTGGGCAAGGTGTTCCTAGGGCAATTGAAAGTTCTATTGAACCAATTATTAATGAAATTAAATACTGTTTTGACCTATATTCTTCTCAAGGAGAAGACAAACGTGTTGAAAAAGTTGTTTTAACGGGTGGTTCAGCATATTTACCTAACTTGGTTGAATATTTAAGCAAACTATTAAATATCAAGGTGATTATTGGTGATCCTTGGGCTAGAGTTATCTATCCTGTTGAACTAAAGACAGTTTTAGATCAAATAGGTCCTCGTTTTGCTGTAGCTGTGGGCCTTGCTATGAGAGAGATAGAATAATCTAGAGTTTTAGGTTTTAGGTTTTAGGGTGTTAGATTTTTAGGATTTTCTAAAACCTAACCACCTAAAACCTAACCACCTAAAAAAATATGACAGACATTAATTTATTACCAATCGATCAACGCAAGAAAGAACTAGCTGAAAGAAAGATGGCAGAAAAAGTGAGAGACAAAGTCAGTTTTACAATGAGTGAACCGACTGGAGAATCAAAAGATAAACCACTAATGGAGCAGGGTACTTTTAAGAAACCTAGTCTTTTCGGTTGGCTAAAAAAATATGTACAGAAAAGAAAATCTAAAAAACAAGAAAAAAAGCTTAAACAAAATTTAAAGAAGCAAACAGAAAAGATAGAACAAGAAAAAAAAGAACAGATAAAAAAAGATGAACGTATATTTCCAAACGCTGTTAGCGATAAAAGTTCGATTCACACAAAACCAGAGTTTCATAAAGAAAAACCAGTAGAACCTATTCAACCAGAACTACAAAAGAGAGAAGATTTATATTACAAAAGAGATGTTAACAAATCTAAAATTAAAGATTACACTAAAAAAGAAAAATCAAAGTTTACGTCAGGAAAAGAAATAGATGAAAGTTTTGATATTGATTTAATGCCAGACATCAAACGTGTATGGGAAATTTCTTTTAGCGCAAAGATAATAATTTTAGCATCTGTTCTTGTCTCTATTGTTTTAATATCAGCAGGCGCTTTCATATGGATTGATTTAGAAACAAAAGAAGAAATGAAGAAAGTTACTTCTTTTGATAAGCGCATAGAACTTTTGAGAGAAAAACAATCAAATTTAGTTGATACAAATAAGCAAGCAGTTCTTTTGCAGGACCATTTGAGTGTTTTAAATAATTTATTAGACGACCATGTTTATACAAGTAATATTTTTTCATACCTAGAAGAAACAATTGTTCCTGGAGTATATTACAAGAAGATTAATCTAGATGAGGTTAGAGATACTATTACAATAACAATAGTGGCTCTTGATTATACAGAAGCAGCTAAACAGATTTTAGTCTTTGAAGAAGACAAAGAAAATGTAGCAGCAGTTAAAGTTAAAAGTTTGAATTTAATTGAAGAAAAAGAAGAAAAGGTATTACCAGGCGAGGAACCTGAAATAAGCAAATTTGTAGAATTTGAAATAGACATACTATTAGTCCCAGGTTTTCTAAATGGATAAAACTATGATGAACAATGCTAAAAAAATAATAGATGACAAAAAAAATGCTTCAGGAAAAAGAAAGAGCTCGATTTTAGTTTCTAGACTTTCAAATCAGACATTCTTTGTTTTAATTTTTATTGAGATTATTGTTTTGGTTTTGTTGTTATACATCTTTTTTATTAAAGGTGCCTATACAGAACTTGATTCAGTTAGAGGAGATCTTTTACCAACTAGACAGACAGAGTATGAAAACATGAACAACAAATATACGGAATTTTTAAGCATTAATGATTCATTTAAAACATTAAAACCTGAAATTATTGCAAAAGCAAAGACAGTTTTACCAAGTGAGGCTGAATTACCAGACACAATAGCTATTCTGGATAATATTACATCTAAGAATGGTTTTGAACTTAAATCTGTTGATGTTGGTATCTTTGATGAAGATGGAAAAGTTGTTGTACCAGTCGAAAGGGTTAACAGTTTTGGTTTACCAAAAGCAAATAGAGTAGATCCAAAGTTAATTGAAAGTAGAAATTTGGGAGAATTAGAAGATAAAAACCAAGAACAGAAACTTAAAATAGTAGAGTTTGATTTAAAAATAACAGGTAGTGGATATTCAAGCTTTAAACGGTTTATGACCATGACTGAGAAGAGCTTACGATTATTTGATGTTGTTGGTTTTGAATTTTCTTCAGTTGATGAATCTTTCTCAGTTAAATTAAGAGCATATTATTTATAACCCCACATATATATGGATAAAGCAAGATTAAGGAAAATAATTATACAATTGGTTGTAATAGCCCTCATAATTATTATTGGTGGAGTTTTGGTTTTTAATAATTTTATTAATAAAGACAAAAAAAGTTATCTTTTAGAAACACCGGAAAAAACAGTTGAAGAAAAGATATCTAGCTTTGATGAATCTATTAAGGTGCTAGAAGGTAAAAAATTTATGAGTTTGATAAAATTTGGTGATTGGCCACTTGAAGTTGATGAAAAAGGAAAGGTTAATCCGTTTATTAAATTTGAATAGAATATGATTGATAAAAAAGAATTAATCCAAAAGTTGAAAGATGACAAATTGATTGATGACAAAAAAGTCAAAGAGTTAACAAAAATATCCAAAATTGAGGATATTTTTGAAAATCTATCACAGGATGTAATGATTGACACAGAACAGGTAGCTCAGTTTAAAGCTGAGCATTATGGTTTAAAGTACATCGACTTGGGTGGTAGTGATATAAATAAGGAAACAATCAATTTGTTACCACACGATCTAGCTGAGACATATCAGATGGTTGTTTTTGATGAGGATAAGAAAACATTGAAAGTTGGTTTAACTGATCCAACTAATTTAAAAGCGAGAGAAGCTCTTGATTTTATAGCTCGTCAAAAGAATTTAAAAGCAGATTTTTATTTAGTTTCAAAAAAATCTTTTGGTGTGGCGTTTAAACAATATTCTGTTTTAAAAGCAGAAGTTAAACAAGCTTTAGATGTTGCTGAAGATAAAATACAAAAAAAAGAAGAGCAAAGAGAAGATGTTGGAGATGAAACTGTTGGTGGGGTTGTAAAATCAGCTCCAATTTCTAAGATGGTAGATGTAATTATTAGGCATGGTGTAGAGATGAAAGCTTCGGATATACACATCGAGCCTTTTACTGTCCAGACAAGGGTAAGGTATCGTATTGATGGAGTACTTAGGACCCAATTGTTATTACCAAAAGCAGTTCACGCATCTATTGTCTCTCGTATAAAAGTTATTTCAAATCTTAAGATTGATGAAACTCGTATACCACAAGACGGTAGGGTTAGACTTAATATTGATAAGCAGAATGTTGATTTTAGGGTTTCAACCCTACCTCTTTATGAACAAGAAAAAGTTGTAATGAGAATTTTGGACACATCCTCTGGGGTTATTACTTTAGAACAGCTAGGCTTTAGTGGCAAAAATGCAGAGATTATTCAAAATAATATTGATAAACCACACGGGACATTTTTAGTAACTGGTCCAACTGGTTCTGGTAAATCAACAACTTTGTATGCAGTTTTAAATCTATTAAACAAAGAAGGTATCAATATTGTTACATTAGAAGATCCTGTTGAATATTATTTAAAAGGTGTTAACCAGTCACAAGTTAATGCAGAAGTAGGATTGACTTTTGCTGCTGGTTTAAGATCAATTTTACGTCAAGACCCAGACATAGTTATGGTTGGTGAGATACGTGATTCAGAAACAGCAGAGTTAGCCATTCATGCTGCTCTAACCGGTCACTTTGTTTTATCAACACTCCATACAAACGATTCTTTTGGAGCTATTCCTAGGTTGTTTGATATGGGAGTAGAACCTTTCCTATTAACATCAACATTAAATGTTGTTATTGCTCAGCGCTTGGTTAGAAAAATTTGTAAAAAATGTAAAGAAGAATTTAAGATACCAGAAAAGATGGTTGATCTCATATGGGCAGAATATGGTAAAACACCAAAAGAAAACTTAGAAAGTGAAGGGTTTATTTTAAAGGATAAAACAGAGATGAAATTTTATCATGGCAAGGGCTGTAAGCATTGTAACAGTACTGGTTATGCTGGGCGGTTGGCAATTGCTGAGGTCTTAGACATGACAGATGATCTTAAAAAAGAAATTGCCTCAGGAGCTTCTTTAGAAAAAATTCGTCAAGAAATTTTAGCTAAAAAAATGGCCACTTTACAACAAGATGGATTTATCAAAGCTTTGAAGGGTTTAACAACAATTGAAGACGTCATGAGGGCAACTAAAGAATAATCTAGGTGGTTAGAGTTCTAGAGTTCTAGAGTTCTAGAGTTTTAGGGTGTTAGTATCCTAACCACCTAACCACCTAAAACTCTAATCACCTAAAACCTAAATATATGCTTAAGAAAAAAGAGACAAAAGGAGGAGCAAAAAAACAGACAATATTGTTAGTTGAAGATGATGGGTTTTTGGCTAATATGTATAAAACTAAGTTAGAGCTGGAAAAATATAATGTTATTATGGCCACTAATGGTGAAAGTGCATTAAGGATTGTTAATGAAAAAGAATTAGATTTAATTTTACTTGATATTGTTTTGCCCAAGGTGACCGGTTTTGAAGTTATTACAAAAATAAAATCAGATAAAGAATTAAAGAAAATTCCAGTTATTATGTTAACAAATTTAGGACAAAAAGAAGATATTGAGAAAGGGTTGAAGTTGGGGGCAGATGAATATTTAATCAAAGCTCATTTTCTTCCATCAGAGGTTATAAGTAAAATAAAGAAACTAATAGATAAATAAAATGACTGTTTCGCAAAATTTGGAATTTAAAAATATTTTAGTTAAAGCTGCTCAAGAAAGTGTAGCTGATTTGCATTTATCTACAGGTTGTCAAATTAAAGCCAAAGTAGATAACAAGTTAGTTGATTGGCCAGAACAAGTTGTTACAGGAGGATTTTTAGAAAAAAATATTTTAGATCTTTTATCTGGAGAGCAAAAAAAAGAGTTTTCAGAAAAGAAATTTTTTGTTTTGGTTCACCAGTTTGCAGATGATCTACGTTTTAGAATTACACTTTTTAGACAAGAAAATAAATTGTCAGCTATTTTACGATTTATTCCACATAAAGTAAGAACAGTTGAAGAACTATATCTGCCTAAGATGTTAGAAAAAGTAATTGTAGCTGAAAGAGGTTTAGTTATAGTTAGTGGGATAGGGAAAACAACAACCATAGCAGCTATAGTAGAATATATTAACAAGACTTCAAACAAAACAATCATTACATTAGAAGATCCTGTTGAATATATTTTTGTTAACCAGAAAAGTTTAATAGAACAGAGACAAATAGGAATTGATACCCCAAGTTTTGCTCAAGGTGTAAAAGATCTATTAAACATAGATGTTGGAGTAGCAGTTGTGGATGGAAAAGATTATGCAAAATATATTAATGAAATATTAGAATTATCAGAAAAATGTTTAGTTATTTTAGATTTATCTTCACATAACATTAAAGATGCGATAAATGACTTCATATCATTTATACCAGCAGAGGAAAAACAAGAAAAACGCCAGCTTTTAGCTAATAATTTAATTGCTATTCTAAATCAAATTTTAGTTGCTAGACAGGGTGGAGGACTGTTACCTGTTGTTGAAATTTTACTTAATAATAGTGCTGTAGCAACAGCAATCGCTGAGGATAGAATTTCACGTATACCTGATCTAATTGTTATGTCGGGTCACGAGGGGATGATCAGTTTAGAAAGAAGTTTAGCAGAATTAGTTAAAAGTGGAGAAGTCTTAATTGATGAAGCTGTTAAATATGTTGATGATAAAAATGAATTTAGAGAAATGATATTAAAATAAGATTATGCCTTTTTTTGAGTATAAAGCGAAAAATCAAGAAGGAAGAATGTTTAAGGGAACAATCGAGTCCACCTCAGAGTCGGCTGTTGTTGAAATATTAACAGAAAAGAATTTTTTCCCTGTAAGTATTAAGGCTAAAAAAGAAACCTCAGATGTTTTTGCTAATATAGATTTTTTAAACAAAGTAGGACCTAAAGATTTGGTTTTGTTTTCTAGACAGTTGTCTGTTATGAAAAGTGCTAATTTGCCGATTGTTCAATCTTTACGCATTTTAGAAAAACAGACCGAGAACCCTAAATTGAAAGTAGTTGTTTCTCAATTAGCAGACGATGTCGATGGCGGAGCAAAACTTTCAGATTCTATGGCTAGTCATCCAAAAGTATTTTCTGATTTTTTTGTTTCGGTTATTCGTTCCGGGGAAACATCTGGGCGTTTAGATGAAATTTTAAATTATTTAGCTGATCAGCAAGAAAAAGATTATGATTTAATGAGTAAGATTAAAGGGGCAATGATTTATCCAGCTTTTATTGTTTGTGGTTTAATTGTTGTTGGTATAGTAATGATGATATTTGTTGTTCCTAAATTAACAGGGATTTTACAAGAAACAGGGCAGGAGTTGCCAGTGACGACAAAAATGTTAATAGGTACTTCTGATCTTTTTGTTAATTTTTGGTGGGCAATTATTGGGGTTGTTTTAGTTTTAGTATTTGCTGGCCGTTCTTATGTTGGTACAAAAAAAGGAAGTTATATTTTTGATATAATGAAATTAAAATTGCCTATATTTGGTACTCTTTTTAAACGTATATATTTAGTTCGTTTCACTAGAAGTATGGCTACGCTTTTAGCTGGTGGAGTCTCGTTGGTTGAAGCGTTAAAAGTAACAGGAGATATTGTTGGTAACGTGGTTTATCAAGATTTAATTCAACAGACTGTTCAAGAGGTTGAAGATGGAAACCCTGTTTCTACTGTATTTATACAAAACAAAGAAGTTCCGGTTATGATTTCTCGCATGATGAATGTGGGCGAGAAAACAGGTAATTTAGATAAAGTATTAGAAAAACTAACAGATTTTTATTCACGTGAAATTGATAATTTAGTAACTAATTTGGTTAGTTTAATTGAGCCTTTAATCATGGTGGTTCTTGGTGTAGCAGTTGGTGTTATGGTAGCTGCCATTATCATGCCAATGTACAACATGGCTTCAGGATTTTAGCGAATATTGACTAAAAATGATATAATAAATGTAGTTGTGGATAAAATGTATAAATAATTAAGATAAAAAGGTCGAAGGTTTATCTTAAGGTCTAGACTTTAAGGCAAGTGATTGCCTTTAAAACACAAATTAATTAGAAAAATCTATGATGAAAAAAAATAGAAAAGGGTTTACTCTGATTGAATTATTGGTTGTAATTGCTATTATTGGTCTTTTGGCCACTTTAGCAGTTGTAGCTTTAAATAATGCACGTGCTAAATCACGCGATGCAAGAAGAATTTCAGATGTTAAACAAATTCAAACAGCTTTAGAAATGTATTATAACGATGCTGCGGCTTATCCAGCAGCCATAACAGCTGGTAGTGCAATAGCAACAGGCTCTAATACATATATGGGTGCTGTTCCAGAAGATCCTCAAAATACTGGTAGCTATGTATATACATATGCCAACGCAGGTGGAACTTCAGATTATACCATTACATTCATGCTAGAATCAGGTACAGGTGGATTCACTTCAGGAACAGTTGTTAGTGCCACACCTTCAGGCTTGAAACAATAATTAAATTTAATTATTTAGTTATAGATATAACCCCGAAAATTCGGGGTTATATTTTTTTTGTTTATTTGTTTATATATTAGTTTTTTGTTAAAATCAAAGTGATGATTTCTAGAAATAATAAAAAAGTAATAGCTGTTTTGCCTGCTTATAATGCTGAAAAAACCCTGGAAAAGACCTTAAATGATATACCAGCTGGTTGGGTAGATGAAGTAATTTTAGTAGACGATTTTAGCAATGATGGGACTGTTGAATTGGCCGAAAGGTTGGGCTTAGTTGTTTTTAGGCATGAAAAAAATAGTGGTTATGGAGCTAATCAAAAAACTTGTTATCAGAAAGCCCTTGAACAAGAAGCTGATATTATAATAATGATTCACCCAGATCATCAATATGACCCGCGTTTAGTACCTGATCTTTTGTTGCCTTTGATCAGGGAAGATGTAGACGCGGTTTTTGGTTCCCGTATGATGCGACCAGGAAGTGCTCGGGCAGGTGGCATGCCTCTTTGGAAATATATTGCAAATATTTCTTTGACTAAATTAGAAAATATATTCTTAAGATTAAAGTTAACAGAATATCATTCAGGTTTTCGTGCTTATTCACGAAAAGCATTAAAGGAGATTAATTTTTTAAATAATTCAGATGATTTTGTTTTTGATACGGAGATAATTATTCAGCTTAAGGTTAAGAAGCTAGCTATTCAAGAGGTGCCAATTGAGACAAGATATTTTCCAGAAGCATCTATGATTGGTTTTAAAAGAAGTGTTGAGTATGGATTGTCTATTATTAAAAACTTATTTCAATATATCATGCATAAGTTAAAATTGAGAAAATATAATAAATTTCTATGAAAAAGATCGTCTCTTTAGATTTTATAATCATCTTTACATTTGGTTTTT
>JBDRGZ010000076.1:0-5000 GCA_043817345.1 Patescibacteria group bacterium
AGAACAAGAACCTAACCTCCCTTTGTTAGCCCACAGTAAATGATTGCTGTGGGTTTTTTATTTTCTTAAAACTTTTAATAATTTTCTTGTCATCCCGATCCCGCTAAGCGGGAGGATCCAGACTATAAATAACTTTTCGTGATTTTTATTTCTAGATTCCGTTTTTCAACGGAATGACAAAAGAAGAGGTTTAAGATAACAAAAAATATATTACTTTATTACTCTATTACTTTATTACTTCCTTACCAACAAACTTTTGTAAAACTTCAGGAACTTTTACACTTCCATCTTCTTGTTGAAACTGTTCTAGAATAGCTGGAACTATACGACTTGTTGCAAGCCCTGAAGCATTTAACATGTGTAGAAATTCATTCTTACCTGTTTCTTCATTTTTAAACCGTATATTTCCTCTTCTTGACTGATAATCCAATGCATTAGAAATTGAAGAAACCTCTTTATATACTTCCATACTAGGAATCCATACTTCAACATCAATTGTCTTAGCCATAGCTGCTGAAGCGTCTCCAGCGGCTAATAAAGAGCTTTGGTAATGTAATCCTAAGCCTTCAACTAACTTTTCTGCATTCTTTTGTAATTCATCAAAGAAATTCCAAGATTCTTCTGGTTTACAAAAG
Source organism: Patescibacteria group bacterium (assembly GCA_043817345.1). GTDB lineage: Bacteria > Patescibacteriota > Patescibacteriia > UBA2196 > UBA2196 > CAYSXS01. The sequence continues at coordinate 636 of JBDRGZ010000076.1, forward strand.
ATAAACATCTCTATCTTATTAAACTGATGTCCCCTAACCATTCCTCTTTCTTCTTTACGATAAGAACCAGCTTCTCTTCTAAAACATGATGAATATGAAAAATATTTCTTTGGTAATTCTTTTCCATCTAAAATTTCATCTCTATGATAGTTGCCCATCATCATTTCTGAAGTTGCATTTAAACACATTGCCTTTCCTCCTTCGCTCTTTAACAACCCTTTGTCGCTTCTGCAGGCAGGCTCTTTTTCTTTTTCAGTTGATACCCAAAAAAGATCTTCACGAAATTTTGGCAAGTGCCCTGATGTATAAGCAGATTTCTCATTTAATAAATATGGGGGAATTACAAAACTATACCCATTATCTCTGTGGAATTGGATAAAATAGTTTAGAAGAGCCCATTCTAATACGGCCCCTGTGCCTGTATAGCACCAAAATCCTGAACCAGACATTTTTGCAGCTCTTTCGTAATCTACTAAACCTAAACTAGTAGCTAATTCTACATGGTCTTTAGCTTTAAAACCAAAATTAGGTTTGTCTCCAATGGTTTTAATTACTTCATTATTTTCTTTACCACCTTCTTTTACATCTTCTGCAGGAATGTTAGGAATTTCAGCTAATTTTTCTTGTAAATTATTTTCTAGTTTTTTTAATTTTTCATCCAACTTTTTAATATCATCCCCTACTGATTTCATCTTTTTAATAATTTCTTCATCTGGTTTAGTTTTAGAATATTTATTTCTTTCAGCTTTTAATTCCTCTACTTTTTGAATTAATTCTTTTCGTTCATCATCTAATTTCAAAACTGCATCCAAATCTAAGTCTTTCTCTTCCATTCTTTTAAGAAGAGCTTTTTTAATTTCCTCTGTATTTTCTCGTATTTTATTAATATCTAACATAAGGTTATATTTTTAATTGTAAAACATTATCTTTATTAATTCTCACTAACACCCATGCTGTCATCCTGAACTTGTTTCAGGATTTTGTGTCTATCTTAGCTTGTTTGTTTTATCCCGAAATAAATTCGGGATGACAAAAAATATTTAGTAAATCAAAATAATAATAAACTTTTTTAAAAATTAAAAATTTAAATTTATTTTAAAATTTTAAATTAAAAATTTTGAATTAACTCTCATATTCTCTCTTACTTATTCTTCTTCTTCTCATCAACCACCAAATTCCTAAAATAGCAATAATAAGTGGTATCCCTATCATGTTAAAGTATTTAATTCTATCTCTCTGTCCTGTGCTAGAAAAAAGTAAAGGACTATTTGTCAAATTTTTAGCACGGATTGAAGACAATATATCGTCTTGTGCTAACCACTCAATTGAGTTTAAAACAAAAATTAAATTTTCTTGATAGTTTTGTCCAAAACCATCCACTGCAAAATCATTATTACCTACTACTATTAATCTTGTATTTCTGTTTTCCTCGTTTTTCTCAACTGAAACAACTAAGCTTCTTGTATTTAATCCTTGAGTTATAAATTGTTGTTGCGGGTCTAGGTTAATCGTTTCAATCATTTGTACGCCAGCCGCGTCTGTAGTTGAAAACAAAGTTTTCACTACTGGGCCGTCAACCTGACCCAATTTAGATAAATTAATTTCATTTGTCCATGGTAAAACAATTGTCTTAATATCTTTTGAAACATCATTTTCTTCTGCTAGACCTCTTAGCCATAAAGGATATGGGAGAACGTATGATACTGTTCCTTGGCCTAGAGTAACTGTTTCATGAGACTTTAAATCATAAACAACATTATTTTCCAACCCAATACCATAATCATCTAATATATTATTTAAATTACTGTCTGTACTAGTAGCTATCATGTATTGTGGGTTTATCTCTACTTGTTTACCCATTAAAAAAGCACTTCCTCCATTAGATAAATATTCTTTAACTTTACCTAGCTCTGTACCATCAAGTGGGATTGATGGGCCAGCAATAACTACGACCGCTGTGTCATCTGTAATATCTACATAAGTATTATCTTCATTCTTTAGGTTTAATTCTTCTACAATATATTGTTTAGATAATTCAGAATTAATAATTGTAAAATCCTGTTGTAAACTTTTTTCTCCATGGCCAGTTAAAAATACTATCTTTTTTTGATCTGTATTAGTCATTTGCCAAATTAAACCAGTTAAAGCATATTCAAAGTTGCTTGTCCTTTGGATAAAAGGAATGGCCTGCTTGCCTAGTAACTCTTGTTCTTCGCCTTGACCTGATGGACTAAACACAGAAACAGATAAACCAAGCCAACCTTGTTTAAGTTGAAATTCATCTTTGGCTATAACATTAAACTGAATAGCTGGTATACTTAATTCTTGGGCTTTTAATTTATCTTCTTCATTCACATCAGGATAATGAATATTTAAATCAATCTTTCCTTTTCCATATTTTTTGTAATCACCTAATATGTCCCTAACGTCTTGTGCTTGGTAACTAATCTGTGCTGGCAATTTCTTTGAAACAAACAGGTCTAAAACTATCTCATTCTCCATATTACTTACAATACTTCTAGTTGCTTTAGACAAGGTAAACAGTCTATTAGATGTTAAATCTATTCTAGCTTTGATATATCCCCCGAATAAGTTTATTAAAATAGCTAGGACTATTACACCAACCAAAACCTGAACTGATTTCCTATACTCTTTATTCTTTCTATTAATCAAATCTCTCTTAAAAAAGAATACAGATAACCAAATAAAGACAATGACTAGTGTAATGAAATATATTAAATCTTTAATATCCAATACCCCACGAGAAACACTTTCATAATGACCAAATATACTTAGCTTTTGAAGGATAATATTAAATGGTTCAGCAACAGCTAAAACAACCATTTCAAAACCAACTAATACTAAAACAAAATTAAAAGCTATACCAAGAACAAAAGCAACAATCTGATTTTTAGTTAAACTTGAAGCAAAAATACTTACAGCAACAAACCCAGCGATTAAAAACAATGAACCTAAATATTGACTAACAATAATTCCTAAATCAAAACTACCAAAACTCCCTAAAGTTATGGGAGCAATGATTGTAATTATTAAAGCAATAGCAACAAAAAGAAAAACTGCTACAAATTTGCCAATTACAATATCTTTTGTTTTAATACTTTGTGTATTTAAAATCTCAAAAGTACCTGTTTCTTTTTCCTTTGATAAAATCCCCATTGCTAAAGCAGGAATAAAAAATAAGAATATCCAAGGCATTAAAGAAAACATTGGACGCAAAGTAGCCTCGCCATTTAAAAACAAGGTACGGAAATAGAAAAAGTTTACAACAGCTAAAAACACAACCAACAATATATATGCCATTGGCTGATTAAAAAATGATTTAAGTTCTTTTTTAATTATTGTAAGCATACTATTTTGTTAATTCTCTAAACACATCTTCTAATTTACTTTCTACAACTCTCATTTCCCAAACTATCCAGTTGTTTTTACTAGCTAATTCAGAAATTTTTGGTCTGTATTCCTGTTCGTCTGGCATTTTAATTTCTAATTTTATCTTATCTCCTTCAACATTTTCTGCAATAATGTTTTCTGTACCTACAGCATCAATAATTTTATCTTTAATATCTTTTCCTTCAAGTTCAACTATTAATACATCGCTATGTTTGTTTTTCCTTAGAATATCTGTTGTTTTTTCATCTGCAACAATTTTACCTTCATTAATGATAATTATCCTATCACAAGTATTCTCTACTTCAGATAACACATGAGATGAAACAATAACTGTTTTATCTTTTCCAAATTCTTTAATTAAATTACGGATATCTACTCTTTGATTAGGGTCTAAACCTTCAGTAGGTTCATCTAAGATTAAAATCCTTGGTTTTCCTAATATACTAGCAGCTAAACCAACTCTTTGTTTGTATCCTCTAGATAATTCAGAGATTGGTCGATAATATACTTTTTGTAAACCTGCTTTTTCAACTACTTTCTTAATTTCTTCTTTAATATCTTCTTTTTTGATTTGTTTAAATTCAGCCATCATGTTTAAATATTCATAAACAAGCATTTCTGGATATAAAGGATTATTCTCTGGTAAATATCCAATTTCTTTTTTAGCTAATAAAGCTTTATCTTCATTAGCCATATTATTCTTTAAAACTTCTACTTCTCCTGATTCAAAAGCCAAATGTCCAGTTAAAACTCTCATAGTAGTTGTTTTACCTGCCCCATTAGGACCGACTAGACCAATAATCTCATTTTCACCAATATTAAAACTGAGTTCATTAAGAACTTGTAAATTTCCAAACTTTTTTGTTAATTGTTTTACTTTAATCATTTTTTAAATAATGTCATCCTGAGCGACTTTTAGGGTTGCTATGAGTCGAAGGATCTATTTTTTATGTT
>JBDRGZ010000077.1:0-12170 GCA_043817345.1 Patescibacteria group bacterium
GCTACAGCTGCTGGGGCACTTACCCAAACACTACCAGTAGTTGTTGCTGTTGTAGTAGCCATAGACATAGCAGTTGTACCAAAGGTAATACTACCATCTGTAGCATTCATTATTGTTTCATCGTTTTGCAAAGTAATATCAGTTGTTGCTCCAGCTGTATCAATTCCACTAACAAATGTACCTAAACCAGCTACAATTAATACACCATCAACTTCAGCGTCATTAGCAACATATAAATCACCACCCTGGAAATCAAATGTTCCTTCTGCACCATCTGGACCAATATATAAATAGTCTGTGGTGGTTGCTGATGTAGTAGTAGCATGATCAAAGGTTGCTAGACCTGTTACATCTAATGTCCCAGCTGTTTCTATATTTGCACTAATTGTTGTGGCTGCAAAAGCAAGACCACTAACTAAAAAAGTACAAACCAAAACGCTCACAACAATTGATGTAGTATTCTTAAAAATTTTACGATAAAATTCTTTCATAAATTTATTTTATATTTTAAAAATCAATTAAAGTTGTTTTTTAACGTGCACCATTAAAAAATTCTTTAAAATATTTTGGTTACTTAATATATTTTGTGTTTTTTAATTTTTCGACCTTTTAAATTGCAAAAGCTATCTTAAAAAATCTAAGATAGTCCTGTGGATAACTTAACTTCAACTAAAATTATACCACATTTTAAACAAACACGCATTTTTAGTTCTGGCAAACAGGGCAATAAAAAGTTTTTCTATTGCTAACTAATATTTTTTTAACCACACCTAAATTACATTCCAAACATTTTTCTCCCTCTCTATTGTGAACAGATATAAATTTAATATAATTTCCACTAATCCCATTGTGGATGATAGATTTTTTAAGAATCTTACATATAGCTGTATATAGTCTTTTAATTTCTGACTGTTTAAGCAATTTTATTCCTTTGTCAGGCATTACTCGCGCTTCTAAACAAATCTCATCTGCATAAATTGCCCCTATTCCAACCAATAGATCTTTATTCATCAAAATATTCTTAATACTTGTAGTTTTATTACGAAGTATTTTATAGAAAGAATTTAAACTAAATTTATCATCAGTTGGATCTATCCCAAATTTAACCCGCATTCTTTTAAGTTCATTATCGCTTAAAATCTGTAAATACCCAAATTGCCCTTTATTATTAAAAAACATTCTTGATTTGTCTTCAAATTCAAATAATATCTTTGTGTATTTATCTGGTAAATCTTGTTTTTCATTTTCCTTGTATTTTCTATAAACTAAATCGCCTTTTGAATAAAGATTTACTAATAGATAATATCCACTAGCTAATTTAAAAATTAAAATCTTCCCATGTCTTCTAATATATTTAAAATAACTATTTTTAATTTTTTGTTGAAATAGTTTTTTATCACCTCGTAATGTTTTTAAATTCAATACACCAAAAGAGGCTATTTTTTTATTAATAGTCTTTCTTGCCAAATCTCTTCGTAATATTTCTACTTCTGGCAGTTCTGGCATAGATTTACAAATATTATCCTGAACAATTATAATATTGTCATTCAGAACTTTTTCTTCCTTATCAATTCCTTTTGTCATCCCGAATTTATTTCGGGATTTAACTTTCTTCTACAAATTAAACTTTCTTCTAGGATAAGATTGTTTTATCCTGAAACAAGTCCAGGATGACAAAGGCGGGAAGTTCAGGATGACAAAGGTTTGGGCGCTTGAGATGAGAAAAAGAATGACAACAACACAATAAATCTAGAAAAACAAATTTCAGCAAGATTATTATTTAACCAAAAACTCACCTGTATAAATTTTATTTACAAAACTTTCCACTTGTTTATCAAGTTCTTGACTTCGTCCTAAAAGTAATTTAATAGTTTGTTCTGATTTTTGATTCTCTCCAATTTCAGCATAAAATATAGCTAAAGTTGAAAAATATTCAATTTTCTCTGGATAAAGCTGAATTAATTTTTCTAAATCCGCAACAAACTGTTCTCTGCGATCCATTCTTTTGTACAAAGGAATAAATCTTACTAAACCTTTTTCTTTATCAAAAAAATCTGATTTTATTCTAAGTATTGCTTCTTTTTCTTGTTTTTCTAATTCTAAATCATTAGTTAAAATAGCAATAGCCATAACATTAATATGTGTGTCAACTACATCTGGATTAATTTCTACAGCTTTTTGAAAATTTTCTAAAGCATTAGCATAGTCTTTCTTTAAAACATATGCCTCACCTATTTGATAATATGTATGAGCTCTTTGTGGAGCGATATCTATCATTTTATCTTTCATCTCTATAACTTTATCTAAACGGCTTAAATTTGTTTTATATGAAGTTAAATATAGTTGAGATAAATTATAATAATGTCTGATTTCATTTGGGTCTTCATCAATACTTTTTTGCATTTCTTCAATAGCCCTATCAAACATTGGTGCGGCTTCATAATTTGATAATTTATTAGCATCATTTCTGACAAAAATAGCAAAATGACGACGGACTTCAAGAACTGTATGAATATTAGAATTATTTTCTAAAGCTTTGATATATAGTGAATTGGCCGTAACAATATCATTTTCACGAGCATAAGCTTCTGCTTCAAGTAAATATTTATTCTGCTCTATAGATTCAATATTTAACTTATACCCTACAAAAACTAAAAATATTGAAAATATAATTAATATACCAAATTTAAGATAATTAAAATTAAATTCTTTTTCTTCTTTATCTATAACCCGGTTATTAATAAAAGCAAGAATTAAAGCAATTAAAATATATGTATTAATAGTGTCAAAAACAAATAGATTAGCAAAAATATATCCAGCTAAAAGAGCTATGAATATATTACTTTCTAATCTAGATATTCTTTTTGTTTTAAACAGACAAAGGAAAGCAAGAAAGAATATGGCAAAATATGATAAAACACCTAAAAGACCAGTAGAAACTAAATGTTCAAAAAATACACTATGAGCATTATCAAACCAAATACGCGAACCAGAATCAGTATATATCTCTGAAGGAAAATATTTACTAAAAGCATAGCCATAATTTTCTAAACCCCAGCCAAAGATAGGTTTTTCTTGCCATGCTTCAAATGATGTACTCCAAGCAGCTAAACGTGTTTGAGTAGTATAATCATTAAGGGAAATTGAAACTACTCTACCTAATGTGTCATTTTGAGATATTAACTTGGAATCTTTGAAAACAAAAATTAAAACAGAAAATAATATGATTAATATTAAAAATATTGCACTAATTCTTTTAATAACTCTTTGTTCTTTTTTAATTCTAAATATATTTAATAAAGCTAATAATATTAAAGCGCCAACTAAACCAACTAATGCTCCTCTGGTTTGAGTTAGAAACAAAGTCCAAACTGATAAAATCCCAGATAATGTATAAAATATTTTCCATAATATATTTCTATCACTTACAAATAAATAAACAGCTAGAAAGATATTAATTAATAAATAACTACCAAAATAAGCTGGATTACCTAAGGTTGAAGAAATACGCAAACCTGTTGTATTAATAGCATCAGCTAAACCAAAATGTTGCATTAAACCATAAACAACAGCAATTAAACTTACAAAAAGTGAGGTACGGAATAGCCATTGCCATTGCTTTTTTTCCTTAAAAGCAAAAACTAAAGCAGCAAAATATATGAATAAATGGATAAAGAAAATAACTCCAGTAGCTCTTTCAATATTACTCCAAAAACTGTGTCCAAAAGCCATACCAAAAATAGCTGATAAAAAGTAAACAATAACTAGAATTAAAAAAGACCACCATAAAGGAGTGGTTTTATAGGATATTTTCTTTTTTATAAATAAATAAATTAAAAACAACAAAACAATTAACAAAATAATAACACGAAAAAACAAAGCTTTAGTTGTAATAAAAGGATAAAAGAAATAATGATAGAAAATTAACGGGGTTGCTAAAGAAATATATAACAAAGCTTGAATTATTTTTTTTAAAATATTCATAATTAGGTGGTTAGAGTTTTAGGTAGTTAGGTGGTTAGGATACTAACACCCTAAAACTCTAGAACTCTAGAACTCTAGTTAAATTTTTCTCTTAAACTAAAAGCTTCTGGATGATCTTTAATAAATTCCTCAACTATTTTTTCTGCCTCATCTCTTTTATCTAATTTTAATAAATAACTACTTATTTCACTTACAAAATCTTGATTATCTGGACTATTTTCAAAACCATCATATAGGGTCTGTAAAGCTTTTTCTGAATCTTCAAAACGATAGCGATATAGTTCATATAGCCCATAATAGATTTGAAAATCTTTTTTATCTCTATCTAAGGCCATTAAATAATATATTTCTGACTGTTCCTTATCAATCACAAATGATTTATATAAATCACCTAAATTAGCTGGTGAAATACTATTAGAAGAATAAGCCTGATTGAGCCATTTCCACATCTGAGCAGCTCTTTCATAATCCCCAATTAATTTCTGTACTGATGCTATTTCAAACCAAGCATAATAGTTATTACTAGATAAATAATCTTCATTATTTTCTTCAATAATATTTTTAGCAATATTAAACCTATCAAAACCTCTTTCTTTTTGAAAATCAGATAGTTTTTCTTTTTTCACTTCAAACACAATTAATTCAGTTGGATCAATATCTAATATTCCTTCATCAACCTGATTATTAACTAAAGGAAGATTATCTTCTTGATCTTGATTAAAATAAAACCAAAGACCAACAGCTATTAGAACTAAAACAATTAAAATTAAAAGTATTTTCTTCATACAATTTTATTCTACAAAAAATCCATTATTTTAGCAAATTTTAATAAAGCTGAAAAAATATATGGTAGCTCTGTGGAAAACTTAATTTGACAAAAAATATTATGTTTGCTACTATGCAAGCATAACAAGAAACCTGGGACAAATTCCAGTGGAAAAGTCCCTTTTGGGACTACCAGACTTTCTGACCCCGCCATTTGGCGGGGTTTTTGTTATTCTAAAATAATTATTATTTTATTTTGTAATCTTTTGTAATATATTAAAATTTTATCTAAATTTTTTTTATCAAAATATGATCTTGATAAGCCAGCAACCATATCCGCCAATCTAATGCCAGCAAATTGTTTATCATTAACTGTTTTAAATTTTCTAATAGAAATTCCTTTATCTCTTAAAATTTTCTTGATTTTTCTATCATACCATCTTGGTTGTTTACTATCAAGATAAATATTTTTAATATTTTTTTCTATGATCATGTGGGTTAAAATTCTTTCCAACTCTTCATTAGGTTTGACTGGATTTTTTATAACTGCAATTTTAACTTTAAAATCTAATTTTAAAATTTTATCCATAAACTTTTCCTTTACTTTCCAAACTGTTTTTGACCAGTGAAAATAATCTAAATTTAATTCTTTTTCAACTTTTTCAATTTCCTTTTCTATTACTTCATAATTATTAATTTCAACATAAACTAAAACAAACGTAGAATTATCTACATTTTTGTGAATTCCTGATTCATCAATAAAAATTAGCATGGTTTATTCCAAAATTCTAAACTTCAAACTTACCTGCTCTACATCAAGCTCTGCTTTGGTGCTAGGAGCGGAAAGATTGAATTTTTCATATACATACATTTTACATATTTATATATAAAAAAACAACTCCCCCTATCCCGAAAAATCGGGATAGGGGGTTTTTAATTCTGTATATATAAAACTATATGTCACTCAATAAATTGAGATTATATAGATTTAGCAGAAGAAGTTGTTGTTAACAAACCACTAACATAGAAACCATTCAACCATTCAGTTGTGGTTGTAGCAGTTGTAGTTGTATTACCGTAAGCCAAATCTGACCAAATGAAGTCATCATCGTCTACAGCATCAACAGCTACAGCATTCAAATCATAATCAGCAGATGCAATAGCATCATCACCTGTCATAGATGTAGCTACACCATTAGATGAACCTGAAGTATATCCAGTTACACTAGCAGATAAGACATATGTCTTTGATTCGCCAGCTGGGATTTCTTTCATTCTTCCACCTATAGCGCCTGCATCATTAAAGTAAACCTCTAATAATGCGTAATTACCATCTATGTATGATAGGTTAATACCTTCAGTAGCAGTTGTATCTTCGGTTGCTACTAATGTTCCATCTTGATAAACCTGGAAGTCAGAAGCAGTAACAGTTGTAGTTGACACTTTAAATGTCATCTTGTAAAGACCAACCGGTCCCTTAGCATCAGCTGTAACAGTTACATCAATTAAGTCATATGAACCATTAGCTGTTACACTATCGCCAGTCGCGGCAATAGTAACAGTTGGCTTACTCTTAACTAACGCATAACTTGGGAAAGTTAAGGTTGTATCTGTAACCGATGCTGCTTGACCAGAAACACCTTTAGCAGTAATACGTGCGTCAGTGCTTCCTAACTCAATACTAGCAATGAAACCATCAACTGGATTAGCGTTAGTACCAACACCAGCAACTTTACTAATAACTGGGGTATCAACTTTCAAAGTTAATTCCTTTTCTGAACCATTTGTAATAGTTAATGGATTAGAATCCATGTTAAATAGTAATGCGTCTGCACTTGTGTTTGTAATAACAGCTTCAGCAATTTGGGTAGCACCATCATATAGATATAAGGCACCTAACTCATCAATTCCACCACCGTTGTATGCAGAAATATCAATATACAATTTCTCAATATTAATATCCTCATAAGTAGCAGAAGCTTTGAATTTACCAATTGCTACACCTGTTGAATTACCAACTAAGAAACCAGATGTATAACTATCACTTCTAGCTAAAGTTAAAGTACCAGCAGTAGCAATAGTCATTTGTGCACCATCAGTAAGAGTATAAGTCTTAGCAGCATCTTCAGCACCAGAATCTTTAGCAGTTACAGTACAACCACTTTGTAATCCAAACTTATACCATTCAGCAGCATCTGGAGTTGAAGCTACATTGGCTGTAATCTTCAATGTCTTAACTGTTCCTTTAGTTACTTTAACAGCTGGACTGAAGTTCCAAGTGGTTGTAACTGAACCAGCAGCAGTTGCTGTAGGATCAGCGTCACTGCTTAAACTCAATTCTGTAGTACCATCAAAAATCTTTAAATTAGACAATTCTGATGGATTCATTCCACTAGTTCTAATAACAGTCTTTAATTGGGTGATAGTAACATCATCACCCGAACTTGAAGCATCTAATTGAACATTAGCCACTGTTAAACCATTAGAACCCCTGATAACTGTTTGAGCAGCTGGAGAATTTGACATTGAAACAGCAACACTTGCTGTTTTAACAGTCATAGTAGATGAATTCTGTGTAGCAGCTGGTGTTGGAGTAATTGTATTACCAGTTACTTCACCAGTTACTGTTAAATCACCATCTGGATCAATAGTAGCGACAATAGTATCATCATTTGCAAAATCAGCACTTAAATCAGCTTTAAAACCAATTTTGTGAACACCTACACCAAGTGAAATAGTATCTGTTGAAGATACACCACCTGTTTGAGCTGTAGCAGCACCAGTAGCATCAGTAGCGCCTGTTAAACCTTTACCAGTAGCAACATCATAAAAGATACCATTAGTGATATCAGGTGTATAACCAGAACCAGTAATAGTAAGCCATGTTGCAATAGCAGTAATATCAACAGCTTCACCTTTAACAGTAAATAACCATTGGCCTAACTGAACACCAGTTTGGTTTTCAGCAATATTAGCTGCAACAAAACTTGAATCCGGTTCAACCTTTAATGTACCATTACCGATTGTTTGATCAATAGTATGGTTAAAGTAAGGTTGTGAAGTTGCTGGGAATGTAGGGATAACATATGCATTATATGTCAAACCTTTTACAACAACATCAGTATTTCTATAAATATCAAACTGAATTGTTCTTGAAGAACCACTATCAATTGTATCTGCTTTTAACATCAACTCTTTATTCTTGGACTTACCAATCTTTAAAGGAGTTGTTAAGTTAAATTCAACATATTTATCAACTTGAGCAGCACTAGCTAATTTTACAGCACCATCAGTATCATACAAAGAGTATGAAGTAATATCACTGTCAGCTAAAGTTCCAGCTTGTTTGAAGACAATTCTTTCAACTTGAATTTCTTCACTTGAAGAACCATTGGTAATTTTAATTTCTGTTAACTCAACATTTGTATCACCAACTTTTGGTGTACCGTCTGCTGTTGGGTTACTCCCACCAGCAGCAACAGTAGCAGAAGCGATTATAACTGCATTGTTTAAAGTCATAACATTACCCCAAATAGGTAATGAAGCACTCAAGGTAGCATCACCTTTAAGTGTCATTGAATATAAACCTAATTTTGGAGCATTACCATTACTCATAAGAGCTCTAGTAGTCATGTTACCAGTAATTACTAATTTCTTAGTAGTACCAGCTTTAACAGTAACATCTTCGCCAACAGTTGCTCTGTGGTCTGAATTGAAAGTTTTGTTATTACCAACTTGACTGCCAGTTACAGAACCTTCAAAAACTGAAATAGACGCAAAATCAGCATCTAAAGCTAAACCACCTCTTTCAACAACAAGGGAATCAACTACCACATCACCAGCACTATTGTTTGTTAAATTAACATACAAAAATGGGGCACGAGCTTGTGTTCCCATATATGTTGTTGAAGCTGGTGTGTCTGAAGCTACAGAAACTGTTAAAGTCCCAGTAGAAACAACACCTGAACCACCTTCTCCAACTGGAGTAGTCAAATCTGATTCTTCACCAGTAATTGATGAGCCATCAGTATATGCTGATAAACTATGTTCTTGAACATTACCCCAATCAAACTTGTTTGCATTAAATGCAACCTCGTCTGAAACAGGACGTTTTTCTGTTCCATCAATATAGTAAACAGTTGCTCCGCCTGGTTCTTTTACTAATGATCCAGTTGGATAACTAGCAACTAATGCATCACCATAAGTATATGTTGAAGCAAAGAAAGAATCTGGCATGTCATCGATCTTTGTATTCCAGTTTGCACCGAAAAGATCAGCAGCAACAGCTTCTGATGGAACGTGGCGTAGAACACCACCTGGTTCTAAGGTATATACCTTAGGGTCGTTATTCAACTTGATCATTCTTGTACCTGCACGGTAAGGAATGTTACCACCAAGTTGGATATCACCCATTTCTGACATTGAAATTACTTCAACACCAGAAAAATCTCCCATATACCAAGTATTATATGTAGCTTGGTTAGGGAATACATAACGTTTGCCGTCAGAAGCATAGTAGTAAACAGCTGAGTTATCTGCAGTCTTAATTAAAGTACCTGCAGTAACAGCTTGAACTGGAGCAAAAGCACCAGCAATTACTGTTAAGACTAATGCGGCAATCATTCCAACATTAAAAACTTTTTTCATAATTTTATTAAACCTTTTGTTTGCTTGCAGTCTTACTTAGCAGATCTACCCAAATAAGTTGTTGCTAGCAAACAGTTTTGTTTTGAGCCTTCCCCCACGATGTAAAATCGGGGTCGACCATTTCGTGGTCAGCCCTGCCCTCCACTTTATACTCATCTTTTGATGAATACAAGGTGGAGGACACAACATTTTATTATATTAATTAATTAATTAAATTACGAAACTGCCCTTTTGTCATCCCGAATTTAGTTCGGGATTATGCAGAATCCTTCAAAATAAGCTAGTTTTATCCTGAAACAAGTTCAGGATGACAGGATGGGATGTTCAGTATGACAAAAAATCTAAATTTTAATTTCAAATTCCTCAACTTTCTCTTCTTGTTCTAATTCCCAAGCTTCACTTGCAAAAAATGGATCTACTGCTGATTGTACAACTGGCTCTGTTGAAGTTACCCCTTCTGAGCCATTTTCTTCTTCTACTACTTCTTCTAACATATCTTCTTGTTCAACAACTATTTCAACACCTTTAACCTCTGATTTAGATATATCATTTAATAACCCTTTTGCTTCTTTTACTTTTGCCAAAGATTCTGAAAGGCTTTCTCCTACTAGTACTTCAGCAGCCTGTACATTTTCTGAAATCAATCCTGCTTGTTCTTCATTTATATCTTCCTCATAAACAGCTTGATCTACTTCACCCGATATCTTAGCAATTTGTTCCACAACTTCTTCTTCTAATTCTTCTTTTGATAAATTTAAATCCCCTGCTTCTTGTCTTTCAACTAAAACTGCCAAAACAACCATTTTAATATCATCTACTTCATCTAAAACATCTTTTGCACCACCCCCTGCTTTACTTACTTCTTCAGTAATGTCATCCATATCATTATTAATCACCTTAGCCATAGCTAAAACATCTTTTGAATTTTTTTCTGAGTTCATTTTAGAAAACTTGTCTTTAACATCTGTTAAATGATTCTTAATCTGATCTGAAACATATGTAACTGTATTATGATTTTCTTGTGTTGAGCTACTATCTATCCTTGAGATTAAAGCTGTAAATTCATTAGCACGTCTTTTAGCAATATCTAAACTCATCTTTGCTCTTGATTCTTCTGAAAAAGCTAAAATATATCTTGTTTTCTCAGCTGCAATCTTAAAGTTATATAATGGATTGCCTGGTAATGTGTTATTTGAAGCATTAACTGTTGCAAAAGAAAAGACAACAAAAAGAACCAGCACTAAACTAAATGTAGCTACTGGTTTTAACATTAAACGTTGAGCAGCAATATTTTCTGCTAAACGGACAAAAAACGATGTTTTCACTTTTTCCTGAACTACATCGAAATCTTCTTGAATTTTAGAATAAATATAATCCCAACCAGCTTTTTTCTGGTCTTCTGATATTTTTGTTTGATTACGGAATTCTTTTCCGTAAGACTTTAAATTTTTAATTAATTCCTTTTCAGTCATATCTATATATCCATTATGGATTGTAATTTTTTAATTGCTCTATGCAATAAGACGCGCACACTACCTTCTGGCTTGTCTAAAATTTCTGAGATTTCTCTGTGAGATAGTTCTTCTAGAAATCTTAACTCAATTACTTGACGATATTCTTCTGGTTCAAGTTTATCTAAATTAATCTTTAACTCTCTAAATTCCATTTTTAAATTTACAGCATATTCTATATTCTCTTTTTTATCTTCAATTTTCCATGCAACTTCATCTAAATCAATCTTGTCTTTATCTTTAAAGGTTTTAACTAAACCTTGATTAACATAATACTCAGCAATTAAATTTTGCGCAATCTTATATATCAAAGCTGATAAATATTCAATTTCTCTATCATTTGAAATGATATAGTTCCATAGTTTTAAAAAAACTTCTTGTTTTAAATCTTCCGCTTCTTCTGTGCTTGGCACTCTACGTACTATCTTATGATAAACTTTTTGCTGAAACGTATCATACAAAATTTTAAAAGCTTCCGGGTCTTTTTTTCGCCTGACTTTATCAACTAATTTTTTCTCTTTCATTTTTGTCATAACAGGAGACGTTAAATACTCAAAAACGTTACAATGCGTAACATTACAATCATAATTATATGTTAAAAAAAGAGCCCTGACAATGACCCATTTGACAGAAAATTATACCTCAATTATACTAAAAATGTCAAGACCAGTGTAGACAAATCTACATTTTTACATAACTATTAGAATTTATACGTTTTTTATTAAAAAACATAACAAAATACACTATATATTTGACATATGTCTATATATATGGACAATATGTCAAGACCAGTGTAGACAAAGCCAGAATGTTAGGCGGTTAGGGTTTTAGGTTTTAGAATTCCTAACCACCTAACACCTAACACCCTAACCACCTAACCATGTCTATTGTACGTGTTTCACCATCTCAAGCAGCCCAACTTTTTGGAGTAAATGAGCGAACTGTTCGTAGAGCTATTAATAGTGGGGAATTAAGATATATCATTGTACAAGGTAGATACAAGATAAATTTTGAAGATATGGTCAAATGGTCACAACGACTTCCCTCTCGTGAAGATAAAAGAGACACTCAAGGTATAGGGCAGTTTGTAGGAAAGTGGAAAATACAGAATCCTAAATTTAGTCCTTCTAAGAGAATATTAGAGGAAGAAAAATAAATTATTCTAATTGTTCTAATTATACTAATTATTCTAAATAATAACCAAATCAAAAACCCGAGAAAAATCTCGAGTTAGTGGGTCCATTAAATAATCTAAAACTTTTG
>JBDRGZ010000078.1:0-4566 GCA_043817345.1 Patescibacteria group bacterium
TATAAAAAATAAAAAAGAAGAGAAAAAATTCAGGGATCACTATGCACCAATAAGAGGGCTAATCTGGATTGTTTTTGGCTCTTTATTTCAAATTGTAAGTAATTTATTAAAATCATGAGTACATATTATGAACTAAACAAAAAATTAATCTATATAATTCAACACAAGCTCAATTGAAAATTTAAAATATAATGAAATAGATAAATAAAAAAACAAGCCATGGCCCACAACGGGCGACGCTTGTTTTTAAGTGGTGTTATGAATAATAATACCTGAGTAAATTGTAACATATTGTTGTTAAAAATCAGAATGTGGATAAGTTTACTATTTATTAAAATATTAACTCATGTTTATGGTGGTTTCTGTGTTTAACATACATTATAAAATACAAGGTAAAATATTAAATATGATTATATGTCTAAAACTAAAACTGTAATATCTAAACCAAAAATTAAAGATAAAGATTTTTATAAAACAATCAATGATGTTGTGGGTGAAGGTCGCCATGTTGAGTATTTTGATGAAGTTCTTAAAAAATATGAAGAATATAAGCAGGAATTTGAAAAAGTTTTCACAAACGAAAACACAGAAGATGCAATTTATAAATTTCGTTTTGTGTATCTTCTTAAAAAGCTAGTTTGGCGTGATATAGAGATTTTGGGTTCACAGGATTTTTTAGATATAGCAGAAGAAATTATTGAGTCTATGGGTTGGGAAAATGATCATATGCATGGTTTTGATCTCCCTGAAAAAAATAAAAAAGCTGATCCATATTTTACAGGGTCTTCAATTTCGTTTTTTGCCCCATATTGGGAAGACGATCCTCACCCAACTTTTAAAACAGATGAAATTCATATTTGTGATTTTGATTACAAAAAATTGCCTAAACTTCATTTTATATTTGATTTTGGAGATGGGCATGAGTTTGATGTTGAATTTAAAGGGGTGCGCAATATTAAGAAAAAAGAAAAAGATTATGATTTTCCGAAAATAATTGACCAACGTGGAGTTGGCCCAGAACAATATCCTGATTACGATTAGTGTTAATATTTTTCTAAAAAAAGAATTTTTTATTATTTAATAATATATTTTAAACAACATGTCACACAAAAGCCAATCTATAAATAAATCAATCATTCTTTTTGAAGATTTTTCTGTGCGTAGAAAGTGGGCAGAAAAAGAAGAAAAATGGTATTTTTCTGTTGTTGATATTATTTCTGTTCTAACAGACCAGCAAGAACATAAAAAAGCAAAGACATATTGGACTACGCTTAAAAGTCGTTTAAAAGATGAAGGAAGTGAGGTGGTCACAAACTGTGACCAACTGAAATTATTTGCTAAAGACGGCAAAAAGTATTTAACGGACGTTGCTGATGTTGAGACCATCTTTCGTTTAATACAGTCAATTCCATCTAAAAAGGCAGAGCCTTTTAAACTTTGGTTAGCTAAAGTTGGCTATGAAAGGCTTCAGGAGACAGTTAATCCAGAATTAGCCGTGAATAGAGCTAGAAAAAATAGGCAAAAAATGGGGGCGCCAGAAAAATGGATTGAACATAGAATGAGAGGGCAAGAAATTAGGAATAAATTAACTGATTATTGGGATGACAGTGGAGTTAGAAAAGGTTTAGAATATGCTAAGTTAACAGATATCATCCACAAGGAATGGAGTGAATTAACTACTAGACAACATAAAGATTTAAAAAAATTAGATAATGAAAATTTACGCGATGCAATGAATGAAGCAGAACTTGTTTTTACAGCTTTAGCAGAACTTTCAACAACAAGAATTGCTAAAAAAGATGAATCACAAGGATATGATGAAAATGCAGTTTCTGCTAAAAAGGGTAGTGGAATTGCAAAAGGTGCTAGAGAACAGCTCGAGCAGGCAACTGGCGAAAAAGTTGTTAGTGATGAAAATTATTTAGCCCCATTAAAGACAATCAAGAAAATTAAAAAGTAAATATTTTAAATTGATGATTTAATTTGTGTATGTTAAAATTAAGATAGTTAATTAATTAAAATATAAAATCTATGCTCAAAAAACTATTCAAAATCAAAAAAGTGTATTTTTTTATGATCTTCCTTTTGTTGGGAAGTTTTTTTGTTTTTACTCAACCAAGTAAAGCTATAATTATCATGCCTGGAGGTGATATATCTGGTCAAGTTACAGATTCACAGACAAGTAATCCTTTAGAAGGAGTTACATTACAATTAACTGATGGATTTGATGTAATGGGCGAAACAACAAGTGACTCTAATGGAGAATATTCTTTTTTTACTCCTTTTTGTAATTTTCCTCCCGGGCTACATGTTGTAGCAAATTTTGAAGGATATGTAGAGCAAGAAATTACAGGTATTAATGTTCCTTGTAATGGAGGTGCAGTTATAAACATATCTCTTGTGCCAGAGGCACCAGAGATTAATCCAGTTATTCTTGTCCCAGGTTTAATGGGTAGTTGGAATGTTCCTTTAAGTGGTTGGCAAATTGATCCGTTATTACACACCTATGATAATCTTTGGGAAGCTTTAAAAACAGTAGGGTGTGATACACCAACAGGTTGCATATATACAGAAAATCAAAATCTTTTTGCTTTTCCTTATCAATGGCGTGTAAGCAACACATTAACTGCATATGATTTAATGAGAAAGATTGATGAGGTACAACAGATTACAGGAGCTAGTAAGGTTGATATAATATCACATTCAATGGGAGGATTAGTAACCAGATACTATATTGAAAATGAGCTATTTTTACAAGACACAGATGGAGTTGATGAGGTTGATATAGATCAGGTCATATTTTTAGGTACACCACACCAAGGAGCAACAAAAAGCTATTTAGTATGGGAAGCTGGCGAAGCTGGACCAGATATTAAAGATTATATAATGCAAAGAATATTTACTGTAGAAGCAGACTTTAATGGATATGGTAGTGCTTTTCAATATGTTCATGGTTTACCAATGACATCTATTCAAGAACTTCTACCAACATTTGATTATCTTAAAGATAAAGATACAGGAATTTTAAGACAATATTCAAATAATTATCCTGTGAATACCTTTCTAGAAGATTTAAATTCACCAAGCAAATTAGACAAAATGAATTTAGTTAGAGGATTAAATATTATTGGTAAAATGGGTAATGATAGCACAGTAGACATTTTAAGAGTAGAAGAAAATATTGGAATTGAAGGAGAATGGGAACATGGGTATCCAGAAAAGTTCAATAATATATTATTTGGTGGAGATCATGGGTTAGAATATGCAGAGGGCGATGAAACTGTACCGAATCGAAGTAATAACATATTTTTAAATTGGTCAACAGTTGAGTTAGAGTTTAATCATTCAGATATTGTAACTGAAGCACAAAAGATTATCATAAAAGAGCTAACTGGAATTGAACCAATAGAAATGATTAAAAAGAATATTTTTTCAAAACTTCTTTTGATTAAAGTTCATTCACCAGTAGATTTTCAAATCATTGATCCTAAGGGTAATATTTTAGGAAAAGATTTTACAAATTCAAATATATTAAACCAAATTCCACAAGCATTTTATTCAGGATTTGATAATACAGCTGAATTTGCTTTAATTCCAGATCCTTTAGATGGAGAATATGTTGTTAATTTGATGGGTACTGGTGATGGAGTTTTTGAATTAATAGTTAGTAATTTAAATAATGATGAGGTCGCAGACAGTTCTGTTAAAGGATCAACAGCTTTAAATACTGAAAGTAGTTATGTTTTTAATTATCAACAAGATTCAGTAGAACCAGTAGAAATTGAAGAAGTTATTGAAGAAATCACTATTGATGATATAATTAAAGATGTAGAAGAGATAATGAATACTGGAGGGTTAAAAAACAAATGGAATGGTAAATTTTTGTTAGCTCAATTGAAAGTGATTAAGAAATGGGATGAGAAATTTAATAAAGAATACAAGAAGAGACAATTATGGATAAAAAATATGTATAAAAGATTAATATTAGGAAAGATTAAATTAATGGAAAAACAATTGAAATATTGGTTAAAGAAAAACAAAATTAATCAAGAATCATATAATATTTTAATAAATGACTTAAATCTCTTGAAATTAAATTATCAAGAGTAATAAGGAGGTTTTATGAACCAAAAATTAAAATTTTTCCTAATATTTGTTGTAATTATAATATTGGCATATTTTTTGGCGCCTTATGTGGGCAGTTTATATGAAGATATCACTGGGTATAGAGTTCCCGGCGGATGGATTGGTAGCTGCCCAGAATGTTGGGAAGGATTTACAATAATATTTGCTTTTCTATCAGGTTTGTTGTTTTTTGGCCTATTTGATAAAAATAGATTTAAAATTGCTTTATTTTTTGTTTTAGTTTTTCCTGTTGTTTTAATTCTGGCAAGAATTGGTGAAGCTTCTTTATTGAGTTTAGGCGCTGGTATTATTGGTCTAGCTATAGGTCAATTAATATATTTAATTTGTAATCACAAGAAAGCTAAGAAATAAATATGGTTAAAAATAAAACATTTAAAGTTGTTACAGTTGGTGGTGCAACTCAAGACATTTTCTTTCATT